>JAVBJR010000938.1:0-2603 GCA_031546965.1 Dysgonomonas sp.
CAAAAAGGAAATGAATCGGCCTACTTCTGAATATTTCTAAAAATACACTTATATTTCTGCTTTCCATTTTTCCTTCTTGGTTTTCATCACTGTTTGTTTTCAAGCTGTGAAATGGCAACAATGAAGAAGGCTGAATCAAAACGTGCTGCAAATCAATGTTATTATTTTAAATACCTTCTCACACCCCCACCACAAGGTTGCAGGCCCTGTAATTGATCCTTGTTGCACCCTCTCCAAGTTGGAAATATATAACAATAATTAAAAATCCAAAGTACTGAAGTACTGATATGAGATATTTTTCATCTTCAAAAATGAATTCCTTATGTGTCAAAATGTGGGAAAAACATTTTTAATACTTAAAATAGGACAATTCTAAAGTAAGGTGTAAATGCATGTCAATAATCACTTTATTGATAAAACAAAAAGTTAAAAAATATGGCCCAATGAAGATATACACTCAAAACACCCTACACAAGGTTAGAAAAAAATCTGGAACAATAATATATCAAAAAAAAATTAACAAAGCAGGGTCATTCCATGTCAATTTAATAATGGAGTTCACCCAACACTCCAGAATATTATGATAATTTAATATGTAGTTGAGGGGTATCCAGTATGTAAAACTCCAAATGGATTAGTCTTTCAAAAAATCATTGCCAATTCTACAAGCATTTGAAGCGTATGCTAATTTGGCTTAGTGGAAGTTCAAAATTCAGCAATTTTGATAATAATTCCAAAAATGGATGTATGAAAATTGTGAAATTATGCATCCTAGTGTAGTTTTTAATGACAAATCCAAATCTGCAAACAGAAATGTCCTACGACATAAACTTTTTTAATATGAGCATTTTTAGTAATAAACTTCAACCCATATAAAACGGCGATGTGGGACCAATTTTAAAAATATGAAAATTTTACAATAGTTACAGGTTAATATTGCTAACAAGTTTTTAAAATTTAAAGAGGGTGTTTTTCGTCATTTATTTTTTAAAAAATATTGTACACGAACGAGCATTTGCACTACTGAATGGTTCTTCATTATGTTTTCAATACCTTTGCTCATAACTGGACAGGCAAAACAACATTAGTTTTATAAACAGTAAGTTGTGTTATTTCAAACAACATTGAATTTAAAGGTAATCATATACTGTATACTGAAACACATTTTCAGTTTAGAAACACGACGGGTACATCTGTATGCATTCATTGTCATAAATGATGAGTAGCACTTTTTATCATCGCAAGAGTATTATTGTTTTGAAGTTTATACTTTGTTGCACTTCTTCCCATCATTTCTGGTGGTTCAAGCATAGGACACTTTGAATACTGATCTAGCAGATATCACGGTGTTCTACGTTCCAATCCAAAATATTGTTGCCAGTGTCTTGTTTCATGCACTTTACTCTGATGTCACCATGCTCATCAGGTTTTTCCATGGCATATTGTTTCAACGTGGCAGGTGTGTTCAGCATTTTCACTTAGCATAAACAGAAGTTATCTATTATTCCAACAATTAATTTTAATACAAAAGATTCTGCGTTATAAATATGCATTTTCACTGAAGCTCATTGCTGATATAAGTGTATTTTTTTACAAATCCAAAATAAAAACCACCCTCTTGATATTTTAACTACATGTGGGCAATATTTATCTGCAACTACCGTTAAAAATTCAGAGTTTTAAAATTGGTCCCACATCGTCATTTTATAGTTTGAAGTTTATTGCTTAAAGTGCTTATATTAAAAAAAGCGTATATCGTAGGTCATTCCTATCTACACATTTGGATTTGTCATTAAAAACTACAAAAGGGTCACTAGAGTGCACTATTTAACTATTTTGGTGGGTCTATTATTGGAGTTATTAACAACATAACTGTTGAATTTTGAGCTGCTAAGCCTAATTTGTGGATGTGTCACGTGCCTGTGGAATCTGCAATAAATTTTTTCAGGACTAATCCATTCAGGGTTTTGCTTACTGGATACCCATCTTCAATATACTAAATTAACATAATTTTTTGGAAAGGTGGGTGAACTGTTTTTGGTTTGTGTTTTTTTAAATCGTTCAAAATGACATGGAATGACCCGACATTGTTTTTATGACAGGCACAAAATAATTAAATCTGAGCCAACCAAACAACATAGGGGAGACCGGGGATGAATGGACCACAGGGCATTATGCACCAGTCGATCTAGCGTTAAAACCACGATTCTAAAAATCTTGAAATTGCGATGGTAGCAAGTATTTGACATGTTTAGAGTCGCGTTTAAGTTAAATTACGATCGCTTGAACACTTTCTGAGTTATGAATGAAAATGCGTTTTTGGTATGCAAAAGTTAATTCCAAAATCTTCACTTTGCGCCTAATATTTTCGGAAAAACTTAATAGCTAAAATAATTCATTACGTACATATTAAAGACTGACCTGTTGGCTGCAAATTAAGCCGTAGTGCACATTTTCACCCTTCCTGAAACGGGAGTTATGGGCTTCGACGCGAAAAGTGAATCCGAAGGGCATTATGGACCGCTACCGAGCGCAACTCCCGTTCGCAACGTATCCGCGCGCGGAACCGCAACCGCTCCGCTCGAATAACTACTTTGTCGTAA
>JAVBJR010001134.1:0-2563 GCA_031546965.1 Dysgonomonas sp.
TAGGAACTGCACCATGGCGATTTCAAATATGATACTTCCGGCGACCTTGAACGTTTCTGCCAAGGTCATTGAAATCGCACCTTTTTAACCGTTGCGTTTACATTGTCAGTTCCAATTAGAATGTTGACGGCAAGGACGAGATTCGTCTAAAAACGTAATTGGTTTTGTTATTTAACGTGTCTGTGATGTCATATAAAATGTTTTGCCAGTGCAATGTTGATGCACTGCTGCATGGCTCTGTGGCATAGCAGTGTAACCAAACTGTAGGTAGCTTTTGAAAGTTAATTCTTTATGTGGGGATATGTGAAAGACATGGTGTATGTCACACAAGTACCTTCATTGGAAGATCTTAAGCACCGAATCACAACTGCCATAAGCTTCAATAACTGCTGAAATGCTTGCAGATATTCGACAAACACTATTGAAGACAATTCAGTTATGTTATGGAGCAGATGGCCAACAATTTGAACAACTTAATTAAGTACATCATTGATCAAGCAAATATTCTTGTGTTCCATATTTGGTGTTACACAATTATTTGATTACACCACGATGCAAACACATGTCATTATGAATAGCATCTACACAACGTAGGCATACGTATCTATAGTCTTACACAGGGCAAGAGGGGAGCAATAGAGACTATGGAGGGCGTGTCTTCAAACCAGTTCCCTTTCAAAGCGACTTTAAGGTGGAAGGTTACTGCTAGTGTAACTCGCTCTCCCTCCGCCAGGTGGCCACAAGAGGGAAGGGTGTGGAAATACAAGTTGGCCAGTTGGGGTAATTGTGATGTTATTAAAAATTCATTTTCTCCGCATCTGTTAATGTAAAAATTATAAATAAATTAGACATTATAGTAGGATTGTGGTACTTTATTTTGATTGCAAGTTTATTATGCTGCGATTAGCCAAACGTTTAAAAATGACTCTGGAAATTAAGCGAAAATGATGTTTTTTAAACGTTTACAAAAGGTTGGACAGAACAGTTTCAAGCACCTAAGCATGAAATTTGGTACGAATATTGAGAAAGGTGTTGCCTAGATAACCATTCAAGGTTTTTTCGAAAACGATAATTGGTTACCTTGCAAAATATTCGTAAGTGAAATCATGAAAATTGACATTTTTGCTCCAAAATTCTTGTGAGGTTATTTATAAGTAGTATAGGAGGGCAGTATACCGACGGAAGTGACGTCATAAGTGGGCGTGGCCAAGCCGACTTGTGATTGGTCAATGGGCATGGCCTAATTTCACAAGCTCCTCCCCCTTCCGGTGACGTCAGGCGGCGGGAAATTCAAATTCAGTCCTATCTGAAGCTATTTTAGGCCCCTCCCACCGCCGGTGACGTCAGCAGGCGGGAAATTCAAATTCAGTCCTATCTGAAGGTATTAAGGCCCCTCCCACCCAGCGATGACGTAACTAGGGCGGGAAATTCAAATTCAGTCCTATCTGAAGCCAATATGGCTTCACCTGCACCTGGATGACGTAACACTGTATATCAACTAGCCCTGCCTGAGGCTATCGACACTGGACCCATATGTACCGGTACGTATCAAACAATTCAGTACTTCGTAAATCATTTTTAGGCGCCATCTTGGGTCCTGCAGCAGAACCTGACTTTGATTTTAGAAGTTAAGGGATAATTAGTTTAAGTGGTAATTGGTGTTTTTTTAGCAAACTTACATTCTTACAGCGTAGGGCCGCATCCTTCGCCGGCCCGCATCCCATAGCCAGGCTGGATACGGATCCTAACATTCATCGCAAGAAGTGAATGAAATGAGTCGGCTGGTGACCACCAAGGGGGGATATAATCTATGGGTCGCTGGAGGCCCAGAGGGCCTCCAGACCGTCTTCCCCAATTGATTTAATTCATTGAAATGAGTCAGCGCGCAGGATGAGCAGGATGCGGGCCGGCGAGGATGCGGGTCGTACACTGTAAGAATGTAAATATGCGTTTTTTTACAACTCAAAAGTGTTTCTTAACTTGCTAGTCAACATCCCAACATGTTTTGGTGATGTTTTTAAATGGTTAAGAAATATGGTTTTTTGTTTGGGACTTGAACCTAGGTCCTTTGGTTGAAAGACCAACGATCTACCAATTGGGCCAAGCCTGCAACACAAGGATGTTGATTGCAATTGGATTATTTAAATGCAATGTTCGTTTGTAATTTGTGTAATAAAGGTAATACATGTTACATAACCACAAAAAAAGGAGAAAAAACACAGATCTGTAACATAAGAAATAAATTAAATAAATGTTTGTAAATAAAAAGTAAACAACCTATAAAATAAGCACAAATTATCAAAGTCAAAGGGCGCATGACTCAACATCACATGTTTCACAATCTGATAATTAACCCAATATCAGTTAACCAAACACATGTTAATAGAATAAAATGTATATATTTCAAATATGTGTTTATGTTGACCGGTTTATCGAGCTGCTCATGTCTCCAAAATACGTTGTGACGGACGTGAACATCGTCAATGAGGGAATGTTACTGGTGAGCTTCAAGATCACGAAAGACTTCATACCTGAGTCACCAGTAACAAATGTTGTAATCGCT
>JAVBJR010000989.1:0-3286 GCA_031546965.1 Dysgonomonas sp.
CATGTCGTACATGGTAATGATATCCCGTTATAATTTTTTTGGTCATTATGATCCCCACTCTTAAATATTTGTATCACTATTGCTTCGTTCCATTCACTTGGTATCTCTCCCCTTTCCAACACTTTATTAAGCAAATCCACCAATCCCTTCTTTACTCCTCTTGGTGCATATTACCATAATTCCCCCTCAATTTCATCACACCCTGCTCCTTTATGAACCGCCACCTCCTTTATTGCTTTCATCACTTCTTCCTCCGTAATCGCTCATTCCCAACTTTCTACTCGCCGCCCTTCCTCCTACTACCCCTCCTTCCACTCCCCTTCTTTTTTCTCTTCTACTCCCAACTATTCTTTAAAATGTGTAACACACTGCTCTTCCTGTATCGTACCCCCCTCTCTTTTACCTCGTCTTCCTTTATTGACAAATTTCTAAAACTCCTCCTCTGTTCTAATATCTATTATTTCTCCCTCCATTTTCTTTGTCCATTTTGCTTTACACCCTTCACACTCCTCTCAGTATCTTCTTCTATCCCTTAAACACTGCTGCCATTTCATTTCCCTGCCTCCTTGTTTTACATCTCTTAACTCTCTCAAACCCTTTCTTGTTCTCCCCCTCGCTTGATAACATTCTGATGTCCACTATCCCGGCTGCTGTCTCTGCTTATTCACTTGATTTATCTATTTTGGTCTCGCTGTTTCCACCAACTATTTTAACTATGCCCAACATTGTTGTACAGCTTCCGTTTCTCTCCTCGTCCATTCAATTCCTTCCAATTTTTGTTTATACCCTCTCACTCCCTCTTCTGTCCACTTATATACCTTTGTCCTCTTTTTGTACCCCTCCTACTTCATCACTCTCCCCTTCCCCTCCTATCTCCACAGTTATTGGCATTTGATCCGCTTCAATCCTCTCTCCTATTTAAATGCTAGTATTGCTGCCTCTGCGGCCCCATTTATTATACCATAATCAATTGTCGTACCACCTTGCTCTGCGAGAAAAATAACAAACTGGTAGTAATTTTCTTTTTCAAGGCATTTGGACTTTGATTAGAATACTGCTTACATTTCCTTGCAATATTTTCTAGAAAATTGACATTAATAAGCAATTGTTAATATATATAGCCAAGCTATTAATAGCTTGAAGCTTGGTAATGGTGTTATTCATGTTGCTGATGTAACTGTTACTTTGATTATGATATCCGGGGCAGCAGATCTATGCTGGTGGGTGGAAAAAGAAATATCTTGTTCTGAGAAGAGAGCCCCTACACTCTTTTCTGTTAAATCAGACGTATGCACCCTTGTTCTCATTTGATAAAAGCAAGTGCCGCATAAAATTGTAATGGTAATCCCCTTAGAACAATATAATTCTTTATCCACCTACTTGTTATCACAGATCCGGTGGCCCGGGCAGAGTCGAATTGAGAAGAGAATGAATCCACTGGTGCTGCGAAGGTTGTGCCTCAAAATATTTCAGCTTGTGGAGCCATGGAAAGGCATTAGACGTTTGGGGTGTAGTAGTTTGGGGTGTACATCATGATTGTCAATCGCTGAACTTACCAAAGTGTGTTTTACTAATTATTTTAAAGCACATAAATTTCAATTTTATGAATTTCACTTTGATCACTTTTGTGACACGATTTGGTGACACTTTTTCCTGAACGTTTTGTTCTCTGCTGTTATGCAGAACTCGAATGCCATCCTTAGTATTCAATGTAAATGTATACTGTACGTAGCAGTGCCTCTAAAGATGCAAATCTGCTGACTTAGACCCAACCAAGTTTTGTTACATTAAAGGAGAACTGACAGGGCGGGAAAAGTGGACTGTGGTCAGTGCCTAAAACGGCCTCGAGAACCCGTTCTGGCCAATAATGGACAGACTAATTGGCGGGTAGTCCAAATTTACACAATGGCAGGGTTGGTCATAGTCCACTTTTCCCGCCCTGTCTGTTCTCCTTTAAAAGTTTCTTTGGGGAAGACAGATTTGTTTGGCAAAATGCAATTTTATAAAAAATGAAGATTCTAATGTACACAATGAGAGTTGGCAAAAGCAATAATTTACTGCCATTTACTGTCATGTCAATAGAATCATTGTATGGTGTCTACCGTGATTTTACGAAACATTATCAGTGGAAATACATCTTGACATCTAGACTAAATCAAGATTGTCTAGAAAACTTCTTTTCTCGCATTCGTAGAATAGGAGGCTTTTATGACCATCCACAAGCCACTGAAGTTCGAAATCGAATACGTCTGCTAATACTGTTATCAGAGAAAGTAAATTCAATTATATCAACACGTGCTTCTGTGGCCCCCAAAGGAAACAATTGCAACGAACATCAAGATCAAGACCTATTGATAATGACCAGCCAACTGTTTATAAGCATAGAGGACAACGACAACAATTCCGCAAAAAGTGGTGACAGCAGCAGAGAAACAGGGAAGTCACCTGAAGAAATCATAATAGATGACAGCCCTATTGTCTTTGAAAGTGATGATCAAAATCAAGTGTGCATTCCTACTGTTGTAAATTGCGGGAGAGAAGCCTTAAAATACATTGCTGGCTATGTTGCATTCCGATGTCTGAAGTACGATAGCACATTGGGATCCCCAACTGGGCATTTGGGACTTAAGGATGGCGAACAACCCGATTAGATACAAGTTCTTTCTGTTGGAGAAAGGGAGCTCCAATGTTAAAAATTTGAACGATCGTTTCGGTTCACCAACGCCAGGTGGCGCTAGTGTGTAGTGTAAAAGCTCGTGCGCAAGTAATTTTCGTTCGCACATCGCACTACTTAACGAGATGTAACCACCGAATTGTATCAACATGTAACAGTCGAATTAAACTTGAGTTCGATCTATCGAAATTTTTTCGTGTTTCTGTGCATCTACAACAGGTTATGGGCCCAGAAATGGCCGTAACTGCGACGAACTGAAAGGAAAAAAAATGTGCAACGTATGATTTACCACATGTCAGCGAAAAACGGTGCCATCCATCGAAAGTAACGCAGCATCAACCCCAATCCTGGTTGAATCCTGAAGATCATCAAGTCCAGTGAGTGTTTGCAGTCGAAAAAGCGGAATTCGAGCGAGTTTTGCGTGTTTTTCTGCGCTCGAAGCGAGAGAAAACGCAATACGTGCGAGCGGCCATCTTGGGAGTGGCAGAAACAGCGAAAGAGACACTCGGGCATCTCAGGTGTATACTGTATTGCAACGAGGATCGACCAATAGGAGCGTGCGACGTCATGGGTTACAAGAAATCAGCGATTTTGTCAACGCAAAGTGAATTC
>JAVBJR010000720.1:0-6875 GCA_031546965.1 Dysgonomonas sp.
AACGGAGTTCGGGATGCAAGACTGCAAGCCGCTAAAAACCCCAGGAGTACCTGGTGAACGATACACCAAAGCCACCGAAGAGGACAAACTGAACTCAACAGAAGCACACAACTACCGAAGGCTAATTGGCAGCCTACTCTACAACGTCATAAGTTTGAGTCAATTTTGTAATCAGCCATCGAAGAAGCACTGGAAAGCAGGACTTCATATTCTACGTTACTTGAAAGGCACCCTGACAAGAAGCATCAAATACAAGAAGACACGAAAACCACCCTTCATGCACGCTGATGCAGATTGGGGAGCCAATCCTATTGACCGAAAATCCTACAGTGCCTACGCGACCATTGTAGCCGGAGGCGCCACAGCTTGGTCTACTCGGAAGCAGAGTGTAGTAGCACTAAGTACGATGGAAGCTGAACTCGGAGCCCTAGCCGAAGCAACCCGTGAAGCGCTCTAGACGCGAAGTTTTCTCGAGGAAATCGGATTAAAGGGTTTGTGTAGTGATCCTACCGTGATCTACACCGACAACCAAAGTGCGATCAGATTTATAGAGATTCAGGCTAGTTCTGAGCGCACAAAGCACATGGCTTTACGTAAACAGTTCATTCAAGACGTGATTGAAAGTGGTCAGATTCGTTTTTCTTACGTCCCCCCCCCCACGCGGAGCAACATTGCGGACTGCCTAACAAAACCTGTCGAGGCATCGAAGTTGATCGATCAATCAAAAGCGTTAGGATTAACCGATCAAGGGGGGTGTTGTAGAGATTTGATAATTACCGTTTTTCTCCCACCTCACGTTGCTCCACTCGTTTCGGGATTGCGGACTTTGGTTGAACATGTGATCGAACCTTGAATAATTAACGAACTTGTTAGTTATGTAATTACAATGACGTAACTTAGAAGGTGTTGTAATGACTCACCTGACACTCGTTCACCACTCTCGAGTCAGTTGTGCCGCAGCTCGGACACTGACATAATTCACTGTAATAAGCAAAACGTTGAAACATTTAATTTCTGCTAGAATAAACGATTCTAAGTTGTTCTACGAGCACTCACTGGTTCTTCCGGACTACAGTGCAAAGGCGCGATTTCCGCGGTGTGTCTACCAGCTTTTCCGCTAAAACGTAACAGAGTTGCCATTGACACTATGAGTTGCGAGCGCCATCTTGAAAGGTCTGCCACTCTTTCCATGGCCTTTGTAAATTCTATGGGGTTATGCCCCACTTTGGCCGCAAAAATTGGAACAGTTTCTATGAGGTTTGGTGTTGACATAACTTCTACTGGATGCGTTGAGGAGTTCTGCAGTGAATTAGCAATAGCAGCTGCGTTTGCTGAGCAGATCATTCATACGAGATATTCTTCAAATATTTTGTTAGCCGCACATAGAGCAAATGGAGTTGATGCCGCTGGAGCATTCTCTTGTCGTTGAGAATCTCCTAATGATCTACTTCCACTTTGCACCCCTATGCCCATCCACGACAGTGCGTATGGCATGCCACTTGTAACAAACGTGCTAAATGACTATTGGCAATACACAGGTGGCTTCCCTATTTCAAAGGCTGGAACAAACTCTCTGTACTACAACTTTCCCCCTCTTAGCCTACCTGCACGGCCCTAAAAACGCACAAACTGCAATCTGTTTATACACATATGTAATCATTTTTAACGATGACAAGAATTGAACTCATAGTTTTAATTCTTATCATTCTTTCCATAGTTGGAATATCATGGGGTTTTACAACACTTCAGTTCATCTTTAACCATTCATACACAGCCTCATTACTTCTTCATTCATTTTTCATTTTAATCATTCATTGCAATCATCAACTTGTTCCATGCATTTAGTTTAATTAAGAATTGCAATTTAGCAACATTTACATTGCACATATAGTGTGGATAAAAAGTCCTATACAGCCATTTTTAGCGTGCAAACAGGACCAGATATTCGAATTCTGCTAATGGGAGCAAATAGGAAGTGGCCATGGCGCTTTCGAATGGCACCCGAATTCTTGACCTTTGATCTTTCCTTGAAGGTCATCTCGTCTCTAACTTTTAGACCGCTCTAGTTAGAGACAAATTTCCAATTACAAAGTGAAAGAGCTCATTTAATTCATAACGAAAATGATTTTTTCAATATTTTAGGAGTCTCAGGGAAATGGGAAAATAAATAAATATTATTCAACATTATACATAAAAATACATGTTAACAGTTGTGCACAATTAGCAAACCACTTTTGCACCAAATTGAAGCAATTTTTCACACAAACAACATAATTGCGTACAAAAGGATTCAATTTGATGCAAAACATTTTGTGATTGTGCAGAACTTACATTTGAAAGCATTTGCTGTATAAAGTAAAATACTTGGCGTTTGACAATTTAAATTAGGTAAAACCAATACATTAAACATGATCAAAACAATGGTGGCAACATGAAATGACCTTAGCACTGAAGTTATTATTCTTAGGGTCAAGAAAAACTTTTCAATTGCAGTTAATATTAAAAAAAAAATAGTTAAAGGAGAACTGACAGGGTATTTTTTTATATTACGGATTTTCATGAAACTACAAATTATGTTGAGAGAATATAAATGTGCGTCTCCATAATTATTTTGAATTTTATTGGTTCAGCCGTTTTTGAGCAATGATCCATGTTACAACTGGGCCGCGAAATGACCAACTTTGTTCCTATTGGCAGACTCGGTCAGTATGCAAATTTACCACGCCTTTTCCCGCCCAACCACGCCCAAATTCGAATGACTGTGCCAATCATATCGTTCACTTCGCTCGTCAAACCACCTACGAGGCGTGACTAATTCAACAAGCTAATTCGCTAATAACGTTTGTTTACGAATTTTGACAAAACTTTCGTTAGCATCAACGGTTTTTTAGGCATCATATCTATAAACTGGGAACTTTTCAGGGTATGTTACAAAACCCTGTCAGTTCTCCTTTAAGGATCTGGACGTCTGAGTTGCAGTATGCAATCAGCTCGTCCTTCATGTTGAAAGTTTTGAAAGGGTTTTCAGCGACCGTCATCGTATTTGCACCGTAGAAACGTTCCTCAGGCAATGGACCATTATAATTTTGATTATCTACGGTATTAAAGAAATGTGGGAAATATCACTTCTTTAACTCGGTAAGACCAAATGTTGAGGGGAATTTGACAAGGGGCATCGGGAGGAAAGAGTGAGAATCCAAGAATCTGCACTCGAAATCCGGCAAGTACAACGACAGAATTTTCAATCCTGTTTTAATCGGAGTTACGAACATGTTTTTCCGATGCAAGTAATCCAGTATTAAAAAACTGTCGTATTCCTTGGCGTAGTTTGCGATGAAAACCTTTTCACGACTTTCAACTGGCAATCCGCAGTTTTCCTCAAAGATCCATTGGCAGAACTGATCCCTGCTGTGTGCTCCGTAGAATTCTTTGTGTACGCTGTCCTCGCCCTTGCAGATCACGAGGTTCAGTGTATGAAGCCCGGTCTCCTGCATACATTCAAAGTCGTAGAAGAAACACACCAGAGGCGGCGTTTTGTTGGTTCTGTCACGGAGTGGTCCTCTTTTTGAATGTATCACAGGTAACTAGACTCCACATACTTCTTGCACGTTGGACATTACTTTTTGTGGCATGTATTCCCGGGTCCTATGTGACCCGCAAGGTGGCAAACATGACATCGAACCTTGTGTCTGCAAGTACCATTGGCCAAGTGTGTTTCAAGGCAGGCATCATTATAGAAAAATCTGCATAAATAGGATATGCTTTTTGTTATATGACTGTTGATCAATGTTTATATTACTTTTACTCACCGGTTGCAAAGATTGCAGGGAAGTTTGGGTTCAATCTCGGTGTGTGTGCATTCAATTGATTTGCACGAGTAGCACTCAACTGAACATGCGTGACGCCGCAGGTCGTTCGTAGCGACAAGGCATTTATCACAAACGTATGAGCACCACAGGAACCCGGTCAGGCTTATGATCGCATCATAATGTTGATCGTGGAGGAAAATTGCCATTTGATCTGTGAATTTAAATTGTTACTACATTGTAGTATTCTCACATTTCACAAATGCATTTTACTTTAAATGCCTTACCTGGTTTGTGGGGGCCTGTAAAGACACGGTTGTTTCCAACATGTGCGGCATATATCAATATCTGATAACCATTCAGATATGCCTGGAACTGATGAGCATGTTTTATCCCACATGGGCCAAGAGGCACTCCAGCTGCAGCATGTAGTTCTTCTGCTTCATTCCTCTGCCTTGGGCGTTGGCTGTCTATAATCATCTTGTATTGCTTCTGGTTGCCTACTGTAGGGACTATTTTTTCACCACCGCTGCCCTCGCAACGACTAATGCCCTGGCCATGCACAAATCATCGTCATTAACGATAGTGACCAGGGAATGTTTATTTACGAATCCATGCTGCAATGTCCATTGTTGACCTGTTATTCAAGTGTTCTCGTTTTGCACCTCCAGCTGGGGGTATTTTTACTCGAATGATATTAATTCGCAATTCTCCACCCTTCAAGACAACTGTTTCGTTTGAATTCAAAAGATTTGCTAACGCCGATATTGTACTTTCAGGATCAAATTCAGCCACGTTAAAAAAATTTCCATTGTATGGGGCATTGAGCCCGTCAGCGTCCATGTGTACTCGAATTTTTATATCTTTTTCAGTTATGTCTATGATGTCTTTGAAGATGCTGCCCAGGATTTCATGTACTTTTAACGGGAACTGCTCCGGTACCACTTTCTCCATATTCCGGAAACAAACCTGCAGATCACTCGATTCTATCTTGAAACGTTCTGTCGCGGTCTTTCGGATCTCTCAGATCTCATAATATTGTTTCATGGGGTCATCTGGGATTGTGGGTTCCACATCCTGGGTCTCAGGGGCTGTGGGTTCCACATCCTGGGTCTCAGGGGCTGTGTCATTCATATCCCAATTTGTCCCAACAATGGCCAAACGACGTTTAAACGGGCGGATATCCGTATGGTCAGATGTGAAATGCTTCCGAACACCTGACTGTGTACATTCGTTACGTTTTGCCTTATGCTTCCCAACTCTAGACGGTCCTGGTTTTGGTGCATTAAGGCAATGAGCTATATAAACCTTCGGTTAAGGAGGGACGACCGTTGGGTTGACACGCATTCCACTGCGAGTCCACACTGGTGCGGGAAGGGGCGTGGCCAAGCTGCGCTCCTCGCCATTTTCCTGCGACATGTTACACTGAGTTTGGCTAAATGTGAGTGAGTTTGGCTTATAAACGCGTTTTCTCAGTTAATTAACGATTTGGTTGAAAAACATCCGTGAACATAAATGAACCGCAGCATGTAAAAATGTATTTCAAACTAGTTTTCGTAAGGTTTGGTTAATTAGTTTTTCCTTGGTAACTTATAACACACTTGTGACAGGAGTTATGACATTATATCTAACCGATGCAAAACTAATTAATCTAACCTAATCAAAACAACTTTGCAATATGTTTTGACACGCTGCGGTTCTTTTATGTTCCAAATGTTTCTCGATCGAAAAACCTGTTATTTAACGAATGCTGTGCATACAGTGATCGATCTATGCACAGCAAAATCATATGTAAACTAAACATGTTTTTGTTAAATAAAAGTAAGTATTACATTTATTTCATCAGCAGGTAATTTTTATTTTGTTGTTACTGACTTTCGTTTTTTTCCTAAAATGAAACAATTGTAAAGATAGCTAGAACATACAGTATATTTCGATAATTAAAAACATTGAGCAGTTTTCACTTCTATTTCAATTTCAGGCTTACAAATAAAGCTTTTAATGCCTCACCTGCACTTGTAGCACCTCCACTTGTGGCGGATCCCACCATAGAACCACAGTTTTTGCAGTAATTATGTTTTAATAGGTAAATATTTGCCATCAACCATAGGTCGTGGTCGTACATGGCGCAGGAAAATGGCGGAGGGGCGGGGCCTATCGTGAAACACACTGTGGCTCGCTTGCCCTATACAGCACAACCCTCCTGTATATATAGCTCATTGATTAAGGTCTTGTTCCTCACCTCCACCAGATAGGTGAATTATCTATTAATATATACTTTCTAAGTTTATTTTCTTTCGCAAATACATCACAGATAAACTTTATGCTTTACCTCATTTCCCGATTTGTTGACAGACATCACATTAATTACGCTTGGCGGCTCATCACATGGCATTACCTACACATTTTATTATTGTTTTATTGTACACCTTTTGCAAAGAACACATGACCCTATATGTTATTTCTACCATTGTGGCCATTTGCTCATCCATTTCCTAAACATATACCCCATAATATTAGTCTGTATGGCATTGTTTGAAATGTAATTGCAATTGTTGCATACCGAATCATAGTAAATATCCTGTGATGTGACAACTCATGGCCAAAAATCACAATCGTTCGATGAATCAGCAATATCGTATCCGTATTCCTAGTATTTATATACATATATTTTTTACGCTATTTTATTGATCTATTAAAGGCATTACAAAAACAACACTTACATTTTGTGCATTAGAAGGCTCCATCCCTGCAGTTGAAACTAGTAGGTTGTTGAAAATGGACGTTCTGGCTGACACAAACACGTTTGGTAGCAGATGAACAACTGATTTTGGATATTTACCATTGGACCTTTTATACAATTCTAACCAATGTTGAAGTATAGAAGAGGGTCTCCTTTAATCAATAATAGTTGGTGTCCATAGTTCAGCCAGATTGTTGGTATTATATTCATGGGGTTTGTATAATGTTCCAATGGTTTTGCAATTCTTTAGGCTTTTATTGATTAGTTAAAGGAGAACTGTCAGGGTATTTTTCGTTATTTTTGATTGCAAAGACAATCAGGTCGCT
>JAVBJR010001003.1:0-2958 GCA_031546965.1 Dysgonomonas sp.
GTTCTCCTTTAAATTACTGGTAAAAATTGCCTAGTTGAGTTGTGAAAATTACCTATTAACAGGAAATTCCTGTTTGCATCATAGTAAAGAAATGCCACATTTGTCTACACCTCGAGGACTTTATTTCCAGTTATGCATTAATTGTGCAGTGCCAAAGCCAATACCACAATTGCTAAATCTACCTATATGTATAATATTCGTTTTAGAACTAATTATTACTGTCAGGTGTTTCGCACCGGAATGCGGTTTAGAAAGGTCACAAGTCAATGGACACAAATGCACCCTTGCCCGCGTAAATAAAAGCACTGGGAAATGTGTCAATTCCTCATTCTGCAAGAATTTGGCCGTGCGCTAATTACCACTTTTACAGTATTTTATTAAAATACCAATTCCATGTTATCTTGTTTAAATCATGCACCTGTTAATGCCTGCTGCCAAGGTACTTCTCCTTCACGGCTCCAGAAATAATTTGCAAAGGCATACGAACACAAGCAGCTTCAGAAGTAAAACTGTCAGAATGTGTTGCAGGTAATGGCTGCAGTGCACATACTTTTAATGCATCAAACCAGCTACCTGTAACAACATTTCCAACACTACCTATAAAATCAGCATAACCTGGAGGACAGTAAAGGCGATGTGTGCTGCTCAGCTGGCTCTCATCACGCAATAAGAAATTATGCAGTACTACTGCAGCTTTTATAACAGCATCAATATTGGATGACTTCATTATTAGAGGTCTGCGAACGACACACCACTTTGATACCAAAATGCCAAACATATTTTCACTGCACCTCCTAATGCAATAACAGTTCAAGTATCAAGTGTTGTCAACATTTAAATTGTGCTGGTAGTGATGTGTCTGACTTGACTCAGACAATAATTGTAAACCCTTCACTTTGGGTTCAGCGCTTTCCCTGTGTTAGATCGCCAGAGATGTGAAGAGTAAGACTGCTTGTGTGGAACTGCCCTGAATACTAGCAGGGAGCTCCTTTTATTGGTAACAATGACTAATTACAAGAGGTTACACAACCACCTTTGTGTACTAGCAGTGACACATACATAATTACGTTGCAACATGTATTGCAACATTACATTCCTCCCACACTATTAACAAAACAACTTTCAATTTAACAATCAAAAATTAGAAAGGAGAATAAGTCAGGCGATCAGGTTTATTCCTCTGTCGTCTTTGCTAGATCTCCCGTTGATCGCTTCCAACATCTTTGGTCACAGATTGGGGTGTAGCGAGCACGGCTGGCTCAGTCTCGTCCCTCTGATCTTGAGGTACAGGTGGTGTAGGAGTGAGATCCCTAGACATCACTACTTGCTGATCCGCGGTCTCGGTAGGTTCACAGATCTCAATGTCATCTTGGCCAATACCAGATCTTTGAATGGGTGGTGGTATCTTGACAGGTGGAATCTTCTTGAAGAATGATGCATGGCGAGTCACCGTCTGACCCTCATGGCTAGCAGTGATTTGAGTGCCAGCAATGCGAATCACCTGGAATGGTCATGGACTATAATTAGGTGACATCTTGCTCATCTTCATCTACTTCACCAGCACAATGTCCCCCAACTTTAGTCCCATAGGTTTCGCTCGTCTGCGATGATCTGCGTACTCTTTCATCTGTTGTTTCACCCGAGAGTCCCGTTGTCGAAGATGCGGTTGTCGTTTGATGATGGGTTTCATAGGGAGCTTGACCTTCATCGGACAGCCTCTTAACAGTTCCGCCGGGCTCCTCCCTGTCGTAGCATGAGGGCATGCCCGGCAGTTCCTCAAGAATTTGTTTAAGTTCTGGCACCACTTTCCTCCTTCTAGCACTAAAATACGTGCCATCTTGCGCAAACTGGAGATGAATCTTTCTGGTGCGCTATTGGCTTGAGGTCAGAGGGGAGTGCATTTCTTGTGACGGAAACCCAAGTGGTGTGAGAAGTCTTGAAACACTGACCCGTTGAAATAAGGTCCGCCATCAGTCCTGACGGTTTCAGGAACGCCATACTCCGAAAAGATCTCATCCAATTTTTGGATAACCGGGAGTGCTGCTGTGGAGGGTACCGTGCGCACAACTGGGGTCCTGGAGAACTCATCCAGTACTGCTAGCAGGTATCTTCCATCCGGAAATGGTCCTACAAAGCCCATTCTGATTTCTTGCCAGCGTCCACGAGGTAGTTTCGTCATCCTGAGAGGGGTAGTCCGAGATGGTCCACCAACTGCTTGACATGGAATGCACCGACGGATGACAGCTTTCACTTTGCTGTCTAGTCCAGGAAACCAAACTCTGCTGCGAAGAAGTTGTTTAGTTTTAACCATTCCCAGATGTCCCTCATGGGCTAGGGTGATGATGCGATCCTGGAGAGCTTCGGGGATGACTAATCGCTGGTTTCGGAGGAGAATTCCATTTGTGGAGAGTGACAGCTCATCCTGGATCATCTGGAACTTGTGGGTGTATGCATCTTTGGGCCATCGACCTGTGTCCAAGGCTGTGATAATCGCCTGAAGTTGGGTATCTTCTGCCGTGGCTGACGCTAGCTCTTCCATGGTGAGGGCCTGATGGATTGGCACAGACGTAAGAAAATTGATGTAGTGTTCAGTCGTCTTTTCTTCCTTTGATGAACAGGTCAGTGTGCCATATCTGGACAGGTAATCTAATGGATTAGATGTACCTCGGGTGTATTCAATGTCCATGACATAGTGTTGCAGAAACAGTAACCACCGTTCCATTCTTGCTGATGGCCTGTAAGCTGGAATTTTGAGTATCGAGACCAGTGGTTGATGGTCCGTATGTAGCACAAACTTTTGTCCAAACAGGAACACGTGAAAGTGTTGGGTCGCCCACCGGATAGCCAGGAGTTCTTTTTCAATTTGTTAATACCGTTGTTCCACTGGTGTGAGGGCTCGGCTGGCATACGCTACCACTTTTGGAGTCTTGTCAAACTTCCCTAGCTGACACAGAATTG
>JAVBJR010000120.1:0-2574 GCA_031546965.1 Dysgonomonas sp.
ATGCAAATGTGACCATTTGACACAATATTTTTTGAAAAAAACATTTATATAGGAAAATATAGGAATATTTTCAATATATAGGACGAAAATAGGAAAATTTTAAATATAGGAAAAAATAGGAAATATAGGAATACTTTGCACCCTGGGGTATAAATAGGGGCGCGTAGATATGTAGTCAGCCTCACGCGAGCACTCGTACCTCGCCTTTATTCGAGTTCTGTACCGTATCGTCGGCACACCGTAACAATAAAGGAGTTCTGGCGGTACTGTCCAACTAACCGAGTGTGGTGTATTTGTTGGTGATTCGGGTCAGCTACGTGTGAGTAATCTCGGTTGACGCCTTCATCATCCCTGGGAACCCTATAACGTGGGGGCCCATTCGGGATCACCGCTGCGATTGCGAGTGTTATCAGAGACCTTGAAGACCATCCCACCATGGCACCTAAACTCCGACGCGCGGACAACGAACAACCTTCTACACGGGGACGAAACGCCCGGCGAGACCACCACAGAGAGCGCGAGGTTCATCTCGCGCGGCGACATCTCCAGCAGTCGAGCGAGAGGCTTCACCCGCTTCCTCCATGGTCAGATGTCGAGACCAGACCATGGAACCTTCCTACGAGGAGATCGTACGCGCAACCACCAAACTGCAAGAGCTTGTGCATCGCCACCGACTGACTCGAGCAACGTTCTCTGCGACTTTGGCGGAATGGCTGGACCAATGAGCTATAATGTGTTAAGGAGACGCAACACACATAGCAGGTGTGACCACATGCTCGTTTCTAAAAACGTTCCAAGATTCCACGTTCCATTATCAATTCCGCGTTCGAATCCGCCATACTTGTGTAAGCGGGATTAAGCAACCTTAGCATGATGAATAGAAATGATGTCATGGGCCCCACAGAAATATTTTTTCAAAGAACATTTAATACAGTATTCTGGTAATCAAATCTTAACAATTACTTATGAATGCCACAATTAATTTTCAATATTGAGCTTATTGAAAAATCAATCAACACAAAATAAAAATGTAGGGCTACCTATTAATTTGCACATGCAGAAACTTGTATACATTTAATAAATGATAGAGTTTATTTAATATAACAATAAAAGTAGGTTGTGCATGCAACATTTTAAAATCTTTTGTAAAATTATTTAATGATTATACAGTGAAACTTGTGTAAGTTGAACACACACGGTTAAAACAATGAGCTGTATAGTACCACACTATAGAGCTCATTGGTTAAAACAAATCCTGTCAACTTTAACCTGTGGTGAACATATTTAAAAACACATAAAATAAATGCAGGGCACTGTACAACTAGTAGGTATTGTATGCACACAGCATATAAATATATAAGGGTGGTCGAGTTCACAGGATTAGCTGTACTTAAATCTACATTTCAATTTCCAAAACTAATGTTTGTATCGATTTGAATATTATGAATATATTTTGTAATGTAACCTATGCCATTAAGCGAATTTATTAATT
The DNA here is from genome assembly GCA_031546965.1 of Dysgonomonas sp. Lineage (GTDB taxonomy): Bacteria > Bacteroidota > Bacteroidia > Bacteroidales > Dysgonomonadaceae > Dysgonomonas_A. The sequence continues at coordinate 1,493 of JAVBJR010000120.1, forward strand.
ATTTCACAAGTGCCCGTTTTTTTTTAAGGAAAAATTAAAGAATGTTACTCCCATAACATCATTGCTTTGCAATTTCCCTTTGTACAAAATCTTCCTCCATTCTTGACCATCCAAATGAGTCCTACCGCAAACTATTAAAAAAACGACAGATGAACCTATAGTGCCGATCAGATACCTGCCGACCGCCTACACAAGTATGGCTGCCGATGCCGCGAGATTCCGCGCATGCGCGGATGACATGCCCCTCGTATGTCGCCGGGATTTTTTGGAATGGTTGCGCCTCCTTACACATTATAGCTCATTGGCTGGACCAACTGCCGTTGGGACAATGACAGGGTGGATTCGACGAAGACCTCGCGAGAGACGTCGCACCATCACCACCTGTTAGGAGACCATCTTCCTCCGCTCCTCGACCTCAAGAGAGATACCGCTCCCGAAGCTCCCCGGCTAGCCCGCGGACGTCCGAATCATCCGAGTCCTGGCCAGTAGAAAAGAGGACCCAGCGCCAACAAGACCGACCCGCTGCCCCACCCCGTCGACTTCCCCGCCATGACCCATCGCATCTCGCGTACGACACCTCGGAGGATAGGGGGGACGATCAATGGCGCGAATCCTTGCGCGATCGCCGCGTTAACGAACAGTTTTTGCCCGCAGTAAAAATTCCCCTCCCCACGTTCGCCGGCCACGCTGACCCTCGATCTCCTGGCTCCATTTTGCAGGTGGTAGTTAGATACGGTCGCGCTAACGGACATTTGATCCTGCCCGTCGCGTTCATCGGTACGGCACTAGCTTGGTCGGGATCCCTCCTGTTATATTGCTGGGGCGACTTTATGACCGCGTTCCGCAATGAATTCATGTCCCGTGAGTTAGTAGACAGCCTGGAAAGGCAATTAGATTACCGGGTGCAGCTTTCCCATGAACCACTCCCTCAGTTTATAGGAGTAATCGCTGGATTCTATGCGGAGTATAAACCCCAGACCCCAGACCACGAGATAGTGAGGAGGATCTTACACCAGGCCCACCCCGACTATACGTCCTTTTTACATAACTTGCAATCGTCCACGGTCACGGAAGTCAGTGCC
>JAVBJR010000883.1:0-3149 GCA_031546965.1 Dysgonomonas sp.
AGTGAGAAGGAAATCATTATAGAACATTACATTGGGAAGCAAATGGTGTTTGAACTAATCAAATTAGAAGCAAATCCTGTTAGAATCGATCAAATTAGAAGCAAATCCAATCCTGTTAGAAGCAATCAAATTAAAAGGAAAACATTGTAGAACATTACGTTGAAAAGCAATTGGTGTTTGAACCAATCAAATTATAAGCAAATCCTATTAGAAGCACTCAAATTAGAAGGAAAGCCTGTTAGAAGCAATCAAATGAGAAGGAAATTCTTTTACAACATTACATTTAGAAGCAAATCGTGTTTGGACCTATCAAATTACAAGTAAATTCTATTAGAACCGAAGAAATTAGAAGCAAATCATGTTAGAAGCAAAGAAATGATATGAAAATCCTTTTAGAACATTACATTTTAAAGCAAATCGTGTTTGAACCAATGAAATTAGAAGCATATCCTGTTAGAATCGGTGCAATTTTAAGCAAATCCTGTTAGAAGCAATCAAATGAGAATGAAATACTTTCAGAATCATTGAATTTATAAGCAAGTCCTTTTAGAATAAAAGCAATTTACAAGGAAATCCTTTTGGAATCAATCAATTTAGAAACCAATCTTGTTAGAACTGGTGTTAAAAGAACCAGTTAGCAGCAATTCTTGTTAGTTAGATCCTGTTGGAAACAATTGTTGTAAGAAAGATCCTGTTAGAAGGAACTATGGCTATATAAATCCTATTAACATGAAATCTTGTTAGAAGTAAATCAGTTTAGAAACAAATGCTGTTAGAAGCAAAACGTGGTTAAAAGCAAATCTTGCTAGAAGTAAATCAACCTAGAAACAAATGCTGTTAGAAGCAAATCAACTTTGAAACAAATCCTGAGAGAAGCAAATCTGATCAGTTTATAAACAAATCCTGTTAAAAGTAAAGCAATTGATAAACAAATTTTGTTAGAAGCAAATAAATTTAGAAACAAATGCTGTTAGAAGTAAAATGTTGTTAAAATCAAATCCTGCTTGAAGCAAATCAACTTATAAACAAATCCTGTTAGAAGCAAATCAGTTTAGAAACAAACCCTGTTAGAAGCAAAGCAATTTATAAACAAATTCTGTTAGAAGCAAACCAACTCAGAATGAAATTGTGTTAAACCAGTCAATGTATAATCCTGTTAAAGTAAATAAATGTATATAAACAAATTCTGTTAGAAGCAAATCAATGTAGAAAAATCCTGTTCGACGCAAGTCAATTTAGAAACTAAATCCTGTTAAAATCAAATAAATTTAGATACAAATGCTGTTAGCACCAAATAAATTTAGAAACTGATCCTATTAGAAGCAAATCAGTTTAGAAATTAATCCTGTTAAAAACAACTCTTGCTAACAAGATCCTGTTAGCAACAGCTATTGTTAGATGCATCATGTTAGAAACAACTATTAGAAAAATCCTGCTAGAAGCAAATCAACTTAGAAATTTCTACATCCTGTTAGCATGAAATCAATTTATAAACAAATGCTGTTAGATGCAAATCAATTAAGAAACAAATGCTGTGAGAAGCAAATCAGTGTATAAACAAATCCTGTTAGAAGCAAACCAACTCGGAATCAAATTGTGCTAAACCAAATCAGTGTATAAAAAGTCCTGTTAAAGCAAATCAATGAATAAACAAATCCTGTTGGAAGCAAATCAATGTATAAACAAATCCTGTTAGAAGAAAGTCAATTTAGAAAATAAATCCTGTTAGAAACAAATCAATTTAGAAGCAATTCCTGTTAGATTCAAAGCCATTTAGAAACTAAATCCTGTTAAAATCAAATAAATGTAGAAATAAATGTTAGCCCCAAATCAATTTAGAAACTAATCCTATTAGAAGCAAATCAGTTTAGAAATTAATCCTGTTAGCAACAACTATGGTTAGATGAATCATGTTAGGAACAACTATTAGAAAAATCCTGTTAGAAGCAAATCAATTTAGAAACAAATGCTGTTAGAAGCAAAACGTGGTTAAAAACATATCCTGCTAGAAGCAAAACGTGGTTAAAAACATATCCTGCTAGAAGCAAATCAACTTAAATACATCTTGTTAGAATCAAATCAGTTTATAAACAAATGCTGTTAGAAGCAAAGCAATTTATAAACAAATGCTGTTAGAAGCTAATCAATTGAGAAACAAATTGTGATAAACCAAATCAATATATAAAAATCCTGTTAGAGGCAAATCAATGTATAAACAAATCCTGTTAGAAGAAAGTCAATTTAGAAAATAAATCCTGTTAGAAGCAAGTCAATTTAGAAAAATCCTGTTAGAAACAAATCAATGTAGAAATAAAAGCTGTTGGCACCAAATAAATTTAGAAACTAATCCTATTAGAAGCAAATCAGTTAAGAACTCTTGCTAAAAAGATCCTGTTAGCAACAACTATTGTTAGATGCATCATGTTAGAAACAACTATTAGAAAAATCCTGTTAGAAGCAAATCAATTTAGAAACAAATGCTGTTAGTAGCAAAACGTGGTTAAAAATATATCCTGCTAGAAGCAAATCAACTTAAATACATCCTGTTAGAATCAAATCAATTTATAAACAAATGCTGTTAGATGCAAATCAATTGAGAAACAAATGCTGTGAGAAGCAAATCAGTGTATAAACAAATCCTGTTAGAAGCAAACCAACTCGGAATCAAATTGTGCTAAACCAAATCAATGTATAAAAATCCTGTTAAAGCAAATCAATATATAACCAAATACTGTTGGAAGCAAATCAATTAAATAAAAACAAATCCTGCTAGAAGCAAGTCAATTTAGAAAAACCCTGTTAGAAGCAAGTCAATTTAGAAGCGAATCGTGTTAGACGCAAAGCAATTTAGAAACTAAATCCTTTTAAAAGCAAAGAAATTTAGAAACAAATGATGTTAACAGCAAATCAACTTAGAAACTAATCCTGTTAGAAGCAACTGTTGTTAGAAAGAAATATTTTAGAAACATGCTGATAAAAATGAATCTTGTTAGCAGCAAATCAATTTTGAAACAAATCCGGTTAGAAACATCTGATTAGAAACTAATCCTGTTAAGTATAAGTGAGATCAGAAGCAATTCCTGTTCAATAACAAATGATTAGAAACAAATATTATTAGAAACTAATGTTACTGATTTAGTCAGGATTCG
>JAVBJR010001145.1:0-2799 GCA_031546965.1 Dysgonomonas sp.
ATATGAACACAAATGGCACTTTGAGATGATATGAAGTTGAATGCATTGGAAAATCGATATATCCAATGCATTTTATTGCACAGACAGGTTGGCATGACACGAACATGCACGTTTGTAGTTGCCACAAAAATACAACCTATATACACTTGCGTTCCATGCATCTTCATTATAAATTTATATATTTGTTTAACCATGGTTAATCCAGTTTAGTTATATACATTGCGAATCAATTCATATTGAAAGCTCACTTTGTTTAATAATAACCCGGCCATGAATTATATGAGGCAAACAAAATAAATTATCTATGCTAATTTATTTGTTATGCATGAAAAACAGAAAATAGTTGTATTCCAGATCTGCATTCATATATCATGCCCCAGTTTGGAGGCCTGTCTCGAAATCCCGGTTACTGTGCCATCTTTTCCCGACCAAAAAACATGAAATAACTAACTGAGAAACCATTTTTAATAAGAAAGGTTCACGGTAACCATACAAAGTAGCATAATGTTTCGTCATACAGTTATTCGCATAAATTTTTAAAACTGTCGCGTGCAATCTGACTGATTTCTGGTAAAACATTGGCAGTATAATTACACATCATTGTTACAACCATGTTACATGCATGCAGTATATGTATAAAATTTATATATATACAGGGTGTCCACAAATGATGTATATGTAGCCGCCAATGTGAGAAACCGCCAATGTGAGAAATTGACGTCACAACGCGATATTTCTGTTGTACGAAAAACCTAGAAACGCGTAAATATCACTTCGTTCATTAAAACATTAATCGTTTAATTGTGTGTGGGGGTGTGAATTGTTAGGTTAGTTAGTTTAATTTAGGTTAGGTTAGGTTTTTGAACGTGACAGCAAAACCCGCGGATCGTAGGATTACCGCGTTGTGACGTCATTTACGCACATTGACTGGTTTCTCACATTGGCGGTAACATATACACCTTACAACAAGGATTGCTGTTCCAGAGACGTTGTGGCTATACTTTCCATGATGCATGGACCACTGTTCCATAACCCACTACTGTGCGTTTCAAGAAAGATTGCGGTCGAGAGGGCCCTCCCCCCGACCTGTCCACTGCTTTTTAGGGGGTTTGGGTATTTGAAACTTGCAACTGCATTCCGAATCATGACATCACTGGGTAAAGGTGAACATGCAACAGCAAGCCTCAAATATACCCAAACCCCCCAAACACCAGTAGTCAGGTCGGGGGAGGGGCTTTCTCGACCGCAATCTTTCTTGAAACGCACAGTACCGTGATGGTTATTTCCAACTAGGGTGAACCCGTCAAGAATTGACGGAAAATTTGAATTGCATAATTTGTTTATAACAAAAAAGTAATGACGAAGTAAATGACACTGAACTAAAATAAACTAAACGAACTGAATTAAAGTAAACAAACTAAATAAAACTGAATTAAAGGAAATGAAAGTAAAGTAAATGCAATGCAACGAAATGGAAATGAAGTAAATTAAATGAATTATTAACTAAATGAAATTATCGACGAAGCTTGTAACCGGCCGTGTTGCCAGTGCTCAACAAAAGTATAAACTTGGTGGTGTTACTGAACTGGCAGTTTCATTGTAGGCATATCCATACGTGGAAGCGCTGTAATAAGTGAAAGCGGACGCAAACCACGTGACCAGCACCACCAAATATTATAGAGTAAGATAGGGATGGGTTTACGCGGGTTTACGGTACAATGCCGCCATTTTTGACATTCAGGAAAGCTTGAGACACTCAAATAACTTTCCTACATAAGGGTTTTGGTCCATTAAGTTATTAAAGTTTATCATTTACAGCCTTAATTTAATAGAACATTTACTTTTTGTATGCATTTTGTGTTATTTCTGATTACAATAAATGTGTATTTCAAAAGTATGACTACATTAACTCCAATCAATTGTTCTTTTTCGTAAATTTCTTCTATATAGGGGGTGTTTTAGCAAGATGGCAAGTTGCACGTACAGTTTGGCCCTACATGCTCTCCATAGGACTCTGCTATTTCGTCACACTTTGCCTATTTCCGGGAATAGAGTCGGAAGTGGTGAGCTGTAGTCTTGGAAACTGGATGCCAGTCATCCTGATGGCCATTTTCAATCTGTTCGATTTCATTGGCAAGGTAAATATGTTTGTTTATACTTTTATGTTCAGTATTTTGGAGGGAAAATATATCACAAGGGTTGGTATTCATAATCACGCCACAAACTTGGCAAAGTAGCTCTGCAAAGTAGCTCCTTTTCACATTTCGCATATTTATGAGGATACGAGGAATTTGGAGAAGCGTAAATAAGAGCCGGGCAAACACCCATTTGGCAAGTAATACTGCATTTTTAAGCCATGGTATTCCAAGAAGCTGCAGTTTTCAGTGCCTCATTGGCGACCAAAATGGCCGCAACTTGCTGCTTGTGACGTCATTGCACGCCATTATACAAACTATATACCCATTTCAGATAAAGTACAATATTATTCTATGTTATTGTCAGAATGTTTTAACCTTATTAACATTAAAGGACATCTAGCACGATTTTGTAACCCCACCTAAACTGTCTTCCATATCAATGTGTACTTGATAACAAACAGTAGAACATAAATTTTATGTAAATCAACCAATTATTCACTGAATTGTGACCTTGTTTACGAAATAACCCGTTTGAATTTCCCGCCGCACGTATGGCACACCTGCAGCTTCCAGTTCGCTAATTCAAAATCGTTCTTTCTGAATTCCACACACTCTTCATCGCTATAACTGTTGCTATCTTCAGAGATAGTGGGCCAAACAT
>JAVBJR010000043.1:0-2575 GCA_031546965.1 Dysgonomonas sp.
GCTTTCTCCAATAAACAATTAAAGTATTATTTGCATGCATTAACAATTGTTTAATCAGACAGCTTCCAGAGAATACAATAATCTGTAGCCACATGCACGCAGGTTGGTTAAAGTTTCCATTCAAAAAAAGATGTTTCCTGCAGTTGAAAAGTGAATGGACATTCATTACTTAATTTAATTGTAATGGGACTTTTGATAACATTATAACCTCATGCCTTTATTGGAGTGACTCAATAGCTGTGGGACCAGGTGGGCTAGCCCACTGCCATGGTTCACTCCAATAAAGGTGTACGTTAATGTTATAAAGATATAATAATCCTGCACAATTTCAACCTGCAGAACTGCTCCTGCACACTTTTGTCTGCAGGAAAACTACTCAATTTCCTGCATTATTAGGCAGGAGGTCCTGCACAAACTCTTCTGCACATTATGCACAATCCTGCATACGCTTTTTTTCTTGGGTAAGATTAGTGTTTCATAGTTTCCATTATGCATTTGACACACTTGTTTGTCCTACTACTATATACCAATTTCGATGTCACCACACATGTTGCTGAAATCCTACAACTGCCTAATTTAAGTATAATGATGATATTTCAAATTGAATATATAATAAGACGTAGAATTGTCTTCACTGACACTCGTTTTGTTATTGTTGGAAGATGCCCACCTAAGTACATCAAACGAAACTTGGCAACCTATAAAGGCCTATTCCGTGTGGTCCTAATTCCTGGTAATACAAAGACATGGGTAAGAATAATGGCGGTATGATGATATTAAAGGTTATTAATATTTACTCTATGTTTTAGACTTATGGTATTGTGAAGATGGAGAATTTGACTATCAGTCAGATATACAATGAGAATCTTAATAGTACGAAGTGGTTTGCATATCCTGTACAATTGATACAAAACGACAGTCTCTTGACAAGTATGATTGCAAATGACAGAGTTCAATTTGGAATGCTTAAAAAGGTTGCTAGTTGTGCAATCGTCACTGATGTAAGTGTATAAAGCTATGTAATTATAGCGAGCGCGTTTCAACTCAATCTGATACTAAATCCATGATTGGCTGATGCGTTACACGCACATGCATGGACACACGAACTAAGTCATTTTTATAGTCCAGCCAATAGCAATGGTCAAAATGTCGGCCGTAACTTGCATTTTTCTAATAAACGATCTAGATATACAATGAGCTCTAATTTAACACTATTTGAACAGTTTTACAAGCTACCGATTTTGTATCAGATTGTTGGTGAAACAGACTATGGTGTAAATTGGGAAAGTTCACAGGCCATTGCAAAATTTGTTTATCAGTTACATGAGATAACACGAATATGGAATACTATTGTGGATGGCATTTTATATGAAATTTATAAGCATGTACAGGATTACTTGAAATTCGACTACGTAATGTAATGTTATTTAATGATTAACTACATGCAGCACTTCTCATGAGTCTCCATCCGAAAGTTAGGTACTGGTTGGTTCACAGTCAGTTAAGGGACTTCTTGTGTTTCCTTTCACACGTTTCCTAGCAATGAATGACCCGTGACACTAACATCTTTCAAAGGATTTACACATTCAAATTTCAAGATTCATGAGAACTGCAATACTATACTGTATATGCAATTAAAGGCCTCTGTGTACTAGGTTTTGGCACGGAAATATGTTCATCTGAACCACGTACCGTTACCTGAAGCTGCAGCGGGACAAGTCAAATTGTAATGAGATTCATGTATCCCTAAAATTAATACACTAAATATACTTTAGCTGTTAGTATCGCATTAGCTCAGGACGATTTTGGTTTTTGAATTTGTATGCTGCCGACCTTACCAGCAGGCCTTTAATTGTTTCATGTACACTGAGAAAAATAAGTTGGTCAAACTGACAAATTTAGGTTAGTCATTTCTTGTCCTAAAAGCGAGTAAATGGCTCGTTCATTATGAGTTGGTATTTTGGTCACTTTGAGCAAGAGGCTGGTCAAATTGACCAGACAAACTAGTCCTTTTTAGGGCAAACGTTTGACCAGGCTTGCCTGGTCACTTTGAGCAAGAGGCTGGTCACATTGACCAGCAAATCTAGTCATTTGTTGGACAAATTTGACCAGGCTTACCTGGTCACACTGACCAGCAAAACTAGTCATTTGTAGTAAAATAATTTGACCAGGCTTACCTGGTCACTTTCAGCAAGAGGCTGGTCACATTGACCAGCAAAACTAGTCATTTGTAGGACAATTTTGACCAGGCTTACCTGGTCACACTGACCAGCAAAACTAGCCATTTGTATTACAAAATTTTGACCAGGCTTAACTGGTCACTTTGAGCAAGAGGCTGGTCACATTGACCAGCAAAACTAGCCATTTGTAGGACAAATTTTTGACCAGTTTACTGCTCTCTGGTCATTGTGACCAATTGTGTTGGTCATTTTGACCAGTTTCTTTCATGTTGGTCATTTTGACCAGTTTCTTTCATGTTGGTCATTTTGACCAGTTTCATACATAATGGTCATTTTGACTAGTTTCTTGCATGTTTGTCATTTTGACCAGTTTACTGCTCTCTGGTCATTGTGAC
>JAVBJR010001190.1:0-13666 GCA_031546965.1 Dysgonomonas sp.
TGCAATGATAAGGTGAATTATCCTTCATGATGCTATACAGGTTGGATAAAAAGTCTGTATCTTTCGTTAATAGCTTTTTACGCATGACATGCATCAAAAAAGTAATAATGCGGACTAACAGGAAGTCATATGTGCCCTTTCAAACGGTGCCAAAATTATCAAACCTTGACCCTTGTTTCAAGGTTATCCGTGTTCCAACTTTTCAATCGTGTGAGATAGGGCACAATTTCCAATTAGGAACTTGAAGAGCACATCCGATTTAGTTGATTACAATTATTTTCAGAAAGATTTATGCATTTATAAACCGTAGGGGAATTTGTTGAAATGTGGGGCTCTAAGATGAATAATGTACGCTGCGGTGAAGTGACATCACATTTACTAAGGGTTAGCACATAGGGAAGGTGGCAACTACAACTTGCAGGTTTATTTTCGTACAGACCAAGCAGTACACTTCATACAACCTTTAGTAAGAAAGGCGTCACTTCACTGTAGCGCGCAGCATTCATCATTTCAAAAATTTCTTCGCGGTTTATAAATTCGCCTAACTTCCTCAAATATTTTATAGTAGCGCCAGAGTAAGTTTGAGTTTTGTGCTTCAAGGGATATTCAAATGAGGTATTGTTCGCGAAATGAGGTAATTGCTTTAATTGCAGTAAATACTGTAATTGATATTGTGGAGACCGGTTGACTGCAATTAAAGCAATTACCTCATTTCACGAACAATACCTCATTTGAATATACCTTGAAGCACAAAACTCAAACTTACTCTGGAGCTACTATACTTTAAATGTGGTGTGTGCGTATTCCTAGCTGATGCTGTTCCCAATGTCCTTGCACTAATGCATACTTTAAATCAACTCAATGATGAACATTTCACAGTAAAATCTTTATTATTTTTATGTATTACAACTGTAATATAAAATGACAATCGGTGCTGAGCCAATCTGCCACCAGTATATATTGTGCATGTGTGCACTATTCATCATAATTTATAACCTGGTGTATAATTGGCAAATGTACATTACACATAATGATCATCCGGCTAAAGCAGATTAATTTTTCCCATTGACATGTTTACGAATCAGAGAGGGTAATAACAGAAATATATAATGGCAGTGTATTTATTAATTTCTTGAAGTCCTGCATTTATGCCAAGTGTCCACTTTACATACTTTCTCCATAGTGTACACAATTACAGTTATGTAGTTCACAATAATGGATTGATGGTATTTAGTAATGAAATGGCGAATAAAATAAACATGTGAACTTTCATATCCAACAAAATTTTCAAAGGTATTGAAATTATGTATCAAAAATTGTACAAGACAAGTGGATGTTGTTAATTAGAAAGTTGTAGAGGATCGTTGAGTTGACAGCGAGAAACTGGGCTGTACAGATTAAACTTCCAAAAAAATCAAACGATTCCCAGCATTGATTCCGAAGCAATGCCTGAAATGCACATTTGTAAACATTTATTAAAATTGTCAACTTTGTCCTAAAAAACTTTTCTCTCAAACAAATGGTCCTCCACAATTTTCTAATTGCCAACACCCACCTGTGTTTTGCAGATTTCTATGTAGGCTATCTGGAAAGTTTTAGCTACTGTGTATTTAAAAATTTTAAGGTGGTGAAATGTGAAATGTTAACTATCAAAACGTTTAAGATATATTTTATACTATTTATTTATTGTTAATATGAAATATTTCTTTATTATTAAAATAGTATATTTTTTATTTAAAAATCTATTTACTTAAAGTAGTATATGTATTTATTATTAAAGTAGTATTTTTATTTATTGTTCAGGTAAATTATTTCTTTTTTAAAATAATATTTTTTGTTGAAAAATGTATTTACTTAAAGGAGAACAGAACAGGATTTGTAACATACCCTGGAACGTGTGCAATTCTATAGAATTGATGTCAATAAAACGATTGGCGCAAACCAAACTTTTTTAAAAATTGTTTAAAGAAGTTATGAGTAGTTAAAGCGTGTGACGCCGTGGCGTCATGGAACGCCGGTGTCACCGCGCCGGCGTCACAGTGTCCTGTTCCGGAAAAAAATTGAATTTTCAGCCAATGAGGCCAAGCGCCTCTGCAGCGTCAGCCAATGGCAGCGCTAATCAATGGCGCTCCAGTGTACGTATCTCACACCCGTACTCCTGAGCGTACTCCTCAGATACAAGACTAACTAATTCATATCTGTGGCAATAACACTTCAAATGGCCTCAAATTTCGGGACAATGTTCCAAAATTAGCGACAGTCAAATGCTAATTTTCTCAGGGTATGTTGCAAAACCTGTTCTGTTCACCTTTAACTTTATCACACATTTCCTGCACACATTTCCTGCACAACTTTTCCTTTTGGCGATGCCATAAGATGAGATATAGAAGCTGCACCAGCACTTTCTCCAAATACTGTGGTGAATTTCTGAGGATCTCCACCGAAAAGCGCAATGTTTTTCTTCACCAATTTTAGGGCTTCAACTTAATCATATAATCCATAATTGCCAGGTGATACTTCATCTCCAGTGCTGAAGAAACCTTCAATTACCAAATATGTGTAACCCCGGAATGGATTATTAATTACCGTATTTACTCCTTTAAACCCCGGGTCTCCTATGAACCCCAGTCTCTATTAAACCCCTGGTGTTTAGGTATGTAATGAATATAAACCCCGGGTCTCCAATAAACCCTGGTTTTACTTAAACTCGGAAATCAGGCATCACTTCCAGTCCATAATTATGAGGAATACGATGACGAACAGCAACAGATAATTGTATTAATCATTTTTGACTAGTCCGAAACACTATAATAGTTGAATAAAAATACTGGATGGTAATGCTTTATAAGGTACCGAGGCTCATTTGTATTTTGGATATAAATAAATCCCGGTCTCTGATGAACCCCCGTCTCTAATAAACCCCGGGTTTTTGCCAATTTTTTTAAAAGAACCCCCGGGGGTTTAAAAGAGTAAATACGGTAATTATCAATGTGTTTCTCAGTAATCATGCTGCCCCACCCCTTACGAACCCACTTGATCATGTGTGATCCCATTAGAGTAACAAGTGATCACACATGATCAAGTACGATCCTGTGGAATCAACTGGTGAATCAGATTTGATCTCCAGAGATTAAGTTGATCTAATGGGGTTCTCAGTGATGATCAACCCTGATCATGTGTGATCATTTATCCATCAAAGGTTATCACTTGTTATTCATTAATGATTACTTTTGATCAAATATTTTCATAAAGATTAAAAATAATGAAATGTGTCTTCATTGTTACCTAAAGCACCCAATCTGTAATTTATGGTTACTAGTACCACATTACGGTCCATGATCATTTTTGGAGAAAGAAACTTTGCTTGACTGGATCCATATGCATGACTTCCCCCATGAATAAACACCATAACAGGTAGGTGGGATGTTACATTTAGTGTTGAAATCTATACAGGGTGTAACGGTAAGGTCTGGCCACATTGACAGGATAGGTAGCTGGTGATATGTGGATTAATTAATGGTAATGAAAGGGGGGGTGCAAATCGCTCCTTAACATCACAAAGGTCATTTATTGCAGATTATTTGTCTGGCAATACGTTTGACACACCAATGACGATAGCTCACAACAATTGCAACTATTAACGCGAATGCAGGCTTCACAGCGACGCACCATGCTATCTCTGATATGCTCAAAAATAGCCGGCATTTGCTGGACCCTTCCACAGGCGTCTGCGATACGGGCGACCAAGTCCTCTTCGGTGTCCACTGGAGTTTCATACACGAGCGATAAGGAGTGATTTGCACCCCCCCTTTCATTAGCATTAATTAATCCACATATCGCCAGCTACCTACCCTGTCAATGTGGCCAGACCTTACCGTTACACCCTGTATACCTTATTGTCTGACTATATATTAGGAATTCATGTCGAAATATTATAGAGAATCGGTAACAATCTTTAGCTATACAAACATGCTCTATTATCTGTATTATCTATATTATCCATAGTTTCTAAGTATAAACTTACATTAGGTTTGCAGAAATCTGATAGAGAATCGGTCACATTCCTTTTAAACTAATACACTCTAAGAAAAATGTTGGTCATAACGACTAACAAATGTTAGTCATTGATTGGTCCTGAAACTGACCAGCTTATGTTGGTCATAATGACCAGGTATTGGTGTTGGTCACATTGACTAACACAGAAAGAAAAATGAATAATGTTATTGGTACACACTGACCAGCATCCTTGAGTCACGCTGACCAGCATCCTTGCTGGTCACTATGACCAGCTTTCATGGGCCACGCTGACTAACTTACTTGGGTTGCTGACTAACTTTCTTGGTTACGCTGACTAGCTTTTATGCCAGGCCTCTCAACCACAATCTGCATGTAATTTGCAGCTTACTGTATATATAGTATTACAGAATTGTGAGATAGGCGGGTACACTTGCTAAGGTTATAGTCTGAGTCGATTATTAATTATACATTTATGAATACATGATTATAAATAATTGGATAGCATAACCAACTAGTTACCTAACAAACACTTGCACTGAAATATCAGTTGGACATTATTACTAAATACTTAAAACCTGTTGCAATTGCGATTTTTCTTGTAATGCTAACCAGCTTTCTTGGGTCCTACTAAAAAGTATATATGTTAGTCAAAATGACCAGCTTGCCACTGACTAGCCTATATGTTAGTCAAATTGACCAACTCTGAATTGACCAACATTTGTTAGTCATTGTGACCAATGTGGCAAATGTAACGAAAGTTAGTCCTTTTTCATGATTCTTGGTCAAATTGACCAACATTCTACCTCTGACTAAGATTTGTTGGTCATTGTGACTAACATAGCCATCCTCAAATTTAATTGACTAACTTTGCACTGCAAAAATGTTAGTCACTGATTCGGCTGAGCCACCTAAGTTAGTCATAATGACTAACTTACTGCACTGACTAACATTTTCACCCTCATTGACCAACATATTTTTCTCAGTGTACTATTATCAAGCTAGTATTATCAAGAGTGGATGAATATAAGAGTATTCCACGCTCGTGTTCTATGGATGGAACCGAATCGCGCCCGTAGCGGCCCGCCTAGTTTTAGTGGCTATTTGTAGCATTAGATTAGAACGGGTTCTGTGACGTCACTGCAACGAGCGTTAGACTGCTGCCGGGATATCTTCGTGTTGTTCATTTAGTTTAAGAAACGTACTTCCGAGAAAAATATAATGAATTGCAGGAGGATATGCTGTAACAGCTAGCATTGTAGCATTTCGTTTTTAATAACGTATGCATCTCATAAGAAATGTTCAAATATTGGTCAACATTTACTTTCTAAAGTAAGTGTGCACGTCAGTTTTGGGAATTTCTACTTGAATTTTGGTTAAAAATAACCTGCATTGCAGTATCTTCATCACCGCTGAGCACTTTTTTCCTTCAGGTTATTTTGGATAATTAAAAAACAAATGTTTTTTTGATTATGTGTTGGTTTGACAATTTTTTGGCTTGGAAATATTTAGATTTATGTGAATTTCAAAAAGGCATTCGATAGCTAAATATAACAATAGCTTCTTCCCAAAATAAGACATTGGTTACAACAATGGTTTTTGAAATACTTACTTTTTTGTGAAATTTCACAGATGCGATAATTTGCAGCAAACGAACCTAAAAGTAATTCAGAGTCGGATTATATTCCTAAAAACCACCACAAAATTCTCCATTCCGCACGTTTTTCATATTTTAAATGAATTTTATCTGAATAATTTTTCTTGGACAAGTTCCATCTGGCTATTTTCTGGGGAGGGGGGAACAAGACAGAGTGGGTGAGCCCATTCCGGAACCATTCTCAAACGAGAGTCGGTTCAATACATTGCGTCTATGGGCCGTGGAATACTCTCGTCTTCATCCACTCTTGGTAAAATAAAGTGTCGCAACAAGTCCAGGAATTCCAGTAATCATAAACGGTGTACCAAACTGCACAATTATAGGTAACCCCAGTGTTGGGCAGTCCATTACCCCAGTTGGTATAGTCTACTGTTGCTCCTGATGGTACCCAGCGCCACATTCCGTCAGATAGACTGCAGTCCTGTAGGAAAACATACATTTCATTCTGCAGTACTGCAGAATGGTGCGTTACACCCACGGGTCGGGGCGTTTTGCACCATTTTTCATTTTGGTTTCAATAATTTTTCCTGGACAAAATAATCAGCCCAAGCAAATACAAAAAAAATATACAAACAAACTACGATCTATGACAGATAATGGCCATATGCGTATCTTTCTTCAAAAGCTTTAGTTTTTCTTAAAAATATTGTTAAGCAAAAAATTGTGCATTCATCCCCGGTCTCCCCTATATGTGGAACATATTTTTATGGCCGCACCAATAATTTAGAGTTTCCTACGGCCCTGTGTTCCGTACTTCATTTACTGGCCAAGAGAGAACCATGTCATTTCTCTCCATAAACCTGACCAACACATCACTTTCCTCTTCAGATCTGTCGATTATGATGCCAATGAACCATTTTAAATCGAATTTGCAGGCTATGTATTTCCTTGGCTGCCACAGTTGGGGATCGCTAGAACCAGGGTACCCGCTGATCAGAGAAATCAGGGAAAAGTCAGGGAATTTAATTTTGACTTCAAAGTCAGGGAAATGTACTACAGCCAGCACCTTGGTGTGCATGGATTTATTTCATGCTTCATTAAGCGTGATTAATTTAATGGGATAATTGCTCCCTCAGGCGAGTACTTCTTAGAACCAGAAGCGAGAACGCCAGACCCTTCTAAGAAGTACTCGCCCGAGGGAGCAATTATCCCATTAAATTAGTCACGCTTAATGGAGCATGAAATAAATCCATGCACACCAAGGTGCTGGCTGTAGTATATCAGGGAATTTTATGACAGATGTGTGTATTGTGACATCCAACACTACTAATATTAATGGAACTGTGCCCTCAAGAAAATTTCCCTACAAATGCTACCCCTTGGTGCGTTACATGAATTCTAGGCATTAAATCATCAAGTAAATGATTTATAAACTTTGGAAAACTAGTGGTGTGTATTGCAACATGTCGATCTTCGCTTGCATAAGTATACAACAGTTTATAAACTGTTCAACTACAAAGGTATCATTGGCGCAATACTTGCCAGCTGGTAAGTTACACCATCTTACTTCATTTCCCTGATTATTAAAGCATCTTTCTACCTTAAGGTGAAACATCAAAAAATTTTGGCCCCCTGGTGGCCAAACACCAATTTTTAATTTTTTCAGCAAAACTAATAATGGAATACTGGAAACCGTTGACAAATGAGTTGCAGAATGCATTCTTACATTTGATTAATAAATTTGAGCATTGTAGTTAAATTGTACTATTTTTGCGAAGTTCCCAAACTTGATTAAATACTTTTCATACAGTTTGGGAGCATCGGTGCCGAACAAATGGGGACCATTGAATGATTTCACATGGAATGACCCACATGGAGAGCGCACGTAAGCCAAAGCTTCCATTCCATTACCCAATAGTATTCCTTGATTAAAGTGTGCATTATGGTACGAGTTCAGAGCTGATTACCCGAAAAGTTGTCAGGGAATGTCAGGGAAATGAACTTCAGAAATTAGGTGGGAACCCTGTTATAAAAAAAAACCTATATTTTCAATTGATTTTAGTGGGAATCGTGAATTTTCTTACATACTTGTTTACTCCACTTATTTATTCATTGAATTATTATGCAGATTTACGCCAATTATTTTTATGAATATATGTAGATTAAACATTGCTCACATTCTTGCAATAAGATAACAGCATTGCACACATATGTCAATACTATTCATTTATTCAATAACATATAATTCCGTATACAATACATTGTAGCAAACATTTCCTGTTAGTTAGACTATTCTATTTCACAATTTATTTACGTTTTATAAATGAATTTTAAAATTATAAAGGCAGAGTTTCACATAATGGGTAAAATGTAGAGTCGCAACAATAATTGATGCCCCAATATTCAGAGACGGTTGCCCAAATTACACAATTACGGGCAGCTTCCCCATTCGAGGGCAGCCCAGAACCCCAGTTGCTATAGTCTAATGTTGCTCCTGATGGTACCCAGCGCCACATTCCTTCAGATAGACTGTCCGTCAAACCAATCCAACGATAAGGAATTGTATCTAGGAAAATATCCATTTTATTCTGCAGCAAGGCTTTAGGAGGACTATCAGTTAAATGGTGACATGTTTCTGTACTCATAATGCACAGGGTATGTGGGAAGTATGATGTACAGTGAAACTTGTGAACTTGACCACACTTGCATGCTGATCACCTGACAAAGTTGACCATTTTTTTCATGGAACCGAAAAGTCCCGTAGTATTTACATCAGGGCGATTCTTTTAAATCTGACCACATGTGTACCTTGAATGTTTACCACGTTTTATATTACGCTGCCCAAGGCAGTAGAATGTTGTTACAGGCATGGACACTCTAAGGATTCATTATTACCAGGATGTGGCGCCCCATACCTTTAACATGGGGAGGGCGGGGCTTACGAGTCTCGGTCATAACTGTTGACGTGATTGGGCATCGTCGCAGCCGTTGCATTCTGGGAAAGAACGTCGAAACTGGTGACGTCACTATTTGGTCTAGTAGTTCTGGAGCGTTTGTTTTCTCAGAACTGTTTTCCATTATTGGAATTTTTCCTGCAACCATTGTGACGTCACGATTCTACAGGGTTTACCCAGAATGCATCTATCATTTGAGAGAAGCGCCCTCTTGTGGCAACGCCAGAACCATGGTCGTTCGTTCTGGAATGTCGGGGCGCCATATCCTGGTAATACTGAATCCTTGGACCAAGGCAGTAGAATGTTTTTACAGGCATGGACACTGGAAATAAAAAAGAACAAACGCGATAGCAGCGCTCTTGGTGGCCTTATGCCCATTCACGTTCTACTGCGCTGCTATTGGTGGATTGCAATTGGGCGGGGCTTCGTGTGGTTACAGGTTCGTTCTCCAACGAAGGCATTCTTGATCCTGCATGACATGCAATTAAATAAACAAACGACCATATAAGATGCAAAACAAGTATTATTTACTTAATTTAAAAGCACTCTTACCGAGTTTGCAAATTATCCAAGTGAAAACGGCGAAATCGGGCGAAAACGAATCAAAGTCGAATCATGGAATGCTGCAATCATTCTTTGCCCCGCCTACTGAGCCATCGACCAATGGCATTTTAAGAATTTTAATTGCGTGCCAGCTCGACAGCTGGCGCTGCTGTCGTTTTGTTCCTAGTGTCCATGCCTGTAAAAACATTCTACTGCCTTGCTTGGACACTCCAAATAAAAAAGAACAAACGCGGTAGCAGCGCTCTTGGTGGCCTAATGACCATTCACGTTCTACTGCGCTGCTATTGGTGGATTGCAATTGGGCGGGGCTTCGTGTGGTTACCGATCTCGTTCTCCAACGAAGGCATTCTCGATATGTATGACATGCAATTAAATAAACAAACAACCATAAGATGCAAAACAAGTATTATTTATTTCATTTAAAGGTGAACTGACACGGTTTACGAAAATCGGTGTGTAAGTAGTGATTGTGTCCCTGAGAACGATGGGACAATCAGAAATCGTTGAAAAAGATCGTAAAAAAGTTATTAACGTTTTACCGAATGTGCCGTTACAAAGCGTTCTTGAGCGACTTGCGAGCGGCTGCAATTGACTGCAGCTTAACTCGCATGTGCTCGCAAGAGCGTCTTCAGCCGCTCGCAAAATGATGCCGTTTCCATGGCAACGTTTTGCGCGCTCGGTATCGTACAACGTTAATAACTTTTTTTACGATTTTTTCCAACGATTTCTGATTGTCCCATCGTTCTCAGGGACACAATCACTACTTACACACCGATTTTCGTAAACCGTGTCAGTTCACCTTTTAAAGCACTCTTACCGAGTTTGCAAATTTCCGACGCGAAAACGGCGAAAATGAATCAAAGTTGAATCATGGAATGCTGCAATCGTTCTTTGCCCCGCCTACTACGTTATCGACCAATGGCATTTTAAGCCTTTTAATTGCGTGCCAGCACGACAGCTGGCGCTGCTGTTGTTTTGTTCCCAGTGTCCATGCCTGTAACAACATTCTACTGCCTTGCGCTGCCATACCTTGGTAATGAAATGTGCTTAAACCTGAAAAGTTGACCACTCTATAAGAAATGGGGAAAACAAAATTTACCTTTTGACAATTTCATGTCTTGTAATTTGACGCCATGATAAGAGAGATAATTTAAGAAATGAGTGAGGCAACACTTTCTTTGCAATTTCTGGTCATAGAGGTATGTTCTGACGTCATCAGCCACTGACATATGTATTGACTGCCAGTATTTCCAAAAATTGATGCTTTTTAACCCACAATTGTGCAATTAACTGTCATTTTAACTCTGCTTGTTGTGGTCTGAGTGTAAACTGTATATTACAGTACAGTGTCCTGCGTTCATTTTCTATGCATGCAATTGAAATATGTTGACCACCTGTTAAAGTTGATAGGATTTTTTTTGGAACCGTGAGTGGTCAACATACAAGTTTCACTGTATGATGTAAGACCATTTAATACCAAACTTACTATTAAAGTGCGCATCATGGTAGACATTTAGAGCTGATTGCTCCACTGCACTGTCTATGTTTGCTAAATGCCCTCCAGAAAATTGGCAAATTAGATTCGCATCAACCCAGTCAACATTTGTGTCTGGGAAAATGTAGCAACCATTGCCAACTGCAGTATAAAGCCCAGGACACTTAACAGTTTGACCAAATGCTAGAAATTATAATGCATAAAACATCAGACCCTGAATAATGTAGGCTCCATATTGTGGAGTGCCTATAATATACATGAAATTTAGTGTGCAGATTTGGTAATGAAAGTTTGTTACCTGCATACACCAGACCCAAGAGGATCAACAGGAAAGCCTTCATGGTTGTAACCCAAGAATTCAGCCTGCAAAATGTAGTTAGTTTGCTGAGACTCCACTTATTTATATATCTCATTGTCTGACTATATAGGTTAGGCAATCTGTCACAATCTTTAGCTGTACAAACACTATTATCTGTGTTATCTATATATTATCCACACTTTCTATGAAATGGTTGTTGAAATCTGAGAATCGGCCACATTCCTTGTCAACTAACATTATTATCAAGCAATTATCTATATAATCTCGGTTGTTTTATCAATGTTTTTGTCCTCGTGACAAATTTCTGTACTTCTCATATGGGAATGTTTTTAAATTATGTAACGTTTTGGTTTACAATACACTTGCAAGGTTTCTCGCTCCACTTGCGTGAAGAGGCTTACACTTCGCAGATATACGCGGATACGATGACCAATTGACGTGTTTAAGAATGTTTTTCCACGCATGCGCGGACCGAGAGCGCCCCTGGCCGCCAGGTTGGAACTCGAGCAGCAGGGTTAAAACCAAGGAGGTTAGAATTAAATGGAGGGAGTGTAGTTACGTTTTCTATCGCCGGTTGTTGGAGACTGCTTTGAGACTAGGCGCTCTGACGTCACTGCCTTGGTCCCTCCTTGCTTTGTCCTTCAAATCGTGGCAATGCTGGCAAAGATAAGTAGCCAATGCAGGGCTGCAAACTAGTCACCTTTCTCACTTTTAGTCACTATTTTCAAGGCTAGTCACTTTTCATCACTTTTTCTAACAATTAGTCACTATAATCACTTTTTCACTGGAAAAGTGTAAAGTTTTCCGAAAATGCCCACAAAGAATAAAACATTTTGCATATTATAGTGTGGCACCACATGGTTGGCAATTGTGACTAGAAACCAAAACTGAAATTAGAAAGCATTGTCTTTGTGTGTATTTTTTGGCAATGTACATCATCTGGGTTTATTTCGTTGGTGACTTGGCTGTTTTAAAATTAATGCAAGTAGTTTATTTTAATTATGATTTAGTAATCTTTTCACCCTGTTTGAAAAATAATTCTTAATTTGGACTGTTTATTCCCCAGCAGACAAATTGGATTATTCACTGCAAAGTCAGTATCAGTTAATTTTGAGGAATTCATTTTCTGCATCATTGTTTTATAAATGCAAGTATTTTATTTTAACTATTATTTAGTAATCTTTAACACTGTTTAAAAATAATTCTTAATTTGGACTAAGTACGATTAACAAGCGCAAAAATTCTCTACTGAACGCATATGCTAACAAGAAGATAAAAATGTAATCAGATATACAATCGCTTTTGGAAAAGTTAAGTACATTTTATGTTGTAAAGCTTGTATAGTGAAAAAATAATATGTTTCTGGAATTAAAAGGTTTTTTAAACTCAGTTTGCCTTTGACTGCAAGTTTAAATGCAAAATATGTTCAATTCTGGTATGCTACAAATTAATTCAAAGTTGTAATCCTAACATTTTTATTCAAAATATTACGCTTGTTGCACATCTTATTGGTCACTTTATTCACTTTTTAGTCACTTTTTTGTCACTTTTTCAATCCGGAAAGTCACTTTTCTCACTAGTTTTTAGGCTACAACTCGTTTGCAGCCCTGCAATGGCAAGGTGGCCCCGCCCACACCCGCTCAGATCCCGCCTCTAAAGTCAGTCCAACTAGTGCTCCTTGTAAACTAGCCTCTCCTAGGCTTCACGAAATTCGTGGGCACCTGATATCACTTGCACAACACCGCAGGAGTCCGTTGTGCTCAAGGAGGTTGGAAGCAGTGGGGTTGGAAGGAGGGAGCACAAGGGGCTCCTGCCTTTGTTGTCGAGTGATGCACAGGCAAGCACAGGTGCATTCGATTTTCGTGAGACCTAGGAGGAGGCTATCCTGACGAGGGACGGACTTTGGAGGCGGGATCTGTGCGGCGTGGGGCGTGGTCAGCTTGCCATTGGCTGCTGATCTTTGCCAACATCGCCCCGATTTTCAATAAATCAATACATAAATACCAAATAAACAAACAAATGAATAAATGAATACATAACTAAATAAATGTAATAAAAGAAACAATAAATAAATAACCAAAAACGTGGAAACATGCCACGTGCAGGACCAAACTACTGTGCTTCCCACGAGAGTTGACACTCGAATCCTCCTAGCCTCCCCCTGATTAAGTAGGAAAAATGGACTGGACAGGGGTGTTCAGTGAAGTCACGCAGGTGCATGCTTTTTGCACTTCACTGAACACCCCTGTCCAGTCCATTTTTCCCGTTTAATTATGGGGAGGCTAGGAGGATTCGAGTGTCAACTCTCGTGGGATGCACAGTAGGAGGGACAAAGGCAGTGACGTCAGTCAGGATAGCCTCAATGCACCCTCCAAACAACGTATTAAGGAGGGTTCCGGTTCCGGCGACAGCAAACATCGTTACCCTCCCTCCATTTACTTTCTAACCTCCTTGGTTGTGCTCCCTCCATTATATTTAACCTCCTTGGTTAAAACGGCCGTTAAAACACGTGTCTCTACTCAGTCTGGCGACACCAGACTGCAAAAATATTATTGAACACGATCACGATTGATTAGTAGGGTGAAAAACCTGTTAAAACTTATGACACACGGGTAAGCAATAATCGTTATTTGTCGAGATTCCCGAGCGTTTACGAGCGAGGCAAGGTAAATCGAATACGTTGGCTGACGTTCCACCCCTGTTGCGATAGTTGAACTCGCCAC
>JAVBJR010000469.1:0-5164 GCA_031546965.1 Dysgonomonas sp.
TCCATAGATCATAATCAATTATTGTTAATTAAACCAGTTCAGGAACTTTTTTGATCACAAATCATATATTGTGAGCAGATTGGAACATGATGGCGTTGATAGCACTAATCAATTGATAACATAAACCAACACTGTTTATTGATAGGCGTATATAAACACAGATTAGCTTGCTTGAAGTACTGTTTAAAACAATCGCCAGGTAGATTGCACCAATTGAAAACATTTTTTTTCACTGAAAATTAATTAACCAAAAATAATAAGAAAAAATTCTTATAAATTCTGCTAACATCTGTACATTTTTGAAGCAGATCAATAGATTTTGGAAATCATCTGATCAGTTATGTGCAAAACAACCAAAATGTATTTATAATATATTTTATATAGGTAATGCAAATAATTATCTCCATTTCTACAATATTGTGTACAGTATTAAGCTATGATTAGTTGGATCTACACGTGACAACAATAACCAAAGTGTTGATTGCAACAAACGGCATTACTTGCATTTAGAAAGGCAAGATCCGATTCCAGATCTGGAGGTATTCAATCATCAAACAATCCATTTTATCGAACGTTGCAGTGGAATAATTTTGAAAAATTAATTACGAACCAGAACAAGTACAGTATTTAATTTTACTACCACCAAAATTGATATTACTATATCCCTTGCACTAATAAGACTTACTTGCAAAATACTATACAAAAAATACATATTCCTAGGATATGCTAGTTGCCTGAAATTTGTAACGGCTCGGTTCCGAACCAGTGTTATTACTGGCTTCCACCTCCCTGGTAGCAGGGCCGGTGCTAGCATATCAGGAACCCCAGGCAAATTGAACACTGGCACCCCCCCCCCACCAATGTTTCAAATACAAGTATTCTACAAAAAAAATGTGGATAAAATTGAAAATGTTTAAAAAGGCCCTAACTTTTATGTGTAACGGAACGAACATTATGAAATGCTGGCAAAAGTGCATAAATTTTACATAATTATTCACGTCATTTTAAAATGGGAGCCCATGCAGTATTTACAATTTGTACCTACCCACAAAACATAATTAAACTGTAAATAATCTCCATCATTTTATTAATATTACACATTTTTCTAGTGAAAACATGTGATCATGAATCTTCACATTGGCCATATTTAAATTGCTGTTTTAACTATAAAAATTTGATGCAATCAAAGAAATAGCCTGCACTATATAGTATTTACCAGATGAATGGATATCCTAATTACTACCACAGCAATCTGTTTTTAAAATACTAACTGAAATAACTCTTCCCAAGCATTTTCCCGCTGATTGTAAAAAGTTGGGAGCGGTAGTGGCAGGGAATTGTTTTACCTCGAATTGGCTTACCAGGATTTTGGCGCCCCCTAGCTTTGGCGCCCTAGGCAAATGCCTAGTTTGCCTATATAGATGGGCCGGCCCTGCTGGGGGTGTGACGTGAGCTTCCAAACCACCCCCCCCCCCCGATAGGAAAACGGAAGTCGACTGGGTCGAATCCCGTCACGGGAAGCATCGTTGAGGCATGGTCGCTTCCCCCTCCCGGCGGTGGTGCTAGCGGCAAATCTATGGGCGTGTCCACCTCTTGACCCAATTAGAGATGTTAAAAAAAGGCGCGGAGCGAGCCTCAGCAAGCCAGTCGGCTGGTCGGCTATGGTACGAGAAAGATCTCACCTGAAGAGCCTCTTGTATAGCCTACAAACCCTTGAACTTAGGCTCCAGGTTCTTTTACCTTTTAGACTAAGTTCGTACCACCATAATTGTGGCCGCGGTTTATTTGTACATTACACAATAAAGCTCTTATTTTTTATTAGCGGTTTTGTGTTGTCTTTTATTCGCGACATTGTTAGCTAGCCATTTGTGCACGGACAAGGGTCGTTACAATTGGCGTCCGAGACCGGGCCTGCACATAAAGTGAGGTTTTGTTTAGCTTGCTGGAGCAGCGTAATCGAGGTGCGGTAAACCTCATGCTGCTCTAGGTTGCTGGATTCCACTGAAACAGAGCGCTTATAACCGCTAGCTTCTGTGTGCAGAAAAGCATTGCTGTAGAAAAAAACTAATTGTTTAGCA
Source organism: Dysgonomonas sp. (assembly GCA_031546965.1). Lineage (GTDB taxonomy): Bacteria > Bacteroidota > Bacteroidia > Bacteroidales > Dysgonomonadaceae > Dysgonomonas_A. The sequence goes on from JAVBJR010000469.1 coordinate 2,079, forward strand.
CGGTGGTATGTCTGGTCGCGATCGCGACAGACCCGTAGCAATGAGCACAAGATCACAAATGACCGAGCGGACAGTGGCCTACACCCGCCATCACAAGATGCAGCGTTGTGGATGGGGCAAGAGCATCTATCATCTTCAGGCGGGACTTTGTGAAATGCGGAACTCTTACCTGACATGCCCAAAGGGTCTTGGGAGTCCAGGAAGCCACCCGGGTTTATAACACCTTCCGATCGGCCGATGACGGTGATACGGTGTCTCACGGCAGGAATGCACGTATGGACGGCCAGGGTCCAGCAATCGGCCTGTCCCCAATCGCATTGGCAGAAGCTGGCGAGTATTCTTGAGATACCCAAGAACATCTTTCACAACCGACCAAGTTGGTTAAACACATAATTAATACGGGCGATACTCCGCCAATGACTGACCTTAAGCATCAAATTTTGAATTTGCGATGAATTGATTGAACAGTATATCATCGAACGATCGGAAAGTCCCTGGGCTTGTCTGATGGTTATCGTGACAAAAAAAGGTGGGACTTATCACTTGTGTGGTGATTTTAGAGCACTGAACGCGGTCCCCGTGGGCGATCAGGACACGATGCCGCGCATCGATGAAATCATGGGCCACATGGGCCATGATTTCTATTTTTCCAAGGGTATCTGCAGTTGCAAATGGACGAGACAGATGAACAAAAAACAGCATTCCAGACCCATAGGAGTATGTGGCAGTTTAAAATGACGCTGTTTGGGTTGCGAAACGCGCCAGCGACATTCCAACGTTTGATGGATGATGTCCTGGCAGACGCCACATGGAAGTAGGCTACGACGTACTTTGATGATATAATCATCTATTAAGAGTCCATAGAGGAGCACCTTGTGCACATAAAAGACATGCTGGACAGATTAGTGGAAGCTGGTCTTGCATTACATCCCGAGAAAATGCAACTCTCTGTAACAGAGATAGCATTCTTGGGACACGTCCTGGCACCCGGCATAATAAGACCAGACCCTAACAAGGTAAAGGTGGTGGTTGAGTTCCCCATGCCACGAAATGTCAAGGAGGTCCAACAATTTGTGGGGCTAACTGGGTACTGGCAGTGCATCGTGCAAAGTTGTGTGTTCGGCTGGATTGTAGCAACCGATGGAGATGGGGAAAGGAAAAGGTAACGGATCCAATGTTCAACCCATCCCATGAAACATCCCGTTTGCAGCACAGTGTGCACCGCAACCTAAGCAACTGTGGCCATCACCCACAGTACCTTCTACGAAAAGGGACAAAAACCACCAATGTCCAGAAAAGCCAAGCAAGCCCATCTGAAAGCCGCACAGACCCCATTTTTCACAGAGTTGGGCGTCTTTGTCACATACGACAGACTCATTGGTCAGAGCGGGGCATATCTCAATGTTGGGACAAAAGTTCCCGTACTCGTGGTCAGGTATGCAGCAGTTCAAGGTGTGCCGATGACGTGCAGCAGACGAACGGGTGTGCAGTCCTGCGTGACTGATGGCTATCCGTCTCCGCAGTTGCCCATCGGACAGGTGGAACCTGCTCCAAACCCTACAACTGGCAATTACCCATCTGCAGTCCAAAGAGGAATTGGAAGCCGCACCTAAGTCCATGCAGACGGACTAGAGTGACGACGATGGGTTGGTGGCCTGCGCAGTCCTGTTGTTGACGACAACAAGCAGTGAAAAAGAGTCGTGGCCAGAGACAAGGCCTGACGAGGACGAGAAGTTGCTTGCTGACATGGCAGCGCACTCAATCCGAAGAATTGGACTGGCAAATGGCTAAGGACAGCTCGTCTGCATGGTGGCGATGTTGGAGTCCCCGGTGAATGTCACAGACCAGGCCTGGTTGTACTGTCCACCTTCTCCCAACCTCCAGGCCCCCACCAAAACTGCTAACCTGTACCCTCCCAAACAAATTAATTTTACAAACAAATTTTAGACTCTTCGCATGGGCCTGTTGGAAGTGGTCGGTGCAGCGGTCTGGTGCACGCTGATCTGGCTCTTGTCTCAGTGCCCTCCATCCAGTTGTTCATTCTTCTTCCACCCAACCCTTCCATTCCAGGTTGCCTGATGGACCAAGGCATCCTGTGTGGATGGCTGAGGAGACAGTAGTGACGGCTGTTGTCCAATGCTGCACACACAACAGTTGGCTGCTGGTGTAGGATGTAGGACCACGTCCTTATCGAGGTCCGGCCAGGCGGCCGCTGGGATGAGGAGGTGCTCCCCAACACAAAATGCTCCTGATGGTGCCATCAATGTCGAGTGCTGTCCCCGACTTCGTGGCACCGTTGGCCATGTTGTCCTGTGCTGTTGGGTTCCGGAGGACACGAGGGAGGACTAAAGCCTATAAGTTGTTGTAAATTTCCAAATACCCTAGTTTCCATTCAAGCGAAAACTAGGTGGTAGCGGCCTCTAGCGTCAATTGCGGCAAGCGGCGTAGCATTTCCATTCAAGAGACGTTCACTAATTTCTGCTGCTGCGGCAGAAAATCAGCTTACCGCTTCAAGTACACTGGATTGAACTTTTCCTGAATTGCTTCAACCAATCAGAAGCTAGCTAGTTTGACGGACCAATCACGAGGCAGGAGGTTAGTGGCCCTTTGCTTAAAAATGGAAATAGGACACCGCCGTACACTAGGGATTGTAAATTTTGTTGCGTTTTTTGCTGCCGCCTATAGGAGCCCCTACCTCCTAGTTTTCACTTGAATGAAAACTAGGCTTTACATTGTTTTTCAAGATCTTCGGGCTGGTTCCAGTGCTGTCCAAGTTTACAGATTGATATGCGTATTTTTCTTGTTCAGTTGCGTCCCGCCGTTTTGAGGTGTTGCGGCCCTAGCTGTTGTTCGCCTTTCTGTGTTTTTTGATGGGTTTTATGATGTTTTGATGTAGGTTATCCTCGCTTCTTCAAGGGGGGAGGTGTAACTGCCGGTTCCGAACTAGCGCCATTACTGGCTTCCGAATCATGACGTCACTGGGTAAAGGTGAACATGCACCAGCAAGCCTTAAATATACCCAAACCCCCAAAAACCAGTAGTCAGGTCGGGGGAGGGGCCCTCTCGACCGCAATCTTTCGTGAAAC
>JAVBJR010000144.1:0-3141 GCA_031546965.1 Dysgonomonas sp.
ACGGTGGCCGAGAGGTCTAACTTGTAGAGTGGAGGCACTAGCACTGAAAGCTAGCCACCCGGGGTTCGATTCCCTGGCCGTCCCGCCTTTTTCAAACAGAGTGTTTTTTCAGTGATAGCATTAAATTGTGTTTCATCAACACAGTAAACCTTATTATTGCTACCTCTTATATAAGAAACTTTGTCCTAAAAGTTATAAAGTTTTTTTACAAGAGAGGTTCTTTTACAAGAAACATCGGTTATAGGAAACCAAAGCCCCCGGTCCCTTCGAGTTGTCTGTAATAAGCGAGGTTCACTTTTAGCCAAATTGTATTGCATTACAAAAAGATGACAAAACAAAAATATCATGACTTTATCAGGAATAAAATTAAGGGATACAGTGGAATCTCTCCCTTGTAAAATACAAGTTTTATCCTTCCTATGCATATAACATCATACCCTTATAAGGGACAAGATCATGGATCCTTTGGGGTGCCGTTATAGGGAGATTCCACTGTATATTCTAATATTATGACTTTAAATTTTAGTCAAAATCAATTTCTTGTCGCATATTTTCTATTTTAACATGTATCTGCAACTATAAGATGAGTGACCAGTTGTGTTGTGTCAAACACTGTGACGTGCAGCTTGTGACGAGTAGTGCACGTGACAAGATGAAATGTGACCAAGTGTACCTGCGTGTCCAGCTGTGTTGTGACTATTGTGCGAGTGTCAAGTTATATTAATGTTTAAAGTGCACCTGTGACAATCTGCATGTGTCAACTCGCGAGTGACGAGTCGTATGTGACGAAGTGCTCTATATGTGATGAGATTTGTGGCCAACGATCTGCCACAATTTCTTCAAATATAAATTGAAATGATGTCTCAGTTTTCGACATACACAGGGAGGTGGACAACAAACAACCTGAAACTTTTAATATTCAAGAGTGGAAAATGTTTTTGGTGATCGACAGTGTTACCTTAAATTGAATATAAATATAAAGTGAACCTATGTTTGGTTATAGAAATGGGGACAAGGTATCGTTTTCAAATGCAGTCAACGGACTAATTGACAACAAAACCCTATCAAACTCATCCGACCAGTTTCACTTTTTTGTTGCGTTGCCAGCGTGGAAAACTGAAAATTTGAAAAGGAATGAACAATAATAAAGGTCAATGGCGCTGGCTGGCAACACTTTTCATCCACCCACTCACGAGTGCATGCATGCCACACCACGCTGCATTTCTTTCTGTATACGTAAACTGTATCCAAAACACTCGACCAAAACTGCAATAACCACGTTATTGCGACGCAAATTTGCACGCAATAATAATGCGTGGGAACGCCGCCAGTCGGCGCTGCCGTTCAACCTTCTTGTAATTACACGTTCCCATCGAACGTTCAACAAGTTATCATCAGTTCGATTATTTTATTACACGAACGACAAAATGCAGGAGTGAGACGTGCGTAAACGAGTTATTAGATAATGCAGTAAAGCTGTCAATTACAGGTGTAGTGCGTGTTGGCAATTAAAAAAATATAAAAGAAAAGATTGAACTCACTATTGTCCTGGCCGTGAGAATTTGTAGCACCGATTCCAGTCAAACTGTTGGCCTTTTCTCGCTCGCGTTCTTTCTCTTTAGCTTCTTGCTCCATGTTTAGTGACCTGTGTAGCGAGAACAATTGAGGAAACGAATCGAAAACACTGGTTGTTCGTCAACGTCAAAAACGCACGTTTGCCGCCGAACAATGAGCAACAACAAAACAAAAATGGCGGCCGAAATTCGAACGAAATTCCCCCACATTCCATTTGGCTGGCGAAATCGAAACGAACACTTCTAGATTTCAGATTTCAAGATGAACGCTGGTCATCCGATAACGTCTCGCGAATGAGATGTGGAAGTAAACATTTCTTATAATATTTCACGATTTCGTTTTGAGAAACGAAATGAAATTTAAATTCCGCCGCATTATGTTCGGACACTCCGCAGGCGGTTGGCATTTTCACGTTTCTCACTTCCAACACCAGGCGGCGAACCGTGAAAAATGCCGCAGTTCGAATAATTCGCATTCAATGTCACCATTTTACCAAGATTCTATCATCGCATTATAAATACATACAAACTATTAAATTCTTTACAACAAAACACCAGAATTGGCCAATTTCATGGCCTCCAATATGGTGGCCAAAGTGAGGAAAATGGGGGCCAAAGTGAGGCAAAAGCTGGAATGTGTTTGGCATGGAAAACCAGTTTTCTCTCATAATGACGTCATTTCGAAAAAAACTTTTCAGCCAATGGTAGCTTACGTCCCTTTTCAGTAAGCAACTCCCATTTCTAATATGGAGGCAGTAATGAGGCAAATTATGTAACCTTTGTTTTAAGACAGTGGGATAATGGTACAATGGTGTTTCAAAACACACTATGTAATGGTTATTTCAAAGTGGAGATTGTGTGAAAACAAGTTTTCCTCTACTGGGACGCCATTTTTCGCACATTTTCCAGCCAATAGCAGAACAGACAGCGGTTAAAGGTGAACTGACAGATTGGAGGTCGGCTAACATAGGACAACCTTCTAGCTTAATTACCCCAGTCAACTGTAGGTACTAATTACTTGTTTTTACTAATTTCCACAGAGATTTTGTTGCAACACTTGCTTTAGGTTAATAAATCTCAGGGTACTTTACAAAACCATGTCAGTTCAGCTTTAACGAAATTTAATTAATAATAATAATAGTAATAATGGCAATACAAACCTGAAACTGCCATAGACGATAAGCAGGATGGATATGAGGAACGTTGACACCCGGGACGAGTCCACCAATGAGTAGGCCCTAATAATTATTAAAAAAAAGTATATAGTACATAACAAAAACATGGAAGGAAATTGCAATCTGTGTACTGGCACAAATCCGCTTGGGGGCGTAGCAATCTGCGTAATCTTGATATAATCTAATTATTTTTTGCCTGCTCGTTTCCATCGATCACGTTTCATTATTTTCAGTACCGAAACTTTCCACGCTGCGGCGTTTATTCAAGTCCCTCCAAGATATTGGACGACTTCATTAATTCAGAAGGTGAAATAAGTTAGTTGCAAAACTGGGTCTGGAATTTTTCGTTCACGGTAACATATATATAATAAAAGTATATATACATATAAGGA
>JAVBJR010000217.1:0-3538 GCA_031546965.1 Dysgonomonas sp.
AAGTTTTAAATACAAACCCATTCGTAAATATCATCGTTGCGTTCCAGGTCTCCGCTCTTTCTCGGCACGATGTGCAAATGGACATGCTGTGAAAAACATGTATTGTTACAATTTGGTTGCAAATGTACATTACTTAACAACCAATCCAACTTCTTAAAATCATTATATTACTATTTAAACTCAGTATATTGAACTTCAAAGGAAAAATACGGTTAATACTTCATTATTTTTTAAACTCTTAGTCCCTATTACTTCTAAAATGTCATTTGGTATTAAGGAAAACGTTTGATTACATTACTGAGGTAATTAAGAAATCTAATCAGGTGTAAAAAAATGGATTAATGACTTTATAAGCAACATTCTTTATGAACGTCCCCTGACTATTTTATTATTGTGAAAATAGAAAGCCTAGTAAGTTAATAATATACTTCATTTAATATTGGTATTTAATAGTTATGAATGAACCAATATAATCGATTATTATACATTGACTGATTGGCCAGCTTCCGGTCCATCCTGAAGGGCAACGTTAGCGGAAGTAGTGCCGAATTCCTCCGCTAGGGCGCGCTCGATTTTCCTCGCACTTTCGTAAATGTCGGCCATTTCGAATCGCGAAAGTTCAAAGAAACGTTTGACTGGCCTCTGTGGTGATAATAGCATGTCTAATATTCATTTCTACGATTTAAGGTAATATTTTTTTATATTTTAATCGGGTTTTTTTCTGTGATTCGAGTGATTCGAAATAATAAGTGAACCTGATTGGTCGAGAAAATTCGAACGCAGATTCAAATATTTGAATTTTCCCTAACGGTCGTTATTATAGAACGTAACGGACTTTTTTTGAAAGGATACGACCGGGTAGAAACGGTTTCAGGTTGACAAAAGCAACTGTTAGCGATGTCCTGTAGAATATGCAGGAAGCTGGAATGATGTGTTCTCCGAATTTAAATGGTGTCCACTCGTTTATTGGGATTTCTGAAATTTTAATGAGTTTTTAACTTTTTATTAGAAGAAATTGCGATATGCAGTGATATGAGATATTGCAAGTTTGATGAAATAGGGAATTCAAATAATGGGTTATTTTAATTCTAGAACGATTCTATGATTAACATTAATGATATATAACATCCTTTAGCAAATTAATTAAATAATTAAAAGAAGATAATTTGGATTTTCAGCCAGTGGCGGCCATCTTAGTGCACATTGCTTAGAATCACTTTGGCTGATGAAGGAATTGGTTCTAATAACTAATTTATTCAATGAAATCATTGACTTTAGTCACAGGGTTCATACCACTCAGAGAAACCTGGAAAATTAAGGGAATTTAGGCAAATAGTATTCATAAATTCAGGAAATTTAAACATTAGTCAAAAATTCAGGGAATTTAAACATTAGTCAAAGATTCAGGTAATTTAAACATTAGTCAAAGATTCAGGGAATTTAAACATTAGTCAAAAATTTAGGGAGTTTAAACATTAGTCAAAAATTTAGGGAATTTAAACATTAGTCAAAAATTTAGGGAATTTAAACATTAGTCAAAAATTCAGGGAATTTGCAAATATTGTACTAAAAATTATGACCAGTGTGCCATGCTTCACATATCCCCAATTGAAACTACCTATCCACTTTCCAAATTAAAGATTTCAGAAATTGAAACGGCATGTTCAAAATTACTTTGGTTGACAACAACTACACCATTGCACTGCCCATAGTCTGTACATTATGTTCCATTTATCAACCTACACAATTTGCGCACGGATTGGAAATTATAAGGGGTTCAAAGGACTTTTGAATCAATCACCCTGTATATAATATGGTCTGGAAATTTTGCCTAAGCACTCTGGAAAACCTGGATAACTCAGGGACAATGGTAAAATGAACCATGTATTGGTTTATATTGTCTTAAATTTGTTAACCTTTGGCATAATCTTCGGTTTGCAATTGATACAAGTCGTGACGGCGGTGACTGCGCACGGGCAACTTGTCGCGGACACTTTTCACGTAATCCAAGTCAATCTCCGCAAATGCCACATCTTCCCCTTCCTTGCAACATGCAACTACACATCCCCATGGATCAACCACCTGATAGAAAAATCCCAGATAATGTTAATGTAATTTTTTATAATTCAAAATTTAAAATGCACTTCACCATGGCGTGTCCGTAAGAAACCCTTTTGGAGTTGTGTTGACCCGTTTGCGCGGCAGCTATCACATAGCATTGGTTTTCTATGGCACGGCTTCTAAGAAGAACCTGTTTTAAAAAACAAAAAAAAACTTTTTTAAAACATTTTGATGGCCGGATTTTTTAAAAGTAAATTTTGTTCTTACTTCCCAGTGGGCCATTCCGGTAGTCTGAGTGAACGCGGAAGGATAAGTCAAGATGTGAGAGCCCCATTCTGTCAGAAGTATGGATTGTTCCGGGAAACGAAGATCATAGCACTTTGGAGGATATTGTAAAGGTATATTTTACAATAATTAGCATACTTAAAATAATTAGCATACCTAAAATAATTAGGCTAATAGCCGCGACTGTTTTCATTTAATTAATCCACTCAAGGTAGAACAAAACCATTAAGTAAATATGTGTTAGACTTAATTGACAGATGAAAGTAATTTACAAATTAAAACTGTTAATTATTATCTGTATATGAACATACAGTGTGAACAAAAAGTCTGAAATATATTTGAAACAGTGCGTGTTACAATTGTCAAACATTTACGAGTAAATAGCAACAATATCAAGTAATATGTGAGGATTCCTGAAATCATATTGCACCTGACCTTGGACGTAATCTTCAAGGTCGTTCATTTTGTATCTTTTAAACCATTGCAGTTAGAACTCCAGTTGCAATTTGAAAGTTGTAGATCATCATCAAATCAGTCCAATAGAGCACATTAAGTAAGACAAATCACTTATTTACTGTATTTATAATGTAACGAAGTTTCTAACAAGCCGATACAGTACAATGAACTGGATGTCAGGCAGAAAAGCATAGCTGCTTCTAGGCATTTCCAGTTCATCTAAAATGCTAACAAACTTATGAGTTAGGTCATACTAAATGTGCTCTATTAGACTAATTTCATGATGCTCTACAACTTTCAAATGGGACCGAGGGTTCTAAAAGCGTCGGTTTGAAAGATACAAAATGAACGACCGTGACGATGACGTGCAAAATCACGCGCGATATGATTTTAGGAATCTTCACGTATTGCTATATTAACTCGTGAGTGTTCAACAATAGTAACACGCACTATGAGATATTTTTAAGGGGGCCCGTACTTCTCGTTTTCCCATTTTACAGGGTGGTGCATATGTCAGGCTACCATACATAATATAGGCGCTAAGTCGTCAATAACTTCGCGTAAGGATACAATAGTTAGTCCAACACGTCCAACGGGAGTTTCAACCGGTGCTACCAACTGTTTTCCAGGTACCACGTAGTTGGACTCCTGTAACTTCTGTCCCGAAGGCAAAGTGACGTCGAAGAGGTGAGCCTTCGAGTACTTCGCCACGATAGACCCTTCCGCGTCCAGGATA
>JAVBJR010001017.1:0-3623 GCA_031546965.1 Dysgonomonas sp.
ATCAACTGATTGGCCACCTAACTATCAAGTTTTCAACCTGTGTGACCTTGAGTGCAGATGGGTGCGAAAACCAGCAACTTCTGAAGTTGTGAAAATCCATCAATAAAGAGTTGAAATCGGCAGTGATGGACTGGTTTAACTAGCAGGCGGCGGAATTTTATTCAGCGGGCTTGAAAAACATTTTTTACAGTGTCCATGGAGCTTAAAAAATTATAGTGACTACTCTGTAAAATAAAGTAATGATATATAAGTTTGAAACAACCGAGACGTATTTTTCGGTTAATTGGTTTTTGATTTCTACTCCATCGGCCCCTACTTTTGAAATGAGCCTCGTATGTATGCCTATGTACACTATCAGACAAAAGTTTGGAAATTTCCTGACCTGCCATGTGTTGGTGGGATTTGAAGATGGAAAACCAAAAGATCAATAAATGACAGAGGAAAATAGATTGCAGAATAACAATGTACAGCTATAAATCTTTATTTTCATGTATTTATTTGAACATTTGCCAAATATTAAAACATAATAACAACTAAAAGACAGATATCCACATTGGACAAAAGTTTGGAAATTTCACATGGTGGGGACAAAAGTTTGGAAATAAACATCTAATACTTAGTCCAACCACCTTTTGCTCTTATGACAGCATTAATACGACGTGGCATGGACTCAATTAGCTTATTGCAAATCTCCGAAGTCGTATTGCACCAAGCATCTTGCACTGCTGTGACCAGTTCTGTCACAGTGGTGGGTTTCATGTTGAGGACAAATTTCTTCATTAGGCCCCATACACCTTCAATCGGGTTGAGGTCGGGACTGTTCCCTGGCCATTTCAAAACTTTAATATTCTGTTCTTCGAACCACGCCATTGTGTTTTTGGCAGTATGGCATGGTGCACTGTCCTGTTGGTAAATGTAGTTTTCACCTTCAAAAAATGCATTGCTGTTGGAATCATCTAATCAGCCAGTGTCTCAACATATCTAACACTATTCATGTTGCCTTTAATAAAACACAAGCTGCCAACACCACTGGCACACATGCTGCCATACACCATGACACCTGCAGGAAACTTGACTTGCATGGACACACAGGATGCATTATGTTGCTCTCCCCTTCGACGCACAACACGTTGTTTGCCATCGTTAATTAAGCAGAATCTACTCTCATCACTAAATAAGACAGTTTTCCATTGTTCAACAGTCCACATCATGTGCTCCTTGGCCCATTTCAGTCGGTTGGTCCTCATCTTTGCAGTCAGCATAGGTTTCTTGAAAGCAGAGTAAAAGGAATATCCCATGTCTTTCAATCGGCGGATTACAGTTTTGTGTGAAACATCCTTTTTGGTGATAACATTAAATTTATCACTAATTTGCCTTGCAGTTTGTTTTCGGGATGTCCGTAGGATACCTCGAAGATGTCTGTTGTCTGCTGCTGTAGTACAGCATGGACGTCCAGACCTTGGACAAACATTGGAATCTCCTGTTTTTTATACTTCATAATAATTTTGTTAACCACCGGTGGCTTCAGTTGTAGTTGACTAGCAATTTCCACTTGTTTAACATTTTGTTTCCATTTCTGAATAATCATTTCGTGGACAGGTTGAGGAATTTGTTTTCTTGGTGCCATTCTCCTGCTCAGTCAAAACTTCAAGTGCCTGTATTACAAGGTTACATTGCGCAATAACCTTGAGTCATGCAACTGCCAATAGGAATCGAAATATGCAAAAGTTTGCGTAAATTTCCAAACTTTTGTCCCAACCAAAGGAAATTTTCAAACTTTTGTCCCCGGTGGGCATCTTTCTTTTATTTTTTATTATGCCATAATATTTTGCAAAATATCAAATAAATACATCAAAATAACGATTTATAGCTATACATTATTAATCTGCAATCTGTTTTCCTCTATCATTTATTGATCTTTTAGTTTTCTATCTTCAAATCCCACCAACACATGGCAGATCACAAAATTTCCAAACTTTTGTCTGATAATGTACTTGGCCTGTGCAAATGTGTGTATCCTCCACCACCGGAAGTAGCAGGCACAAGTCTCTTTATCCCAAATCCCTGCGGACCTCTTTTGTGCTTTAGCATAGCAACAATATTGAGTTTGCAGTCCAGGTCCGTGTATGAATGTCTATGACGCAACAGCACCAACAAGTTGTTTGAGTGTAACCAAGCTATTTGTTTTCGGTGTGAACCATGTTTTTATTTCTTGTACAGCCCAGCACTATGTACACTCGATGGACTGTCTAAAAGTTAGTTGTTCTTGAATATGTTTAAAAAAATTAAGTCATGCACAATTCCGGGTTTCCGTATTTTTTTACAAAGTACATACTTTACTTATCCCATGTAATTAAAACATTTGTAATAATTTTCTTCTGAACACTCGTACCACATAAACATGAGTTTGTAGATAAGTTTTATAAGTGTTGCTTTCAGTTTCTTGAAAAATAAATGCAAAACTTACCAATCATTACTGTCCTATTCTTTTGTATTTTTATACTCCCGTCAAAGCTTACAATGTTTATATGTCGAAACTAATTTGATATGGCTATTAGCCACATGCACTAAACCATCTGAATATGTATGATCCAAACACCATGCATAGTTGAATAATGTTAGCATTAGGCTGCGTTTATGCTCGCCAAAATAGCGGCAACGCACGCGTAAATTGGTGTGTTGTAGCGCAACGTCCGGTAGCCAGAGTGTTCATGTTCGGCGTTCCATCGGCGCTTGATGCGTTGCCGCTCATGTTAAAGCGAGCGTCGTTTTTGATGCCTGTTCGTTGCAGACATCACCGATTACGCGAGCATTGCGCTGAAGCGATTCTATTTTGGCGAGCATAAACGCAGCCTTACAGCAGCGCCCTCCAGCGGATTCCTCCTGGAGCCTTGTTCAGAAACTTGTGGATAGGAATTTTAAAATATTTTAAAAACCTGTACAATGAATCTGTGAACTCGACCACACTTACATGCTGACCACCTGACAAAATTGACAATTTTGTTCTGGAACTGAAAAGTCCCACTGGATTTACGTGGGGTTGACCCTATTTAATTTGACCATCTGCATTCCTTGTCATGAACCGGTCAAGGCCGCTTCCTGACACAAGCGGGTTGCACAATCAGAGTCAAGTCCAGGGATTGGATCATTGCCAAACTACAGTTCCCAGAACTAGTGGCTCCACTATTCCAAACCAGTTCCTACCGGATGCCCAGCTACCTTTCAATAGCGGTGGAGCCCACCACTCTCCACCACAAGCTTCAGCCCTGTCAACCCAGTCTGTCTCTCCAGGTCAGCCCAAGTCCTCAGCACCCTCCAGAGTTACCAGGTCCACAGCAGCCCTGCCATTCCTTCCTGAAGGGCAACGACAGTCATCCAAGTCACCCCGAGGAACCGGACCTTAAGTACACCAAGCGCCTGGTCATGTGGACCAGCGCCTCTGCAAATTGCAGGCTTTGAACAAGAGGACCAGAACCCTCCTAAGCCGCGACCGACCCTAATAGAAATGAACCTATATTAAAGCAAAATTATTCGTAACATTTATTATAACTTAGCAAATAAGATAAGCTTATTGGGGCAATTAAAGACCTATGATGTGTCATCAACATTACCCCCTCCCTTGT
>JAVBJR010000755.1:0-3015 GCA_031546965.1 Dysgonomonas sp.
TGCATACCAGCCAACATGCATGCCATAAAGGACATCGGGGCTTCGAAGGGCACGTCTACTCCAGGCCTCTGCCGAGAGGACCAGGTGCCATTGGCCACATCTGGAACGATTCCTGCAACCCGCAAGAAGTCGCGTCCCAAGATGACGGCCTGTCTACAACCCCGCAGCACTACGAACGTTTGGAGACGGTAACCTCCAACCCATCGCACCTTGATGCAGGCTACACCCGCAGAGGTGGCAGGGCCAGCGGCGGTCTCCATCCGTACCAGAACAGCTGTATTAATCGTCACACCTGGCAAGGATTTGCACAGGTCGTAGTCTATGATGCAGCCGGAAGCGCCAGGATCCAGGAGTGCCTGTGCGACTTTGCCGGCTAGCTTGACACGTATAAGTGGGATCTTGTCTCGGGACATATCTCCGAAGAGACCACGGTATGTCCCTGACTTGGCCTCCACGACAGGAGCCGCCCGCTTAGCCCTTCTTGGTTTCTTCCTCCGGCCATCGGCATGGTCGCTGCCAACAGCCGGACGTCTCAGTTTTTTGCATCAGGGCAGTTCCGGTGGAAGTGACCCTCCTTACTGCAATTATAGCAGACCACAGGTCCCTTCGCTTTTCCGGCGGCTTCGTCGCGTTGAGCTGGCGCAGCGGTGGTGGCAGCCGCCGCCTTTGGCTTAGCTTCCGTTGCCGCGGACGCGGCCGGAGCTTTAGCAGCTGCTGGCGCAGCCGGTTTACTCGCCGTCGCTGCGCCACCACCGCCCTTGTTCCAGTTGCGGTTCCTCCCTTTTCCTGTCTCCTGCTGGGCCGTTGGTCTCGCCTGCTGTGCAGGGGGACCCGGTGTGGCGGAAGCGGCTTTCTTTGCCGGCTTCGGCTTGTTGTCCCATCCGAGACGGGGCATTAAGATGGTGTTCTTGGGTGGCGGAACTCCCTCGAACCCAGCGTCCTCCACTATGCGCTCGATGCTATTGGCAGACTCCGCGAGCTCTGCCAAATTTTTGCAGCGTGACATGTAGATATAGGGCCGGAACTCCTTGCGCGCTTGTCGCGCAACCCGTTCCACCCTAACTTCACCGGATGTTTCCGGAGACGCGCTCTGATAGTATTCCTCAATCACTGTGAGGAAACTCAAGAGCGGTTCTTCGTCGCCTTGCCAACGTCCATCTAATTCCCGCATCATCTGGGTGCGGAAGTCCTTGGGGAGGTAGTAAGCCAGGAAGTGTCTTTGGAATGATGCCCACGTCCTCAGGTCTTTAATTGGGAATGTCAGCCACTCCTTCGCTGCTCCGACGAGTACATGTGGGAGCACTTTGCTCATGACCACAACTTCAGCGAACCCGTAGTGCTCGATGTACTCCTTCAATGCGAGCAGAAAATCCAGAGCTGGCTGGCCAGCCAACGGGTCAAACTCCGGCACCTTCTTTTGGAAGGGCAAGGGTGGACCCGGCTTACACCAGGAGGGGGTAAATGCTGGTTGACATCGGTCCAGCAAGGCCTGAGGGATATCATGCGGTTTGGGCACTGGTTTTCTGCTGTCCAACGCAGAAAACGATCTCGCTGCCATTTCAGCCGGGGGAGCCGGTGTACTTTCCGCAGCTGGACCGGCACCTCCTGCCAGCTCCGCTGAACGGGAAGCAGCGCTCAACCCCGTGCGGCGAGAGCCTCCACTCGCCACCGTGTGACGAGAAGCAGGAGTCACCGCGGTGACTGATGAGCGATGAGATCCGTGCCTCTCTTGGTTGCTCCTTCTTTCTTGGTCGGGACCCGGAGCTGGGTCCAAATAAGTGCCAGAGGCTGCACTGCGCCTCGGGCTTCCTGCTACGACAGAGGTATGGGCACTCCGCATACTGTGAGTAGCCGATCTCACTCTGTCTTCCATCTGGGTGAGTGCAGCCACACGCCGCACTATCGCCGCTTCCTCGTGCTCCTCTCCGTGGACGCCGAGGAGCCTGCTCACCGAGTCTAAGGTGTCGGCCATAAGCTGCCGCTTTTCACGGTTTGCCTGGACGACAGCCGAGGATACTCGGGAGCTCCTGGAGGCTGTGCTCCGCGCTTCCTCTCGGGGTCCACCGTCACCTCCTGCATGGACCATTGCCCGACTACTGGCGGCAGACGGAGCAGCACTAGGCGCTCGCGACCGTGCCGCGTTCGTTCGGCCAGTGGCTGGTACTGCGGCCGCCAGTTCCCGGCCACCTGCGGCGGACGGAGCACCACTCGGTGCTCTTGAACGTACCGCTGGAGGTGCTGCTTCATGGCGACCAGAAGCGGACGGAGCACCACTGGGCGCTCTTGAACGTACCGCTCCCGTTTGACCAGTCGCTGGTGTTGTGGTCGCCACTCTCTGGCCACTGGCAGCGGAAGGAGCAGCGCTGGGCGCTCGACTTCGTACCGCACTCGTGCGGCCAGTGTCTGGTGGTGTGGCGGAAGGTACTGTGCAAAGGAACTCCAGCGTTCCCATGACGTCTGTCATCTCACTCAGGCTCGATCCCGTGCGTTCTCGCACAGGGAGAGCTTCCTGAGTAGTCGTGGTTTCGATGGCAGAAGCAGCCTGTGACAGGGTGCTTCTAACGGTGTCGGCCTCAGAGCTTGCTGTAGGCCTAGTCTCGCTTCGGGCTCGGGAACGAGTGGCGGCCCGCTCTTTTACCCTTGAGGCTACCGTCGCCGATCTGCTGACAGCGGATGTTGATGGAACGGCATCCACTGTGGTTGTTGTTGGGGTGAGGGGAACTACGGTCCGTCGTGGACGTCCCCTCTTCGATTTCGCTCCCTGCGACGCCGGTTCAGAGCGTACTCCGGCAGGGTTGGGCTCCATAATGACGTTTATACTAGCGGCCTTATTTACCCTAGCGTCACCTGATTTCAGCGTTTATGCAAATTTAACGTTGCACTTACTGTTTTGTGGTGACTCGTGGTCCAGAAGATGGCACCCCACGCTGGGCTGCAGGTCCCAAATCCTGCCAACTACGCTGGGTGTCGATCCCTGGGCTCTTGCGGATCCTCCCTTGCGGATCCTTCTTGCCC
>JAVBJR010001099.1:0-7705 GCA_031546965.1 Dysgonomonas sp.
TATTAACTGGATGATTTGTTTCATTTTAGGTCCATAGACTCATGATGAGAGCTCAGAAAAATCGCTCCATCGCCACCACCAAATGTAATGAAAGATCATCCCGGTCGCATTATATTTTTCAGTTGAAACTCACCAGGAAAATATAATTACAGGAACAGCATGCCAAGGTATAATTTAACTGTAATGTTAACATGATTTAATAATTAATATGTATCCAATTAATTAATATATCTATAGGAACTTTACATTTGGTGGACTTGGCGGGCAGTGAACGAGTGAAGGATTCCGGCTCCCAAGGAGAAAGATTATGCAATGCTAAGAAAATTAATAAGTCATTAAGTAATTTGGAGAATGTGATTATGGCGTTATCACAAAATGTAACCGAATTAATTTTGTATTTCCATTCCATGTTATTTTTAAATTAATGTTAGCTAATGCTACGTTTTTTATTTATATGTACAGCATAATCACATTCCGTACAGGAACGAAACTGTGAACTCATTATGGTTTGTAGCCAAGGTATGAATGATACCTATTGTATTTTAACAATATATAGAAATAAATTTAATATTTTGGTTTTATATTATCAGGTTAACCAATGCAACATTGAAACAGTTCGAAGGAAAGCATTACCCGTTAAAGAATGAAATGGTATTTAACTCTTTGAAATTTTTTTTATTTTTTTTTTTCATTCCAGATGTGTTAAAATGATGTTTAATTTTTTTAATTTCGTTACTAAAGTGTAAATCATCGCTTTAAAATATTTTTCGTTGCGATTCAAAGTTTTGCATGTTTTATATGTATATACGTTCAGGTAATGGAATAAAAAATGTCTTGCATCATCAAATTTGAGAATGAATTCTTAAAACTCAAATGGTTTGCTTGAATGACTTTTAAAAATTACACTGCTTTCTGGTAATAAACAAAATACGAAATGATATCTGAAACTTCGTAGCGCCATAAATAGTTAATGAACCAACTAAAAATTACTGGCTACTACGTTGACCGCATTTTTATAGTTTTGCTGCGGATTCCGAAGCCGACCAATGAGCGCGCTCGAATTCAGGAGCAATGAATAAACGAGACCTGTTGTTTAGATGTGCGGTATATTTGAATCGCACATAATGATAGCTAGATGTTTCATTGAATGAAATTTAACGTGGTTATGGTAAAAATGTAAAAATGGAGAAATTGTCTATATTGGAAATTGTCTATGGTGGAAATTGGAATTTTATTTAAAGCAGAACTGAACTGGTTTTGAAACCCCCCCCCCCCTGAAACTTTGTCAAGTAGCTGAAAACATGTCAGAAAACACGTTGCAAGTGTCAGAAAAATTTCCTGAAATTTATTCGCAGCGCGATTTGCGATTTGCGCCAGCGAAAAATTACGTCATCGGAGGCAAAACGTT
This sequence comes from Dysgonomonas sp., assembly GCA_031546965.1. GTDB lineage: Bacteria > Bacteroidota > Bacteroidia > Bacteroidales > Dysgonomonadaceae > Dysgonomonas_A. The sequence continues at coordinate 1,409 of JAVBJR010001099.1, forward strand.
CGATTTTGCCGAATTTAGCATGGAGGAGTTCCGCGAGTCCCTAAACCACGCCCCTTTCTGTCTACGTCAGAGCTCAGATTTCTTGACATATCTAAGCCAATAATCGTATTACGAAAACGGGAGGTGACAAACAGTTTCTTTTTACTTCATCTTCATGTTTATTGAAGAAAATTGGTATGTCAAAAACCTATTCAGTTCTCCTTTAATTTTCTTGGCCCATTCACATTGCGGTTTATGTTTATTTGGCAAGTGCAGAGCGGATGGCATTGTGAGCGGATGTGGATGCAATCGGGCGATATCGATAATCGTGGTAATTCCGATAATATCGTGATGCCAATGCAGGTGGGATGCCAACATCCGAGTGTTTTGGTAAATAGCGATATAACATTCTACCACGCGAATCACAGATCCTACGTCGTCCCGCATCCTACACAGTGCTTGGCAGACACGGATTAAAGGAATTTTACCTCACCAAATCGGTTGAAATTATTTGCTTGCGTTAACCCGCTCTATCTGCACATGATCTGATTTTTTGAAACTTTTTTGTTTATTCGTTATTTTTATAAAAATGTACAAACTTTCGTAAAATCGGTGGTCGAAATGCGTCGATCTGTCAAAATATATACGCTGAAACACGTATAGTACGCTGCTATTGGCTGAAGCTGCTATGCCACCACACCCACTTTTACCTCATTGGCTTGAGCAACCTAGATCAACCCACAGTTGCCGTTTAGCCAATGGCGTTCTGGCTGATGTTCTCCTCTGTGATATTAAATAACTCCTTCAATAATTTGTTCTCAAAAATATTTTAAGGGAACTCATAGTTTTAATTTAACGTTCCCTATCAACAGTTTTAATGGCATGGGACCTTACAAAACCGTGTCAGTTGTCCTTTAACGCCATTAAAACGACCCTCCGTTCCGTTTATAAACCTAACCTAACCTAACCTAAAATAACCTAACCTAACCAAAATAACCTAACCTAACCAAAATAACCTAACCTAACCAAAATAACCTAACCGAATATAGGATGCGGGACGACGTAGGATCTGTGATTCGCGTGGTAGAATGTCAATACGCTTGGTAAATACGCGTGTGGGATGACAGTGCCGTCTGACGTCATTAAGGTTAGAAGTCTGCCTGCAATCGGAACTTACTGAGTTGCCAATCCGTAGTCAAGATCGCTATCGTTGTGCTTTTATCCTGGTATTATCCACGGTGGAGGAGCGGTTTCGCTGTCAGGTGAGACAACTCCCCACTTGCGCGTAGCTAAGAATGTGACGAAAGTACGTCATCATTCCGTTGGCTGACACCAGGTGGCGAATGGATCGCGACTCCCTACGTTTAGGCGGGATTTGAATACGGAAACGTATTGAAGCCTGCTGTAAATTAACTTTAGTTAGTTTTTGAAGAAATGCCTGGGTGTATAATCAGGTTATAAGAGCAACTAACTATCAACGTGCTTCACTGTTTAGGGCCCCAAAATAATCTTAATTACTGAAGAAATGGGAAGCTGACGGACAACTCCATGAAAATGATGTGGTGTTTAAACACTGCTATATATTATTATAATAACTCTTGCTATTATTTAGGGTAACAATATGAAACATAATTTAATATTAATAATATTACTAATATTATACATAGTGCAAATTTACGAATTCAATATGGATAAGTAAATAAATACAAAAACAAATAAATAAACATTTATAAATTTATTATTTATTTATATATACATACTATATTGAATTCGTAAATATTACAATATATAAGTGTTTTATACATATAACCTTTTGTATGTAATAACCTTCTAAAATTTATAAATGTTTATTTATTTATTTAATATATTTACTTATTTATTTTGTATGTTTGTTGGTTTAACTTGTTTGTTTTCTTGTTTATTGTAAACTTTCCTAAACTTTACCAGCTGTTAATTGTTTTTACAATCTTCACAAACTTCAAAGTTTTGCTAAACTTTCAATAATTTAATTATCAAATGCAATTCCCAAATTTAAACTAATTAATTTTTCAATATAAAGTCCCAAATTCTTCCCCATTTTCACGTAGGACAGATTATGAGTTTATATAAATTACCTATACTTACTACAGAAAAATTGCATTGTAATTATATAAATAATAATACAATACATTTAAAAATTTGACAATTTAAATTATTCTCAACTACATTTTCAATTTAAATATCACAGGTTTTTCTTGATTAAACTTTGAATGTGATCTTAAACATGGAAACAAAAATATTAAATTAAGCGAAAATATAGGATTTTGAATTTTCAATACTATATTGATAATTTGATAAATATATAATTAAATAATTAAAATAACAGTTAATTGCAAATGCATTGTAAACTTTACATTAACATTATCACCCAAAATTATTCCCAGCTAAATTTCCAATTTCAATACTATCACAATTTTTAAACTTTGTACGTATATGTTACGGTCTAGGTATCTGCACGGTCAGTAAAATGTCGATTGCGCGTTAAATAAGCGTTTAATCAAGGCAGTAGAATGTTGTTACAGGCATGGACACTAGAAATAGAATAGAACAAAAACGATAGCAGCGCTCTGGGTGGAATGACAGACAATCACGTTCTACGCGCTGCTATTGGTGGATTGGAATTATGTGGGGCTTCATATGTGGTTATCCACCAATAGCAGTGCGTAGAACGTGATTGTCTGTCGTTCCACCATGAGCGCTGCTATCGTTTTTGTTCTAATCTATTTCCAGTGTCCATGCCTGTAACAAACATTCTACTGCCTTGAACTGATAAATGAATTAATTGAATGATCATCGATGCCCACTCATGGTATCCTGCAAGGAGCAATTTAATGAAGCCATGCAGGAAAACATCACATTGGTTTCAAAGTGGTGCATGATGCATTATAATCGGCAACCACACATTTCCTGCATCGACTTTCTAAAATCCGTTTAAGCAGAAATAAAGAAATTAAAACTGAATCTAACAATATTAAAAGCAACACCATTTCTTCAGATTATTTATTTTCCAGATAGCAAGCTATTTGAATTAATTATCACTCATGTTGTGTGACATGATGGGGGAAAAAGCAAATACTATTGCTGTTTGAAATAATTTTGACAGCATTACCTCAATCTGCAGGGTCTTAATTTAATCATAATGAATAGTCAGTCATTTAAATCATATTGCTTAGTTATATAAATTTTCTGATTTCAATTAGATGTATTATACTGTATGTCATTTGTTCACTAAAGTATATCTTCCAATGTCAACTCTGTCTTCAGAGATAACTTCCAGTTTTTGCACAATGTATCCCACACCATACTTGTAAGCCACAAAAGAGGCCTGCCATTAATGAATGCACTTGGCAAGCTAAATATTTAATCGGCTTTAAAAATCGAATTGCTAATGCATTTTTTATTATACTTTCCACATCACATAGTGTTTTTGTATAAAAAAGTAGAAACATGGAGTAGATGGGATCACTAAATTCAGATGGAATCAGATTACAAGGGCGTGGGTGTAAATATCATGAACTGTCATCTATAGTTAATCATTAAAAAGCACATATGTAATACACACATTTTTATTTTAAATAAAGAAGAAATAGCAGCATTGAGTTATCATCCGAGTTAAATTAATTACCATGAATAATGTTGAATAAGTATTTGTAGTTTACCCATAATATGAACTTGATTGTAATGAGATAATGAGATAGTATACAATTTACTATGAAGTATGGCAAAAGATCACTAGTAGAAAAAAAAATCAATTTTGTGGACGTCGTTATAGACGACCCCTTGGGTATATTTACACTTATACCTGTAATGCAATATAATTTGGACAACAACAAGATGTAAGCCAAACAATGTTGTTCTTGTCAATGCATTAGCTCATCCAAATGTACATCGTGTATCAGAATAAAACCAACAAACTGTGCTGGCATATGCAGGGGGATTTGAAAATGTGAACACAATTCACAATATAACACATATCCGGAAATGCAACTCGTTATGACACTCAAACCACACATTGCAACATATTTGAATTTAAAAACAAGCTATGAAAAAAACTAAGTTTTTTGGGTACTAAGTTTATTTATAAATCGACACGAGCGTAAATTATGAATTTGAGTTTTTAAAGTCCGTTGCCACAAGCGCCGTCACTGCCGCATGGGCTGTGCAGTGAAAACAACCCATCAAGCTACCCCCGCGCTTCGATTTTTGCGATCGAAAAACTCGCGCATCTGGCCTCTCAAATGCGTAATCCGAATTGGATTGGGGTAATAAACAGCGAGACTGATCTTCATACCAAATTTCAGCTCTCTAGAATATGTAATAGAAGTTGTGTAAGAATGAGCTGAAAGTTACTGCAAACAATTAAACAAACAAACTTAGTAAATAAAGATCGGCCGTAGATTACTGAAACTAATTTTGAACAATCTGTTTAAATTTGGACAGGTATTTCGCCATCATGTATCCATTGAAGAGAAGATGGACGAAGAGCAGAGCGAAGTCGGTGATCGGAGTGATATGGATGATGTCCGCAGTACTGTCCACAATTCAGTTCTCGTTCGGCACTGGTCACCATTTTCAATGGGGAAGTCGGGAATATTACGATTGCAACGAGTTGTGGCCAGAAGAGGCTGGCAAGGCCTACACCCTCTTCATCTTCCTTTTCACCTATGCTCTACCATTGGCATCTCTGGCCTTCACCTACTCATCCATAGCCATCAAATTGTGGCGTCACACGTCACCTGGCAACGCAGATCGTGACCGTGATCTTGTACAACTCAAAGCTAAAAGAAAAGTAGGAGTACATATTTTTCTGCAATATCGATGTTATTTTAGCGCAGTTCCATCCTATTAGCTATACTTACTTCTCAACTCAAGCCTATAGCTAAACTCAACGCAGCTGCATGTATTTTTCAACTTAAAGTGAAAGCAAACAAATACTTTATGATCTGAATTCTATCAAAATCGAAGCTGTAAACAATTTCAACAGTACATAACATATAACACATGTACAGCATCTAAAGGTGAACTGGCATGGTTTAAGAGCTCGAATGATGATCTTAGTTACAACCAACCGCAACCCAAATCATAATTTTATGTCTAATTTTTAATATAATGCAAGGACTTTCCAAATACTAAAGTGATTTTCAAATCGTTTTGGACTTTTGAACTCTGAAAATTACGTTAGGTTCTTTAATTAATACTAAAAAACAATGTGATAGATATTTCAAATGCTAAGCTAAATTCATCATCATCAGGGCATTTAAACTTAGAATTAAGATTTGACAGCATTCAATCAAGTATATTGAGTCCTTGATTCAATTAAAAGTGCTACTATAATATTACTGTTCGATAAAATTCTAAATACGATTAACAATGCATAAATCTTGAAGTTTATGTCAAGTTGGAGTAAGAGAGTTTAACGATATAATGCTGAATTATTACTGTTGTCGGTATTTTTCTATACCTTCATAAATTCATAAATACAGTATGTCACATCTGGGGAAACATTGAGGTTATTTAATTTCACTTCCCCAAATTGTAATGGTCCCATTCATGATAAGCATTTCCTCCTATAGAAATGCAAAATCGCATTCAATCGTCCTTCCACCCATAAATAAATAATCAATAGTCGGTATTCCCTTCTGGGATAACATTCCTACTTGAACTTACATAAGTATGCACTATGGGATTAGGTGTACAGGGTAATGCATGAAGTCTGTATCTGGGATACTAATATTTTGAAATTCCTAGGAACACTTCAACGATTAATCCAAAAATTCGCATGGAAGTCGAATACCCGACATATTTTTCATCTTTAGAATCATAAATCGCAGAAAAACAAGTTAATCTTGGGAAATGCAGCACTGTCCAGAAAAAAACAAAACAAAAAAAAACAAAAAAAACAAGGTGACTACTGTATGTATTCGCTAGCCAGCTCTCTTTCACGAAAACACGAAAGTAAACAGAGATAATGATACAGGGTGGGGCAGAAAAACGGGCGATTTTGAAATGACTGTGAAAAAAAGTATTCAATATTTCCCAAATGTGTTGTCATCACATTAAACAAATTAAAGTACATGAAAAAGCAAAGAAAAGTAATGTTTCATAATTTAATTTTTGAAAATGACATACGAAAGATGATATCCACCCTTACAGAAATTTTCTTCTTTTGCAGTGCTGCATCAGAGCTGCAACAGGTCTGCACGTGAAACAATGGCACACCTGTGGCATGTCTGCTGCAAACCTGCAATATGCCTGCTGCATACTTTAAAGTATGTGGCA
>JAVBJR010000739.1:0-20220 GCA_031546965.1 Dysgonomonas sp.
ACACTGATTGGTTCACCACCGACGCTGCCACACACAAACCACACCCACACAATCCAATCGGTCCAATCAGCGTTTATTCCAAAAAGCACGTTCTAAAGAAGGCGGTCCATTTTTTATCAACTAAATTGGAGACCGGCTGTACATGCTGCATGTATGCAGCTCACAGTCCTGCAACAGCTACCTGCAGCTTGGTAAGCATTCAGCTTACATGCAGTGTGCATTCGATGCACCTACAGCAAGTGTGCTGCGTGTGTCAATGTTTCACTTGCAAGCTTGCAGCAAACATGCCGAACGGAAGTTGCCATTTTGCCCGTTTGCGAGAACTTTATAACCCTCAAACAACCCGTACGTGCACATATGGCATGGGAATTGCATTAACGATACACTGGACAATCAAGAGTGGGTGTCTAATAACTTATGTACGGTATTTCTCAATACCACAATGTAATTGTCACACACGAAGACCTGATGTTTGCACTGATCCAGTTGCCACGCACCTCATCAACAACATGCCTGGCATTTTTGAGAGGGTGCAGGGGAACTTAATTGCAACACATGCAGGTACAACGCCTGCATTGATATTGGTGGATATATATATAGAAATTAAGGTTTTCATGAAATGTGTTCTTCAGCACCCACTCTTATGTCAAGTGTATCCCATAGCCACGTGCACTGGTAGTTTGAGGGTCATAACCCGGAAACGGTGCATTTCCGGATATGTGTTATTTTGTACATTGTGTTCAAATGTACCCCTCTATACGCCTGCACAGTTTATTGATTTTATCCTGATACACCCTGTCATGTAATTCACTCTACAAACCTGCTGAATATGTAATTTAGTGGCGTACTGTATATGTTACCCCGCGCATTTCCATGCACCAACCCACATCCGCAAGAAATCCAGATATCAAAATAATGTACATGTATACCTGTAAATAGGCGGTCCTTGCTTTTCAAAATCTGCGATTTCCCATTGAATTTCACGCACAGCCGGATCATGGCTAACATAGTGACGTTCATAATAACACTCTGGGCCAATAATGGCAGTTCAAACTGATGTCCAAACCTGTGAATATTGTATACAAAAATTAAATTAGAAATTTTAACTGAGAAATACATCGTAGAAAACATTAGGAACTTTACCAAAATAAAATCCTCAGAGTGTTCGCCAAAAGAAGTGCTAAGCACACATAAAGTGAGAAACCCTCAGAGTTTTCAGTCTTTTTGATTTTTCTGTATTGCGGAATGTACGGACAAACTCCACCAATCATCATAGCACCAGCACCGATGACAGCAATCGCAGAATGAACCATCTCCATTTCAGAAATGCTCGCAAATTCGTCTTCGTTCATTGAAACTTTGCTCGGTTTTTCTAAGTTTCCGGCTCAATGAAACTACATAACATACGGACGTATTGTGAATCGAACACGGTGGATACGTTGTTCACGTCAAAAGTGGACAGCGCGATGCGGCGCTTCTTCTACTGGACGCGAGATTTTTCATTTCGGGTAGTGCGTTATGCGTAATATGACGTAAAAATGTACTGTACGATACGGCAGCCATGTTCGTGATTAAAATACGTTGCTGATATACTCTAGCTATCATACCTGTCAGCTTTACAATAATCTTTACGCAAATAATTGTGCAAAGACGAAAATGTTAATCTGCAAAATGTACTTTATTATCAGGAAAGAAAACTACATGTACCATGCAATTAAACGTACAGGAAACTTAATTGTTCAAAGTAGTACAAATAAAATAAAGTGTCAACTTTTCTAAACCTGCTGTAGTAATTGTGGCATTTGCCTGGCATAAGGCTATTTCTAAACGGTTCTATTCACACCGTTTTCACTAACCAGTAACAAAAACACGCGGGCCGGTGAGCAAATTAATTTTAAAACCTTAAAATACTAAAAAAACAACAAAATAAACAAAGAAAAACCATTGGTAGTGTACAATTGTCCTGTACATTTTCTGTGTTAAAATTCTTACCGAAGATGTAACTCCTTGATGTGTGACCAATAATAATACTTAGTATAGCTGCACATGCAGTGCAGGTAAGCTTTATAAACGCCATAACATTAACAGGGGCAGTACAAATATAGCCACCCCTGCACCAACTAAAGAGAGCTATAGGAACAGCGTTCTAGCCGTTATATCCGTTATTTAGTAGGTAAAGGAGTAAAACTTAAGTTGTTGTAAATTTCCAAATACCCACAACAACTTATATTATTCACCCACATCCATATCTCAACAATTATATTGGAGTGAAACTTGTTGAAATTCATAAACCATTATTATATAGGATGCAATGGGATGTGGTGTAAGAGTGGTTGTGTACGCGACCGACATAAATTTCTAAGGGCCTCTGCACTTCATAAGGGCCTTCAATGAAGCAAGGTCTTATCACAAGTGACAAAGCACATAAATTTCCTCAATTTTAGCTATACTTGGAATCCATAAATAAAGCCACTAATTGAGAGCAGAGTATGTTGTTTCTATTTCAGAATTATTATAATGTGATCATAATAGTATTAAATACACAATATCAAATTTTGCGAAGAATTTATTCAAAAGGCACACTTTAGCAAAAATTTAATTACGGGCAATGGAAGTAAATCGCGATTTCCAATCGAAATTGATATAGTATAATACATATTGAATAGCAAACCGCTATATGTTGTATATCTGAAAGGTAAAATTCGACAGTATAATAATGTAAATATATACATGTCGGAAAATACGAGGGCAACACTTATTATTCTTCGCATTTTGGTTGATGCGTTCAGCAATTGAAGCAATGATTGAAACGTCTCCACCAACAACTTGTTAAGATTTCTTATTTTCCAGCATTTGGGAGAGGCGATTAAGGATTCGTTGATTGTCAATGACGCGAAGATTGCTAAAACAAAGCACAAATTTATTATACACTATTTGTATTTCAAATTACAGCTGACAGAGTTTTGCTGCATGCAATCGATCCATAAACCCATCATGTAATGAACTATGCCACTTTTTTTTATCTGGCTTCCCTATATACGTAAGTTTATTGATTGAGTGAATGTGGACAATGTTCACTGAACATTATTGCTAATTCTGAGATATCTGCCCTCTGATCATCAATGAACTTAAAGTTCAGACAAATCACTGTTTTCCAGCATCATGGGAATTGCCAAACTTTTAAACCTGCCTGCTCAATGTAATAAGGCAGCATGCCAGGAAGCTAACTCAATTTTTGTTATGGGATTTGAAATGCCGCAGTGGGGATACATGGTTACAAGTCTTTGTTGAGACCTAACTTGGAATACGATGTACAGGCATCTTTGGGTCATTACAGAAAAGACATACAGGCTTAATAGAGTATATTCACAAAAGCTAGGGCTACTAAAATAATAAATGGGATGCTGGAATTGTATAGATAAGGGAAGAGCATTTCAAGATTCTCTAACGCATCATATGAAATCTAGTTTACTGTGCTATACTAAAATCGCGTCCAAAGTTGCACTAAGGGTGGGAGGTGAAAGGGGTAAGACGAGACCTCTGACCAAAGCGGGAGTATAAATTCTCCCTCATTGGCCAAAGTTCTCGTCATCCCCCTTCCAACCCATACTTAGTGCAATTTTAGACATGGTTTTAGTATAATTGAATGGAATGGGTTGTAAAATGAGGAGGTGGTGATGGTGGAGACAGATACAGTTAAGGTACCTAAGAAAAATCATTATGCATCAGGATCGAGTGAACAATTAAGTTTGACCTGGAACCTATATTGCATGGCATCTTGCTGCAAATTATATCATAACGTTTTGCTCCAGCAATGCATATGCATATAGCATTGGAATACATTTTCCCATTAATGATATCAAACTAACCTTAGATAATTCTTTATTTCATGGTCAGTCTTTCCATCAGTTGGGGACTCGGACTCTGCAGTTGGTAATCACATCATCATTAATCTTAAGCTAATTCAGAACCATACAATTTTGAATAATTATCAAGTTATAATTATACAATCACTCACGAAACGGCCTTGATCTGCATATTCTAACCATGCGCAATGTTTCTGCCAACACATGCTGAATGAGGAAGGATAAATTTGCAAGAAAAGTCAATCAATGCTACTTATACTATATAGTTATATGCAGATAGCGTAGAATAGAATATTGTCCATAAGCTAAATATCATTACACGTTGCATTCAGTTATGATGACTTTTTCAATTAATATAAGCATATGAATGCTAAATATAACACTGCTATACGTACCTACCTATACGTATATGTTTTGGGTCGGTCACAACTCTCGTACCTCTAAATATATTATAGAGTATACAGTATATATTATATTATAGTACGATAATGAAATGGTCACAGTCATTATGGGACAGTTTATTGCAATAAAAGTAATTAATTATATAGTTCTCAATGAACAAATGTTTAACTTCTGGACAACATTTCTAATAATAGCTATTGCTTATCATACCATTTTTTCAAAATTGACAAGCCCCTCCAGATATGTTTTGTTCCCTTCATGGGTGAACATCAGATCTGTTTAAAGTTTTTGATTCGAAGTCAACCATTGCATGTAATGAAAAATTTAAGTATTTTCTACCTTTGATAAGAAGAGGCACGAGTGGTATGACTGGTGGGATCATTTTTGACACTGATTGTCTGTATGAGCGATGGTTCCTGGATGGATCTACTTGAGCCTCAAAATCGCAAAACATTTTCTTGTATTTTCCTGGCAATTTCTGTTAAAATAGAAACATCGAATTGTCTCGGCAATAAACCAATATACCTGGGCCATAGCTAGTGCATGGTCCCAATGGTAGTATGCGAGACAATAACAACTTATACTTTAATTACCTCCCAAGCTTGAGAAAGGCGACAAACGGCAATATTGCTCAATCCCATAACCACGGCAAAAAATGCGCTCATGTTTTGAAGATCACGAAGACTTGCATATAAGGCACAAAATTGAAATTAGCGAACTTGCACAATAAGTTCTCCAAAATATTCTGCAAAATGTTCTTACTGAGCAGCAAGTTTGATGAACTTTTGAAGTAATTGTACTCTTCTTCCCACTGACCGTGTAAGGCATACTTCGGTTGCGACCCAATATTGCAGTTGACTAAAGTGCCATAGAAATCTGTCTAAATTGGACGTGATCTTACGGAACTGTTGTTTGCCGAAGACGTAGTAGATAAGCTCGTACTGAAAATGCCATCAATTTACAAATAATACATCATAAAATTTGCTTGTGCGCCGCCAATTTATCGAAGAGTTCAACAATAATAAGTAATGCTCTGAGGAGAGAGAGGAGAGATTGGGCCTTCGAATTTGATATACTGAGCAATATCAAATGAGATCTTACTTCAATCGCCTTTTCCGACTCATTAATATTGCAATGCTGTTTACATTATACAGCAAGGGTATAAAATTGTTAAAGGGACAGTCAACTGAATAAAATTTTTTTGATATGTTATTCAGAGTGATAAAGTATAGAGAATGGCTATTTGGTATGTTAACCAATTCGCAATGGTTAAAAATAGATACGGATTTGTCGATGGAACTCTTTCTTTGCGCGGATTAAAGGCCAAATCACCAATGGGGGTTGAGATAGAGAACGTAACGACGTAACGTCTACGATCGAGCGGGCGAAACGACCGTTACGACGGCATCCGGCTGTCACCGTCAATTGGCTGCTCCCCTGCACAAACGGCCGTTGGAAATTTTTCTGGCCAAGGCTTGGCCAGACGATGTTGAGAACGGGGGAATGCGTGCGCTGCCGAGCACAGCCCTGGCCCATGTCCTCTCCATTGCCGTTTCTTATAACGGCTGTTGAATTTGCTGTCAGCATACCTTTTTCGAATTTAATTTATAACTCGTTAACCATTGCGAATTGGTTAACATACCAAATAGCCATTCTCTATAGTTTATCACTCTGAATAACATCTTAAATTTTTTTTATTCAGTTGCCCGTCCCTTTAAAGTTAAAGGTGCACAAACTCACACGATTTTGTATGACACTGCATGAAGTTACATAGGGAGTACAACATGTATTGTCCGCCTTCCTGATCAGCTGGGTTTACGGATTAAGAAAGGAAAGAAGAGCTTCACCCCATCCCATTGTTTGACAATTGACAACTTTTGTTGAAAATTGGGAATTCTATGGGAAGGGGCGGAGCACTTGCTCCCCTACTTAATCCGAAAACCTAGCAGATCGGGAAGGCTGACTAGAACAGCAAAGTTTATCCAGCAAACTTACAGAAACCAGAAGTTTTGGTTGCCGGTCGCTGAAGTTGCTTAAAGCAGTCTTATAAGCAACTTTTATACATATTTGGACAAAGTTTCTTATATTAGGGGTAACAATAATAAGTGTTAGAAACACCCATTTCATATGATGGCAATGTTTATTTAGTTTAGAATACTGTAACTTGTTTTTTTTATTAATCCATTTTGTGATTGCAATATCAGATCTGAAAATCCAGTTTTATATCCGAGTTTCCATTAAAGGACATGTGTCGCGGTTTTGTAAGGTCCCATGCCCTTAAAACGGTTGAAAGGAAAGAGAAAATTAAAACTATGACTTTCGTTTGGGATGTTTTTAAAAAATTATTGATGGAGTGATCGAGAATTGAAGAACTACGACGAATTGGAACGCCATTGGCTAACTGCCGACCATGACATCACAAACGTATCAACGATAGGGCGTCGTTGGCGTAGTGCCAGTGACGTATGTGCCACCAAAACGTGCCACCGCTCAACATATTTTCGTGAATTTTTTTCGGGTGAAGTATTGCTCTGAAAATTCTCATAATTTCGGAAAGTATACCAAATATCATAGTAAAACTTCAGAATAAGCTTTGAAAATGATTACAAATAGGACAAAGTGCCGCGATATACGTATGTCCTTTAAGTTCTGATAACAGGTGTTGTGTGCAGGTGTTGTATTGTAAAATCAAGGAAAGATGCGCAACATTTTATTCCTTATTTAAAAACAAGCTTGTCTTTCGGTGGCGATATTTCACCAGCGATGTTTTGACGTGCAATCAAAGACTTTATACTGTAGAAGTGGAAATTATTCGCGTGACTTAATTTCCGCGCCATTCGCGCACAGGCCGTTTTCCGCGAAAATAACAGCCCAGCGGAAATATAAATATAGGGGAAAGGGGGAGGTGTGCCCACATACTGCTTTAGACTAAAAGCTGCACACTCCTTCAGTTTCACTGACCTTTGAACATGCTTTGAATCACGGGTGTTAAGTGAGTGTAGTATTGTTCAGAAAAAGTGCATTTTATTCGTCCAAATTTTGTACCCTAAATGCCTGCACATGGTAGGTATTTCTCAGAATTCAAGTCCACCCAACCACCCCATTTACAAATTTAGCTGCATTGTGAAAGAATTGGTTCACTTTCAACATTCCCCTTTCCCCCTTGTTTGTAAAAGCAGAAAAGGGCTTTGTATAGCAGTTATAACTGGCTCCTGGCCCGCGGAAATAAAGCCCCCGCAAAAGGTCCTTAACTCCACTCCCGCGGAAATTTAGCCCCGCGAAAATATTCACTTTTACAGTATGTCAGCGAAGTACCCATTGTACGGTACGAATATGAAAATTAATTACGCTAAATTTCCAATTTCAGCAAGGATGGAATCCGTTGTGCATCCAGCAAGTAATCGAAAGGCCAAAGCGTTGCTAGTGGCAACCATATTGGCTGCATTCATCTTTTACGTAAATAATCACCAATATTATAAGGACAATGTAATCGCAGGTACGATTAAGTACAACCAAGGACTCAATATATGCATACGAGGACATGGCATTGAATTCCCTATTCCTAAGTGTGGAGGTGATAGCCACCCTTTTCTACCAGCATAGGGCGAACAGTGCTGTCATTGGAACAATAGGGAATCGCATCATGATGCGATTCACAGGGCACATTAGGCACATTTGGAGTATTGGGCAAGTTGCAAGCATTGGGCACCTTGAGTACATTCGGCACCTACAGAGCTGTACCTGCGATCACAATCACGTGACAAATTGCTTAGCCTTTACTATACCAGCATTGTGTTGGGCGATTTGGGCATAAACATTTGTATATAGACCTCAAGGAGGTTTTGAACAAAATTCAACACCGATACACGTGTCGGTATCAAGAAAAAGTACGTTTACTTTGTGTGGCGGCAAATACCCATGATTCCTCTGGAAAATTGCTTCCAGCCAATATGGTGGTGGCACATATTATCCTTCACAAATGAATGGTAATATCATATCCTGGTCGGCATTATGAGTCCTAAGTACAGTGGGCCGCGAAGTATCGCACTGAACGTTGATTAACGAAAATAAACTTTGTTGTTTTGTAGATAAAAAATGCTATTCGCAGAATGCAACTGGGAATTCAACATTGTCCATGGGATATCCAAATGCCACCGTTTCAATATTTGACACTTTAACCAACAACTTTACATCTAGGGTAACAGAAGGTGCATCGAACCTGACCGACAAGAGCACTACAAACATAATAGGAACTGTTGCACCCGTACAAAAATTGATGACATCATGGGCTGGTGGAAGGCTTGGGAATAAAATGGGTATTCATGCAGTTTCCCTGGGCCTTGCTCAAATAAACGGCTACAAGCTAGTCATGGAAAAATCTATGGCCCTAGAACTGAGACGATACTTTGACTTATCTACTCCAGAAATGGATCAAAACAGTAAAAATCAATCATGGAAAGTAATAAAAGTGAAAGATTATATGCTTGAAGAATACCGCCATTGGGAATACAGCTACGTACAAATTGATGACTACGCAAATTCCTGGACCTTCTTCCTTCACATTAGACCAATCATACGCAAGGAATTCACTTTCACGAAAGCCCTTGAAGACGAAGCGCAAAGGATTCTTCGTGAAATTTCTAATAAGATAAAAAGGAATGCCACTTATGTGGGTGTCCATGTTCGGAGAGGGGATAAACTGGAAGTGATGTCTCAAGAATGGAAAGGAGTCACTGGCGATCGCAAATACCTAGAAGATGCAATGGGTACCTTCAGGACAAGGTACAACGACTCCGTATTCGTGGTAGCCAGCGATGACAAGAAGTGGTGTGAAGAGAACATTAATTCCTCCAGGGGAGATGTTTATATTGTGAGCAACCCGGATCAGTCATCACCCGGTCAGGACATGGCAACCTTGGTCGCTTGCAACCATACTATTATGACAATTGGAACTTTTGGATTCTGGGCTTCGTACCTGTGCGGTGGTGATGTCATTTACTTGGCAAATTACACACTGCCCGATTCCCCTCTCTTGAACATTGAACGACCCAATTCCTCGTATCTTCCGGAATGGCATGGAATCGATGCTGATCTATCATCTCTATATTGACTGTTTAAGAGTTGTCAGAAAAGGCTGATATTCAGTGAATAAATGCGCCTATTTCAAACATTATGAGCTGAAGACATTTACTACTTCAATTATCATTGACCTATTTCACAGCCTTTCTATTGGCTGCCCGTTATCTTGTGTCTGGGGGAAGCTCATAGGATGAGTGATGTCATAAAAAGGTAATGACTGCCAACATGGGGATTCAGTAATGACGATTATGCATTACTGACCATTCCCAAGTAGACCTCCATCTTGGATTTTGTGTGTTCGTAAGACAGAAGGCGGGGCGCAATTGCAATGGACGCGGCTGAGTGAATTTGTCAATTGAGCCCCATATTTCAAAATTGGAGGATGCACGTTATCTGCTTAATTGGTCATTTGCTGGTAATGCTGAGGGTAACCTTGTTCGGAATTGTAGTTGTTTCGTAATGAATAAATGCTCACAGGTGATGAGAAATGGTTCCTCATTAACATCCTACATACATTTTCTTTGTACGTGCAGTAGTTTTTGCTGTTTTTCAACATGTTTTGCAACCTTACTTACAGTGAGAATTTACATCTTGCCATACTTTTGTCCAGCATACTTATGCGAGGCAATACAATATGAGGGGTTCGCTGCAATTGGGTATTTTAACAACAAAAATGCTTCCCATGTATTAAACCATAAGGATTACCGATTCAAAATGACAACAACAGATGCCAGCTGGCCTTAGTTACTCTTTAGATGATCAAAGGCTGAGGTGCGGTAATGCTGCAACTAACACTTTACGAGGCGGCATTTCATTGAGAGCAGTCGGTCAACAATACAAGTCCATAAATATGCCGAAATTTACTATTTTCAATGCTGCATCGTGGCAAAATTTCAAAATATATAAAACCATACAGCACTGGTTCTATTTTGCAGATTACAAGTTCATCTCAGTGGACTTCAATGCACATTCATTTCTCATTGAAAAACAGCATGTCACCAAATAATATTATGTTAATTATTTTAATGGGATTGTCATTTCTTGATGGACAAGTTTCATTGGAGCACAATTTGGACGGCATTTATTTCACTGATGGTAATTTAAGTATCTCTAGATATTGTGCCTGGTTTCTCCTTAAACCACTGGATCGCTGCGGAAACAATGTCTGGGTCACAGTTGAAAAGTTGTCTATTTAAAGTTTTTAGGTGTTGAACACATGAAAAAAGTTATAAATGGCAACTATTCAACTCCAATGAAGACATCGGGACCGCAGTGACCATGTGGTTAAGGAGCAACCAGTCCTATTGCTTATGTGGAACCTCAAGAAGCGCGATTAATTCCTGAATGCCAACCGTGAATTTTTCTAACAAACCCTTGTACAGTCGTGGTCATAATAGTTGTCACTGTTCACGGCGGTGCCGATTTGACAACTGATGTCAGTGCCACCTGGTGGTCCATGAGGGGTGTGGTATGATGACGTTTCGCTGGGCTGGTTGAAGTGTGCCAAGGGGTGTTGGATGAGTGCAAGTTTATTTACCCTACGTCATTGATAACCAACCCCATTTCGCGTTACGTGTACTCATCCAACACCCCTTGGCACATTTCAACCTGCCCAGGGAAACATCATCATACCAATCCCCTCATAGACCACCAGGTGGCGCTGACATCAGTTGTCAAATCGGCACCGCCGTGAACAGTGACTACTATTATGACCACGACTGTACATGGAATTACCTTATATATTGCTTTAATTAACTAGCCCAAACATACTTATGTATGTTTTAATTCCTCCTAATTACTACTATAGTAACAACGACTACTACAGAAACAACGACTACTACAACTACTAGTACAAAAACTACTATAGAAACAACAAAAACTACTACAGGAACAACTGCTACAGGTACAACAACTACAGATACGACAGGTACAGATACAACGACTACTGGACCTACAACTACGCCAATCCCTGGTGTAAGACATTTCAAATTAAAAATAACTAATGAACATGCTATAGCTTTATAAATACTGTGAAACATGATATTGAGGTGCATGGCAACTTGTCTAGTTTAAGAAGATTTTCCCTCATATTAGACAAATTGACATAAAACAGATTTATAAATACATTTAAGATCCTATACAATGCAATGTCGGGCAACAACAAGCTCTTGGGCCAAATAGGTTTCCTGTTAGGAAAATAACTGTAAGCACCCATAATATAGAAACACTCATCAAGTTTTGTTGTTAAAAACTTCAAACGTTTCAGCATCCACCACTTCCCTGATTCGCCTTTCACTGGTTTTGTCAAGAGAATTGGTAGGTTATCCCCATAGGGTGATATCGGTCTTCGTGATTTGCTGAAGTGAGCATGAAGCCGATATCAACATTTCCAAACCAATACATTCTCTAAGATATTGTAGCAAAGCGACCAAAGTGGATAAAGGGAACAATGTGAACAAAGTGATTACAGGGTGCCGTGAATAGAAATCTGTGGGGATCTAGTCTAAACATAATGTGGAAAGTAAATATAAGCAAATGTAAAACTCGACGAGACAAAGAGATGTAACCCCTTTCAAAGCCCAAGTTGGACATGAAATAAAGTTTCATTCATTTCAAGATATTGCAAATATATACCCTTACTTAAATTCCACCACTGAAATGTTTCACAGTATACGCGAACAAAACGTGAATTTCAAAGGATTGGTATTTAAGTAGGCTAATAAAGTGTTTGACAATTTGACAGGGCAAATGCCCAGCCACGATGATGAATTCAACATGCACACCAGGACAAGTAACAGCAAATGGAACTGCCCACACATGTGCTGAACACAGCGATTGTCGTCCAAATGAATTTTGCTGCGTGTCTAGAACAGCCCCACGTTGCTGCGTTGTGATAATCTAATCCAACATCATTGTGACCTCCTGTTACACTGTCATAATCAGCATTAATGCCCTCAAGTGACTTCAGAATTTATTAATCTTGTAATATTACATGGAATGACAAAAATATACGCTGCGGAATGAATAAAAAACGTTTTGAAAAGTTGTCTTAGAATTACAGTACCTACTAATCCTTCTGTTATGAAACACCTTTACTGTCTATAGCCCAAGATGAACAATCAGAATATACATATGAAACATAAATTAATGCAAAATGATCTGCAAAAATATCAACCGCTACAAAAACAGAAATAAAATAGAATATATAGCATATGCAATTAGGTTTCAGCACATTTTATGAGTGTAATAATGCGTTCTTTAAAAACTTTTGCATTTTGTTGAAAATTTGGGAAACTGGGTTATCACTCATTAGACACTTTGAATTTTCTCGGAGAAATAAATAAATTCGGAGAAATGGAAATCTCGTTTTTGTTTAATTTAGTAATTTATTTAGTCATCCAGCATGAATTTTCTCGACACGAAAAATAAATTACGAAAACATATTCCTAACTTAGAGATAACATTAATAGAGGAACAGTTTCTTACGTTTTACTTGGTTTTACGGCCGTTTTCATCTAAAAACACGCAAAATCACATATGAAATTGCTCTATCGCTAAAACGGCAGCAGAAGAACGAAACTTGCAGCGCAACGTATTGCGCCGCAATATTGCCAATGACGTTAAGCCTGAAATCTTGCGCGGCGATTTCTCTCATGCAAGATAGTTGCACACCGCGTCGAGCGTAAATTCAGAACTCGTATTTTCGCTAAAATACGGTTTAAAATAGCATGTTTTGAAGTTGTTTGAACAAAAATGAAGTTGGATTGCAACAAATTTTTAATGGATTAGTCATTTTTGGCACGATTTGCGAGAATACGGCGCAAAAGAAAATTCGAAGCGGCGTAGTTCCAAAAGTACTACCAAAAGTACCAAAATACTACAATCGCGCAAAACTGGCAACAGCGTTAGGCAGGGAATACGAAATTTATTTACCAAACCATTTACGACATATATTTATTTTCTCTTTATTCGCGCAAGCAAACGAGACAATTTAAACGACATCATTTTTAATTATTTCGTTTTTAATTAGGATTTCGTATTAAATTTTCTCGTCCGAGAAAATTCAAAGTGTCTATTATCTCACAAACTATAAAAATGGTGACTTTCAATAATTAAATTTGACAATAGTCACGCAATAATCATTTTGCGCCAAGGTCCAACATGCATATAAAACATATGGCCATTTAGCATGAACTTTACAATTCTCTTTTCCATGAATTGAGTATCTATCAATAAATAACCAATAGATTTTTTACAGCTTCCAATATTTCATTTTATTTGTTCAAGTGTAGGATCAGTAAGCAATATTTTAAAGTGAATACTTTGCACAATGACGACGCATATTTGCAATATGCTGCATCACAGTAGCATACAACCTAATGTAAAATGTGGGCTTTTGTGCATGTCTGGCTTCTAGTTTATTGCCAATACAGTCATTGTCATATGGCCAATATAATATTATGGAATCTCATATTTCAAAATAAACCACGGCATTGTTATTTCAGATATATAAAGCAAACATTCTCTCTAACTTCTTATCACTTGCAAAGTATAGTTCAGGATCATTGCTTGCAAACTAAAATGGCTAGTTCCAATACCTTCCTGCTGTTTGCTGTCGTATCATTTCTTGTTGGACAAGTCTCCTACGCAAACAAACTTCCCATTAATGAAACTGAAGGTAATGAAGATACGCAAACACTTAATGATTGTTGATTTTAAGAGGTCTACTACAATCTGTACATTTCAAAATATAGTTGAAAGGTTGACATGTCCGTACCTGGTGGACTGTACCTACGGTTCACGATGTACTACCAACGCAGATTGTTACAACAGTCTATGCTGCGTCGATAGGACACATATCATTGCATGTTGTGTCTTTTAAGGAAAGCGAGCAATGCTTGTAAACAAACGATACCTTTTCCAAAATCCAATTTTCATTTTGTGCAATATGGCCGAATAGCAATGAAAATGTGTTGAAATTTATGGTATTCGACCCCACCATGCTATTGTATTTCAAATATTAGACACCCAATAAAGACCTGGCAATTAAAGATTGTTATTGAAAACAGCCGGAAACCTTGTGTGCAATAAATATATAAAACAATACTTTGCCTGCTACAAATATCAACGGCAAAACAGAAAACAGAAGGTGTATTTCAATGCGTACTTTGCTGAACAGAATTGTAAATAAAATTTCACGGCAAGAACATGTCATTTAGAGTCTGATGGGCAAGCAAATTGAAGGAAAGCATCATGATATTACTAGCATGTTGGCACAAAATGAAAGATGTTTCATACACCTGTTGATGCATCGTGCAGAGTGGCGCAAAGTCTGTTGGCAGAATTGTGTGTCAATTCATGAGTGTCAACTTAATTTTTTGGATTTGCAATTATATGCATTTTTATATATTGTTTTAACACGCTAGGCGCATTCAAAAACAAAATAACATAGCATGAACATAGCATGTTAGCCCTGTTAACAAGGCTTTCAACATGAATTTCCAGTTTTATATTTCATAACATTATGCAAACACGGTGGTGTTGGCAGTTTTTGAATGCGCCTACTGTTCTTTGGGAATATTTTTTGACAAACCTCTGCATGCACATTTTTTAAAGTCTCGGCAACTAAATAAAACATTCATAATCTACATAGACGGTGTCAACAAAAGACTTGGAGCAACTTTACACCTACTCAACTGCTTAAGTAAATAAGACTTCACTTGTATTTCAGATGCATGAAAAGAACAAAAGCAAAAATTATGTAGTTTTAAAAATTTAAATAGAATTAAAGGAGATCCGACAGGTTATTTTTTGATATTTTTTAACGTAGAATACGTTTTTGCTTTCAATAGAAATACATAAAATCTCGGCTCATATATTCTTGTCTTTTTAATCAGACTGCCAACATGTTTCGACAGCAATATGCTGTCATCCTCAGGGCAACGTATCAACAAGCTCAAATATTGAAAATCCGCATTTATATAAAATTAGGCCGGAAATCCAAACAAGTGAGGATCACTAGAGAGAAAACCAGTCCAGAGAAATCTCAAAGCCATGTTCACACTGTGGAACGTTGGAGCCATTTCACCCTGGTATAAGGGGTACATGAAGCAAATTTTCAATTACGGATATGACGTCATCTCGCTTGCTGGAGGCCGCCATCTTGCTTTTTGTGGTAGCCACTATCTTGCCGTTTGTGGTGGAGCCGGTGGTGCTTCAGCTACATTTGTAGTAACATTTGTAATTACATTTGTTCACGTATTCTACGTTTGGAGGGTGTACCCACGGTACAGCTCCCTGTGTTTTATTCTCTCAGTATTTTCCCTGAAGTTTTATTGCATTTTTAGGATACTTGTCTAAAAATATGAGATTTTCTAGACAGTACTTTTCCCGGAATAGATTCACTGAACAGCAATGTGTGGGATCTTATTTGGGACTTAGACTGTCAAACTAACTTAACAGGTCACAAATCAGTGAATAATTGGTTATTTTACATAAATTTTACATACCAAATACTGTTTGTTAGTTTGTTATCAAGTACACATTGTTATGGAAGGCAGTTTAGGTGGGGGTTGCAAAATCGTGCCGAATCACCTTTAAAGTAGTACTTGACCATATTAAATTGCAAAATGCTGAATTCATAACTCATGAAGCCTCATAAAAATGGCGCCCACGATCTGAATTGTTCACACTCTCTACAAAAAGGGATCTAATACTTATGCAAGTAAACAGAGACCTTAGTTAGGCAATACTGTATTTGGCTAGTATATGTGTACTAACTTTCCCGAAAGTGCTTCCCATAATTCACAAGCACCATAAAGTTTACTGAATGAAAATGCCAAATAACAGGTGCCAATTGACGTTACTTTTCAGTTGATCAAAGGCTGAGTTGGGGTACTGCTGACACAAACACTTTATGAGGCGGTATTTTATTGAGTAATCAGTTAATAATACGAGTCCATTAATGTGTTGAAATTTACAATTTTCAAGGCTACATCGTGGCAAAATTTCAATTTATATAAGACCATTTTGCACGCGTTCAATTCCGCAGATGACAAGCGGATCTTATTGAACTTCACTGCACATTTGTCATTGAAATCGTCATGTCACTGAACATTATGATGCTCGTTGTTTTAGGATTGTCATTTATGGCTGGACAAGTTTCTTTGGAGAATAATTTGGATGGTATGTATTACACTGATAGTACATTTAAAAATATTATATTGCTTTAATTAACTAGCCCAAACATACTTATGTGTTTTAATTCCTCCAAATAAACAAAATGTTTCTATGTTTCATCTGAACGCTCTAATATAACCATATCTGCTACAGAAAAAACAACTACTACAGAAACGACAACTATTACTACTGCAACAGAAACAACTACTATTACTACAACAGAAACAACTACCACAAAAAAGACAATTACTACAGAAAAAGCTACTACAGATACAAGAAATACAGACACGACAGCCACAGATACTACAACCACTACTGGACCTACAATTACCCCAAGGCCTACCGTAAGAAATTTCCAACAAAAATAACGAATGAACATGCTACACATTAGGTGCCATAAATACTGTGAAACATGTCATTGAGGTGCATGATAATTTGTCCAGCTTAAGCAATTTTTTTCTCTTATTAGTAGACGAATTGACATAACGAATTTATCGTAGGTAATGTAAGATTTTATACAATCAAGGACACAATATACTGTATCAGGACTAGGCACGACCCCACATTTCTGATGAAGTAGGCGTGTTCACCACACGCTGGGAATCATGGGATACGAAGTGTTCACCGAGGTCTTCACACTACCGATCGGCACTGATATCCGGTTTTCTATACAGGGTGTCTACTACCTTTCTAAAATCCAATATCATGACTTTATCAGGATTATCATGACAAAATAACAAAAATATCATGACCTCATTTCACACTTGTTATGAAACTATAATCAAAATCTGTTTTAATTTTAAAATTAAAATGATACAATTTTCTTAAGCTTTGCAATTTCTTCGTCACATATCTGCATCTGTTTCTTTTTCTCTTGCAAGTCCTTCAGCTCCTTTGCAATTCTCTTTTTGGCATTCGCCTGTTCATCAATGCTCTTCAGTTAATGAAAAGTATGTTATATTTTAAAATGGATAACCGTTTGTCATGACCATCAGGCTAAAATCATGACTTTATCAGGATTATAATGACCACTTCCCAATATCATGACTATATCAGGATTATCAGGAATATCATGACAGTAGACACCCTGCTATACATTCCGGGACAAAAATAACCATTTTCTCTCGCAATTTTCATTTATAAAAACGTAAAACAGGAATGTTTTCTTGAACAAACTACTTCATTTTCCCATAACCTTGGGCCAAAGCAATACTGAGCACTGAAACCGACTGAAAGCGGTGTATTTTCCACACAGTATGATCCCATTCGATACAACGATACAATACTGTATTAAAGAAGAAATGGACGGTACACGTTCGCAGCGTCACCTTGCAGCCAACTGCGAATCAATGGCAATTTCAAGCAATCAGCGTAGGTGCCTAGTCCTGATAGAGTATATTGTGTCTTTGATACAATACAACACGCCAGGCAACAACAAGCTCTTGGTACAATAAGGTTTCCTCAAATAATTCATAAAAACTGGTCAAGTTTGTTCATAAAACTCTCAACCTTACCAGCATCCAAATATTCACTTCACAACCAATTCCGATTTACCATATCAATGGTTTCGGCAGGTTTGCCTGTCTAAGACAGTCGGATCATAAGACATAACGATTCGCTGAAGTGAGCACGAGGTGGTTTTTTAGGCTCATATCAACTTTTCCAAACCAGTGCATGATATGACAGATTGTAACCTGCCCTTACTCAAATTCCACCAATGAAATGTTTCACAGTATACGCAAACAAACACGAATTGCAAAGGATTGGTTACAATTGTAGGCTAATAAATAAAGTGTTTGTAACTTTTGCAGGGCCCATGCCTATCCACAATGCAGAATTCGACATGCACACCAGGACAAACAACTGTCAACGAATATGGGGACACCTGTGCTGCACACAGCGATTGTCGTCCAAATGAATTTTGCTGCAGGCTGTCTAGAGCAGCCCGAAGTTGCTGCATTGTGATAGTCTAATTCAAGACTATTGCGACCTGCTGTTGCACAGACCTAATGAGCATCAATACCCTCAAATCACTTCAGATTATACAAATGTTTATAATATTACATGGAAATTAAGACAAAAATATACATTGTGGAATGAAGAAAATGCATTTTGGCTGAAAAAGTTGTCCTCCAATTGCAGTTGTATATGAAACACTTTTACTGCCTTAACATGATAAACTAAACAATAAGAATAAGTACATATGTAACTAAATTAATGTACTGTGCAATATGCATGCAGAATGATCAGCACGAATGTAACCCATAAAAAATAAAATATAGGAAACGCAATGTTTTTTTGTTTTTTTTAAAGATAGTATTACGTTTTTTTTTAAATACCTTGCATAATGAGAGACCATAAATGCAAATGAATAGCAATTGACCAATTTCAGAGCTCTTCCATTGACTGAAAAACATTCAAAAAATGGAGTCCATATAGAGGATAACTATAGTTTTCTATCAATCAGGTTACATATTTTGCCACCTCACGACCACCATATTGGAAATGGTTGGTGCTTACTGAAATCGGTCAATTAGAGGGTGTTTCCAGAGTTTGGCCATGTATACCTACTTGTTTCTGAGCTGTTCTGACCCCATGATTAATCACATTTATGAAAGTTAAAGGTGAGATTCTATGGAGGAAATTCAACATGTGACAATTGGATATTTTAACTACGGAAATGTTTTCCATATTTCACACCATGAAGGTTGTCGATTCAAAGCATTAACTACAGGTGTCAGTTAACCTTGTTTTTCCCCCAGATTATCAAGGCTGAAATGTGATAATACTGTCACAAACACTTTATGAGGCGGCATTTTATAGAGATTAATCAGTCAATATAATACGAATCCATAAATATGCCGAAATTTATTATTTTCAAGGCTAAATCGTGGCAATATTTCAAAATATATATAACACTGCACTGGTTCTATTTTGCCAGATGCACAACAGTGTAACTCGGTAGACTTCACTACACATTACTACTCATTGAAAACCAGAATGTCACCAAATATTATGTTCGTTGTTTCAATGGGATTATTATTACTGGTTGGACAAGTTTCTTTGGAGCACAATTTGGACAACATTTATACCACTGATGGTAATTTAAAAATATATTTCTATGTAGTTTAAAAATGCACGTGAAGTCACATTGATATATCTACTCATGTTGCACTAATATTATGATGCTCCAGATGATTTTCAGAACTTCCAATAATAAGATCCTGTTGACATTAGTTAGGCTTGTGATAATTAAATCCCCATACGGAAATTAATGTATTAAAAATGTATTGGACAATGTGCTATAAAATATAATTGCCTGATGTATTGTTATGTATTATTATGGCCGATTTTCATATGTATATATATATATTTCATTAATACATGGTTTGATATTAATGAATATATTTTGAATACATTTTATTACTATATTACGAATGCATTGTACTGATATATAACTAATGTACGAGGCTCATTTCAAAAGTAAGGGCCGATTGACTACAAATCAAAAACTAATAACCGGAAAAATATGTCCCGGTTGTTTCAAACATGTACATTACCACTTAATGTTACAGTGTAGTCACCATAATTTTCCAAGCAACTTGGACACTGTAAAAAATGTTTTTTAAGCCCGCCGAATAAAATTCCGCCGCCTAGGAATTACAAATTTCAAATGTAGTGACCGAAATTGGCA
>JAVBJR010000880.1:0-6208 GCA_031546965.1 Dysgonomonas sp.
ATGTTCAAATCCATCAACAGTTATGCATTATTATCACACAAGTGGTTGCTGCTAACTGTCCATACCTGAAAGACTACTGCCAGGCAATAAGCCAAGACCATAGTAGAGGAACGGTAGGTGTTCCGTACAGGACATTGTGACACCACCACTATGACACCAGCACCTTGGTGACACAATGGCGTCACAATCTTTAATCAACTATAACTTTTTTTTAACAATTTTGAGAGTAATTCCGTTTGTGGCAATCATTTTTTTGGCATTAGCTCTGTTAGGGACTACGTTTTCAACATATGTTGCAAAACCATGTCAGTTCTCCTTTAAATTCGCATTGTTGAAGGCCATAGAACACAATTAACACCAATAAATTAGACCTAATAGATCGAAAGATGCTCTTTCATTTGAGCTATAGTTTGTTTTTGTGCGTTTTACAGAAACTTGGTAAATAATTCGCAATATTAACATTTTTTATTCATTTCAGTTGCATTACGGAATCTTTTATAAATTTTCTAGACGGCATAATCTAAATTATTAATCACAGAAATTGGGCCTAATTTCTTGGTGTTTATTACGTTTTCTGGCCTTTAACAGTGCGACTTTAACGGACATAAAGTACAGAAATGCAAAATACTCTCGACCTAGACACGCTACGCGCCTAGTCCGCCTAGTCCTGTCTTAAGGGAGAACATTGTGAATTTTGTGCTCACCGGGTTATACAAAAGTACGTACCGTGAGGTCAAAACGTGAAAAAAATACTTATTAAAGGCTTGTAACCTGCTCTTACCAAATCCGTTTTGTTTTTGGCAGAGCATTATTGGAATCTGCGGCAATTAAATCATGAAAGTAATTACCTACAAGTGTCCGGGTTTTGGACTTGGGCAATATTTTCACGATACGATTCAGAACCTTCGGATTTATTTATTATTTTAAACAGTTTTTTCCATCCAGATGGCGAGTATTTAATTATTAACAGGCACAATAAAGCTACAATAAAGCCATGCCCACTCGCGTGTTGTCAATTGCCGAATTTTGTATATTAATAATTAAAAACTCGCCATCAGGATGCACAAAAGAAACAAAACGGTTGAAAATAATAAATAGATACGAAGATACTGAATCTTTTTGTGAAAATATTATTTTTCTGCGATTGAAAATACCCGTGCGAGTTTGCCCAAGGCCATAAACCAGACACTTTTTACCAACATTCGCGATTTAATTGCCGTAGATTCCACTAACGCACTGACAAAACAATGCGGATTTGGGAAAGAGCAGGATTCAAGCTTTGCGTAAGTATTTTTGTCTTAAGGGAGTAGATCGTGCACGGCCGGGTGGAGCGTGTTTTGGGGGTGGAAAATCGTGACGGGAAAACTTACAGGCTTAATTTAAAATTATCGGGTCACTATTTCGAAAAACTAACGGTTATAGGTTGTTCCGGATGAGTTGAAGTACGTACCGTTTCAACGATTTTCTGAAATTAGTATTCATTTTCGTTTACGAGGTAAAAATGGCACTCCGAACGGACTTTTTTGTGCTATTTCACCTCGTAAACGAAACTTAATACAAATTTCAGAAAACCGCTAAAACCATACGTACTCCAACTCATCCGGAACAACCTACAACCGTTAGCTTTTCGAAATACAGTAAAACCTGTGAGAAATGGAAACCCATGGGACCGGACAATATTTCCGGTTCAGACAGGTTTTCCGTTTCTGACAGGTTTTTAAAAAAATTTTATTAGCTGATAAAAATTACTAACTGGATTGTAGAGGTTTTAAAAGGCTAAATTATATGAAATCGCATTATTACGCCCTTACCCCACTGGGAACAATGGACAAATTCCTCTTCCATGTTCCTGGTCAGTTAGTTGGATAGGAAATGTTGTATCAGTCAACCCAAGAATATTTGAACCAGGAATATTTCCATTCCGGTTCTCACAGTGTCAAAGTCCATGTTAATAAGTTTGAAGGGGAATAAATTCCGCTTTCCGTCCGTGTCTCACAGGTTCCGGTTGAGACAGGTTTTTTATCATGGAAACTGCCTCCAAGGGACCGAAAATTTCGAATTTTCCGTTTAAACCAGGTTTCCGTATCTGACAGGGTCCGGTTCTGACAGGTTTCACTGTAGTGACCCAATAAATTTAAATTAAGCCCGTAAGTTTTCCCGCCACGATTTTCCACCCCCAAAACACGCTCCACCCGGCCGTGCACGATCTGCTCCCTTAACGTGCATTTCATACTATTTTTAAAAGTATTACCGTATTTTTAAAGCGTTTCTTGGCTCTAGGAAACATTAAGTACTGTGATGCTAACATCTTTTCATGTTTCCGCCAGTATATTAAGCAAGTGTATTACATGTTTGACCTAGTTTGAACTGCTAACTTTATCAAACGACATATAGCTCACTTAACAGATGTGAGGAGCAATTCACAGTAAAAGGGAACAAATTTTTACCATCTTCAGAAATTGATTTACGAGACGATAAACCAATACTGCTCAAAATGCAGGAGTCGGACCACCATTACTGGCAATGCTAATAAAACCAATATATACTGTTGGCACCTGTGACCCAAGCTACTATTGACATTATTTTTCTTACAACCAAGAAACGATTTCACATGTAAAATCATAATTTTAAACAGTACCTTAATATGAACGTTAAGAGGATATGCTACAGCTTTGGTTCTGCTGCTTTCACCGCCAGGGGGCGACACTGTTGCCCATGCTTCCCTATGGCGAATTTCGTTCCACGTTTTCTCCCTTAATTTGCATAGCCACATTTATGGAAATTTTTTTGAAGCTTCCCGAGTAGGTCATGTACGCCACAATTGTGCGATATTTTGAAAATCACTCTTGGATTTTGAATAAATAAATGTTGAAGTTGGGATTTTTGAATTTTCTGCAAAATCCCAAATTCAACATTTATTTATTCAGAATCCAAGAGTAATTTTCAAAATATCGCACAATTGTGACGTACATGACCTACTCGGAAAGCTTCAAAAAAATATCCATAAATGTGGCTATGCAAATTAAGGGAAAAAACGTGGAACGAAATTCGCCATAGGGAAGCATGGGCAACAGTGTCGCCCTCTGGCGGTGAAAGCAGCAGAACCAAAGCTGTAGCACATCCTCTTAAACGTTCTCTTATTGAACATTTGACATTGCAACAGCTTCGGGTTTTAAAATAAAAAACAGCTAATAGCTTTTGGGATAGCCTACTACGTATTTTGTTTTAATATATCTTTAAATTGCTTCTGAATTCAGTATTAATAAATAAAATTATTTAAATGTGTGATTTGTCAAACATCTGAATATAGACAAGATTCGACTTTGCGGAATCTCACCACTTATTCCCAATATTTCCAAACTTCTAGAAATAATACATCAGAATACTGCGGATGGGAAAACGAAAGTCACACTGCCATGTAAGTTTGCACAACACCATGATTCATAAACTTATGCAACAGCAATCGATCTATCAAACTTCTGTCATTTGGAAAAATGTATTGCTTATTGTCCTGATATTTATCATGGTAACCTTGCACATTTCCCTGCCATGTGGATATAACATAATATTTACTGACGAGGGAGGTAACATTGCTAGTCATGGAAAAAATTGCAATTATTATATATTGGAAACGTTTTTATTTTTTAATATATTATTCATTATTTTTAATTCTTTCAGAAAATATTTCTTATATGAATAATTATGGCAGATAAAGTATTCCAGCATAAATATATCAACACATTTAAATCAAGCGGTCCATCATAACAAACTTATAGTTAGTTATATGAGCCAAATGCAATGAAAAGCAAGGGGATTACTTTGTAAAATAATTATGTTATATATACACTAAATTTAATAAATAGTTTTCTATTAATTTATGACCTAGATTTAATTTGCGGAATCAAGCAATGTCTATGTCAACCAACTATCAACAACAATACAATATGTATGCAGGTATGTATATTTGCCAGACACATAACAAATATTGCCTATTTTATGATTTTGCATGGCTTATTTGTTCAGTGTATATTTCATTTAAATAATCACAAGAGTTGATAATAATGATGTCTGATATTAACCTTGTTATGTAATTATCATGTCATCTGTGTGTAAATAGAAAAACATGAGAAAAAACAACGAAATAATACTTATTTGACGACAACCCATGCGTTGTCGTGAAGGATTTAAAGACAATATTCTAGAAGATACCAATATAATAAACACATTTTACAAAACGTTCATTTTTAATTGAAGCAATATTCGATAGTTCAGTAATAAGTTGGAAACGAAATATACTTCCGGTGATAATGACAAGTACCCAATAAATTTACATAGAAAATTTCACTGGCGAGCGAATACAGAGTAAGACCTGCTGTATAAATATTGCATCGCATTTTCAATACTTGCTCCCAAACTGCATATATGCAGACAGTTGTCAGTGAAACTGGTATACATTTCACAAAATTATTTTTGATAAGGGAGTTTTGCTTCATTTGTCATTTGCAAAAGAGAAGTATTACTATCAAATTAAATAAACTGTCTATGTTTAGTTAACAATATACTTTCATAAAATATTATTTCTGGTTGCAATATCATCATTTAATACATTGTACAAAGGTATAAATAAAAATGTAGCTTTAAATACAGACTTGCATGGCACGTACGTGTTACTTTTATAAAATATAAATAAATGTCATTACAGGCATTTAATAATGTATTTTCCGTTGAAAACAAAAAATAGAAATACAGTGAAACCTGTGAACTTGACCACCCTTACATGTTGATTACCTGACAAAGTTGACCAAATTTTTAATGGAGCCGAAAAGTCCCATAGGATTTTCATACGCGTGACCCTCTTTAATCTTCAATATTTACCACATTTTATAGTACGCTGCCATACCATTATTGTAATGTGTTAAAACCTGAAAAGTTGACCACACCCGAGACGCGAATTTATTTGCGATTCCTGGTGATAGGGATATGTTCTGTAGTCATCGGCCAATTGACTACATGTTGGCTGCTATATTAAATGTCCCCGGATTGGTGCAAACTTATTAACCCAACACTGTACTACTATATAATTTTAATTCTGGCTGTTATTGTCGGAGTGTAAGTACTGCATATATACTATAAGTACAGTGCCCTACATTCATTTTCTATGCATATCGAAATACGTTGACCACCTGTAAAAGTTGACCGGATTGTTTTGGAACCGCGAATGGTCAACCTACGCAATTTCCACTGTATGCACAAATTTATTTCAGTATTTATACGAATCAACAATTTTTAAGGTTTACATTTTAATCGTAATAAACGGATTTATTTTGTTTTAATACTAATTAATGCAATTAACCCTGTCTACGGTGGAATAGCAATGTACCAGACAATAATTTTAAATCGTTCACAACAAAAAAATGCAAAACTTTAATGATAATTATATTTCAAATGCTATCAAACAGCAATTGCTTCGTTTTTCTTGTTTCAGAATAGTATTACGCAGCAAACTTTGAATTATTTTTTTGAATAAATGCAACCGATATAATATTGTCAATTAATTATTCCTGAATTTGTAACTTTTCTGAAGTGACCTTGTCACCATGTGCTGTATGTTTGTACGAAGAGTGTATGATGACTCCACTCTTGTTTGTACTAAATAGAAACACTGATGGCACATTACACAGGTTATATATTTCACTGCCAAAACAAATTTCACCAATGGAAGCACATATAAAGAACAAACACATACACGCATATAAAATCATAGGTTGGTTACATGGGCACAATTATCAGAGTTGCTTCATCCATATCTGCTTAGACAAGTTCTAGCACTTAACAAGATCAAATGATTCCCATTTTAGCTTTAACAGCAATTCTTTGCATTTTCAATTCTGTTATTGGACAGGAATTTGAATTTGAAAATCATGTGGATGCCGATGGCAATGGCAAATACCACATTTACTGGACAGTAAAAGACCAAAATATAACTATTCAGGTGGAAGTTGAAAATAAGGGTTGGGTGGGATTTGGGTTCAATCAGAAACCTATCATGAAAGATGCAGACATTGTAATAGGATGGGTCTACCCCAATGGAACCACAGTTTTCACTGTAAAGTGTACATCTTATTTTGTCATCTATTGCTTGTATACATATTTGTCTTACCACTTTTTGTCATATTTTAATTCAATACAGGACAGAAATGGGCAGGGA
>JAVBJR010000125.1:0-25514 GCA_031546965.1 Dysgonomonas sp.
AATTACGTTTCAAATTGCGTTTGAAACGTCTACTAAAAAGATCGCATCTAATAAATGTTTTTAAATTATTCCGAAGGAACTCGTAGTTTTATTTTTAGTCATTATAACGGATTGTAGTGTTTAAATAGGACCTTACAAAAAGGTGTCAGGTAACCTTTAATACAAAGGCTTAGGCTTTTAAACAAATATTTTATGAAAGATATATTCCAAAAATTATGTTACAAAAACAATAATGTAAAAGCATTTCATTTAATTATATTACAATCGAGCTTTAATAACTGGAGGTTTGATTACTCGAATTTTTGATATGACGAACAACAAAGTTTTCAACGACAAATCGTCCTATTTGTCTCATTTTATTTATTTTTTAACTCAAGCCTTATAACTCAAATTCCTAGATAATTCGACGCATTTTCTTTTAACCCGTAAGTAAAATTCGAATTACAAGTCAAATAGAGAACTTTCAAACATATGATTTGAAAATGGATATGCTACAATCACCGATGACCGATTTTGTGAAACCAAATACTGTTAAAGACGCTTCAACTGAGATGAAAGCACCAGGATTTTAAAGATTTGTCAGTGTGACAATTTTTCTTGTTCATTACAACTGCTCATTTTTGATAACTCAAATTTTTTAAGTTTCCCTTGGTGGTACAAGACATCAAGGTTCGACTACTTCTTATAGGAGTATCTCTTCAGATCCTTAAGAGCATGTGCTACCCCTTTGGCCGCGCCCTCTGTGTTCATCAGGGGGCGCTGATTTTGCCATGGGTGACATTTTTTAAAAGTTTTTTCATAATAATTGTGATCCCATTTTTTCTGCAATTTTTTAAACATTGTTTTGTCACATTTTTAATAACCTTTTTGGTTTTATTGTGAAAAATAAAAAAAGGGTTGTTATTGACCTGCATGTGCATTGACACAACAAAGACACTCAAAACACCTTAAAAAATGTTAAACAAAATTGCGGATAAAATTGGATCACAATTATTATGAAAAAACGTGGAAAATGTCTCCCACAGGAATACATGGCAAAATCAGCGTAGTTACCACACGAAGTTGAAACTTTAACAAGGCGTCTAGGAAAGACTGATGTACAAGCTATTTGAAGGGGAAGCCCACAGTGATGCCAGATCGCTGTCAGTAATACCAGCCTCATTACTTTTCTGCCACAATTCGTATATGCATTTGAGATAGAATGCCAGTATTTGTAAATATAAATAAAATTTTACTATCGCATGTAGCGTATATTTTTATAACAATAATTATTAATTGTTGTAAGAGAATTACAACATAAGCCATATTGGTTTAAAAACAATTAAATCCCTTAAAACTAAAACAAATACTTAGTTTATAAGTCGCCTGTTGTTGTTTGTTTTAAATTAGGTATAGTTTTTACAGTGATCCTGTGTGATGTTCTGTCTCTAGAAAATCATTTGTAAACTATTTTCCTCGTCAATAATTTTTAATTGCATTACTTTTATTGCACGAGCAACAATGCATGCATCAAAATATTGCAATGCTATGATATGATTACACGTAGGTGTGTACCTCATATTGTAAAACATGTGCAGTGTTTTTTAAGGCCAAGTATAAACAGATAAAAGCTTGGAATATCCAGTACTTTGGACAGGGAAAACCCAGGGAAAAGACAGGGAAATGAATTTTTGATCACTGCTGGGCACCCTGCAATATGTAATACTGCCTTTTTATTTGTTAAAAAATTCAATAGTTATTCGAAATCCGTAATATACAAATAAAAGCTACATGTCTTACCTATTATTAATAAAAGACTTGACCTTCGAGTCATTTCTCTCGTTTTGGCAACAGTTTTACTACACCCCGTTTATAATGGTTTGCTCTCTATTATAGGAGATCGTTTTCTGAGATTATTAAAGCACGAAGCCATATGTTTTATCATACTCAGCCAATTGTAATCATGCCAAACAAGTTCTATTAAATACTATTATTAGATGTATTGGGAAGAAAATACTCCAGCAATTTCATCTGCACGTGTGCTATGAACGAATTGCTATTGCATGTACACCTGATCATATTGAATTAATATACCTTGTAAAACAGTTGAATGTATTCTTTCACAAAAAGAAAAATGGTGTGTCAATGAATGACAGCATTTAAAACGTGGCCAATTGAAAAAACCCACCAGCTGGGCGGATTGTTCTGGTCCACCCTTGTTTCAGAACACACCACAGTAAAATTTCCAATAGGACATTTGTAATAATAATTTACGTAGGCAAATTATTTTACGTGACTTTGTACATGTTAAGAATTTTTGTTAGGCCTACCGTCATATTGTGTTGTGCCACAACAATTTCTTCCACACTCTTGGTTTTCAAACAATCTATAATGCTGTTAGATGATTCAACTGCACATCCCAAGGTATGCGCTAAATGTTGGGTCAATTTATTTGGGTTTTCAGTCAGTGCCCAATAATCGAACGAACTTCCACTTTGCATGATTGCGGCATTAAAGTGATCTGTTAATTCGAAACAAATAATTAAATTTATCATTAAATGTATCACACATTTCCTGCATACCTTTTGCTTTTGGCGATGCCATAAGATGAGATACAGAAGCTGCACCAGCACTTTCTCCAAATAATGTGACTTTCTGAGGATCTCCACCGAAAAACGCAATGTTTTTCTACACCCATTTTAGGGCTTCAACTTGATCATATAATCCATAATTGCCAGGTGATACCTCATCTCCAGTGCTGAGAAAACCTTCAATTGTCAAATATTTTTAACTTTGAAATGGATTATTCATTCAGTATCAACGTGTTTCTCAGCAATCATGCTTCCCCATCCCTTCTGAGCCTATTTGATTATACCTGATCACATTTGAGTAATAAATGATCACAAATAATCAAGTACGATCATGTGGAATCAACTGGTGAATCATATGTGATCATTTGGCCATCAAAGGTGATCACATCTAATCCAGTAATGATTACTTTTGATCAAATATCTTCATAAGAATTCAAAATAACCACGTGTCTTAATTGATACCTAAAGCACCCAGTCTGTAATTTATGGTTACTAGAACCACAGGGCGGTCCATAATCCTTTTTGGAGAAAAAATCTTCACTTGACTGGATCCAGATGCATAACTTCCACCATGGATAAACACCATAACAGGCAGCTGGGATGTTACATTTAGTGTTGAAATCTATATAAGTGTATGCAGAGAAAATGAAACATGTAATATTCCATTTTAACTTATCTTGTCTCATCCAGCATTTAATTTTACATAATACGGTAGGCTGCTATTATAGCATTTACCTGTGTTGTGAATACATTAAGGATAAGACAATCTTCTTTACCAGGGACATCAATTTGTGGACATGCAGCACATATTTTAGTAGCATCTAACGTACCTTTCCACGATTCAGAAGGTTGGGGTATCTGTATAAAAATAAAAGCTAATGCATCACCATTGCATATGTTAAAATGAAGTATTAGTCTGTTCAAATAACAGTCTAATACGAAAGACTAACCTTGAAACGTAGGTCATCGATAGGTGGCTTGGCGTAAGGAATACATTGGAAAGCTTGAAATTCCCTTCCTTTTGCCGATTTCATTACACTTCCCATTAGGGTGCCTTGAGGTAATGTAACATAAGGATTTTCCCCTGATGCAATTGTAATAATTGCGAATAAAGTTAAATAATAATATTGATGTAACATTTTTGGGAACCCGGTGATAGTGAAACTTTGAGCAGACAAATGCGAGATTTCTCTATCGCTAACTGCTGTCAGTCTTTCTTAGTATATAAGCACAAAATGCACAATGAAATTTAAAATAGCAAACCTCTTTTTTGGCATGCACGTTGATGGCACAGCTTTTAAACGGTACGAATAATACAAATTAATGCAATGCTGGGCAAACGTCCAATCATCCTAAATACTGCCTAACTACAGTACTATTATTTCTCTGCGCAATTACACTAAATAATTTCATAGTGTGCAAAATAATGATTTGATTGCAGAATTAAAATGCCATGCGATGTATATTGGAATCTGTTTATTGTAGAAAATGTGATTCAGTATTTTTATTGCAAAACCTCCTTTGCTATACATGTAAAATTCTAAAATACATCATGCATTTTTAATAATAAGCAATAAATCAACATCAACAGACATAGCGAATATAATTTTGCCATATAACAACCAAATGATATTTACATTAAACAGCTTTGTTTTATGTAAGTCCATTACATATTGCAAAGATTTGTGGGTACCGACAGCCAAAACGGAAGAATCATTACGAAATTCTGTATGATGATGAAACCATTATTAAATCCTGTATATCAGTATATATTATAATCTGTATATTTAAGTAATTACTGTGCAGAGTCGATGGAAATATGATTTGGAGGATATTGCTAATGAAAAGGACGAAGCAGACAAATATGTGTGGAAGTTGTATTTACACATGGTGATGTCATAGAAGAAATGAATGATCAGGATAACTATGGATATGAATCAAATCGACAATCATTTGATCCAGAACCTGAAATATTGTTACTGCTGGATAATCACAAAAAGCGGGAAACAGCGACATGATGAACATTATATTTTTGCAAAAGAAACCATCAATATTAATCAGTAATATTTGTTTTACCTCACAAAGTTCCCCAACTTTGAAATTAAAACATAAGGAAGACAACAAAAATTGCTTAATTTTAAATTTTCCTAGTTTTGCAAGTTTATTGCGTGGAAATTATTGCAGTGCAATATTCCCATTGTCTACCTATTGGAAACATTGCGTGCAATATCTACCTGCAACAAGGAAGTTGCACAAGTAGGAATCCTTGATATTTTTCATTGCAGAACACAAATCTCACTTAATCGTCCTAATGCAGAAACTAATTTTGAAAATTGGAGTTTGGTTAGTTTTTGATGTCATGCTGTTAACCATTTTTATAGTTTGTTTTTTTTACCGTGTTTTTGTAATAGTTGGCAGAAACTGATTTCGAATACTTGCAACTTTTAATGTAATTATGCAAAGTAATTATTGAGAAGATATGGATCTACATTATGTCAGCAGTAACTAAACTACCTAATACAATTTTATTTTCTGGGATTTAATGAGAATTAAAGGGACAGTCAACCCAAAAATGATTTTTTATATGTTATGCGCAAAATTAAACTATAGAAAGTTAATATAGGAAGTGCTAAGAAATTCGCAATAGTTACCGAAAAATTAAATAAAAACCGTCCTAAAAGGGGCGTGGTTTCGCAGTTGGTCCTGGTGAAATTGCCAAACGCGTTCGAGTGCAATCGAATGTGCTAATTGGCGAACATGCAATCGATTTCACTCGAACGCGATTGGCATCCTCGCCATGACCAACTGCGAAACCACGCCCCTTTTAGGACAATCTTATATGAAACAAGGAGTTATAGTAGAAGGAGGCGAAAGCGGGATTGGCGAGTCGGCCCCGTTCTGGTGCTGTCACATTCGCGACTTTTTGCCTGTAGCCAGGCCTACCGAATAAAATGTACTCCGCCATTTTAAAGCTTAGCTCGCATTACATTTGAAACCTTTAAAATGGCGCCTGCGGCGAGTTCCAAAATAGTTCCAATTCGCTGTCAATCACGTCTATGGTAACGCCCACTTATGGAACACGTATCATGGTGGGAGTTCGACAGTTAGCATTGGCTTTCGCCTCCTTCTACTATAACTCCTTGTATGAAACAAACACTTTCCAGTTGGAGTCATGGAATATAAGGGTTTTAAAACATTTAAATTATAAATAATCAGAAAATGTGATGTTAAGAATTTATAAGACAACAAGGGAAATGACTGGTCTAAGTCAAAAGAAAGTTATGATGCAAATTTAAAGAATAGATGCTGGTCAGTTTGACCACTTACTTATGATGGTAAGTGGGAGCAAACCTCAATGAAAAGGAAATTGGTAAAATTTATCTTCACCATAGCAAAGAAAAATCAGAGAAAAATTGGTTCAGAATGTTTTGATCAAAGGCAAAAAGTATGGAACAAAATGTTGCACTGGACACAAAACACCCCTCACCGAAGGCAGTCGCAGGAGGATTGTACCGTTGGCAGTGCATGTGAACCTCGATAGTAGTGATGGCTATCAGTTATTGGCAAGACCTTTGTGATGACACTCAAGAGAATTTGAGATGTCATATGGGAGGTGATTCTCTGATGTTCTGGGAATGATTTGGATTATGTGTAAACGGTGATCTAGCAGACGTTGACTGCAGGATAAACTCATAGGCATATTAAAATATATCGTACAATAGTATGGTAACCTTTGGGTCATTAACTAGAGACCCAAAATGGCAATTTGAACATGATAATGCATCTTGCCATAGCTTACAGTCCTCGAAAAAGCGGTTTAAGAAGGAGCAAATCCATGTTTTGGAATGACCATTAAGAAGCTTAGATCTGAACACTTTGGAAGACATATGGGATGTTTTTGCAAGGAATGTTTACACAACAAACAAACAATTTGACGATGATTATGACCTCAAAAAATCAATCATGGATGCATGGAACTAATTGAGCCCTGAATTGTGTTGTACGATTATCAATTCTATGCCAAATAGACTATTTGAGGCTATTTAGAACAGGGTTGCATCAATAAAGTATGGATCACTTACTGCCGAAATATTTTCATGTTGGTCTTGTAATTCCTTGTCAGCTCAAATTGCTTTTGATTCGATTTTGTCTGTGTTTGAACAAAATGTTGCAAATGACTTAGAAGTATGTCATTTATGATAATTTAATGTTTCTTAAAGTTCCTTACAGTTACAATTATCCTGCCTTTCCAAAATGTGAAACAACTGGTGGTTTTTTTCGTTCTTAATACAGTGTAAGTTACAAGTATGTTAAATTCAAAATGGTGCATTGTATTGGGAAAATACACACGGGTTAATTAATTGTGGTTATTTAGAGATAACATGCACATGCTGACACTTTTCAACATGACAGGTGGAATTTTCCTCGCATTTGGAGGAATTTTCCTTACATTTTTGAAAACGTTTTCCCAAAGTTTGGTGGAGTTTTCTTTACGTTTGTTGGAGTTTCCTTTACATTTGATGGAGTTTTCTTTATGTTTGGTGGTACTTTCTTTGCGTTTAGTGGAATTTTCTTTACATTTTGTGGAATTTTCCCTGCATTTTGTGGGATTTTTCTTGCGCTTCGTGGAATTTTCTTTGCCCTTTCTGGAATTTTCTTTACATTTATTGAAATTTTCTTTATGTTGAGTGGAATTTTCTTTGCATTTTGATGGAGTTTTCTTGACGTTTGGATGAGATTTCCGTACGCTGGGTAAAAGTTTCCCTAAACCACATTCAGATTAAGATGCACTTTTTCTGCTCAATGCTGATGTCAAGCACTCCGAAGACGTTGAGGCTTTATTATACGATGGTGTAGCTGCCGTAACCACCAAACAGTGTGGAAATTACATCTCCCTTGTCCGGAAGCAGGTACAAAATGCCAAATTAGTAGGCAAATATATATACAGGGTGTCTCATCTAAAGAGAGCCACTCGAATATCTGGAAGCCTATGAGAAATTCAGTAAATATGATTATGGACTGAATAGGAAGTGCACCATGGCGATTTCAAATATTAAACTTCCGGTGACCTTGAACGTTTATGTCAAAGTTATTGAACTCATAACTTTTTAAGCGTCGTGTTTACATTGTCAGTTCCAATTAGAAAGTTGACGGCAAGGATGATATTAGTCTAAAAATGGGATTATAATATTTTTATTTAACGTATCTGAATTAATATGAAATGTTTTGCTGATGCAACGTTGATGCACTGCTGCATGGCTCTGTGGCATTGCAGTGAAACAAAACCGTGGGTTGCTTGCTAAGCTAGATTTGTATGCCTACGTTGTGTAGATGCTATTCATAATGTCATTCGTCTGCATCGTGGTGTAATGAAATAATTGTGTAACACAAAATAGGGAACACTGATGAACAGAACAAAGGAATGTTTGCTTGATCAAAGATGTACTTAAATAAGTTGTTAAAAATGTTGGCTATCTTCTCCCTACCATGACTAAATCCTCTTTATTAATGTTTGTCGAACATCTGCAAGCATTTCAGCAGTTATTGAAGTACAGGCAGTTGTTATTCGGTACTTAAGATCTTCCAATGAAGGTACTGGTGTGACATACACCATGTGTTTCACGTG
Source organism: Dysgonomonas sp. (assembly GCA_031546965.1). Lineage (GTDB taxonomy): Bacteria > Bacteroidota > Bacteroidia > Bacteroidales > Dysgonomonadaceae > Dysgonomonas_A. Next base: position 8,197 of record JAVBJR010000125.1, read on the forward strand.
TCCCCATAGGAAAAAGTCTAGCGGTGTGAGATCGGGTGAACGTGCTAGCCAAGGTACAGGCCCGCCAGGACCTAGCCATCGTTGTGGAAACACTACATCCAGCCTATCTCGTACTTGCATGGATGCCATAATGCGCCGGGGCACCGTCCACCTGAAACCATATTCGTCTGTATGATTGCAAAGGCACTTCATCAATAGTCAGCTCCAACACCTTCAAGAATTTCTGTCAGGAAACGTTGTACTGTAAATATGCCGCTGTAAAAATAAGGCCCGATTAACTTATCCCCATATAAACCACACCACACATTGATTTTCCATCTATACTGATGCTTCGTTTCACCAAGGAGTTAGATACTTTGGTTCAGGAGTGGCAACTGGCAGCAGGAGCTTCGTTACCTATGCGCTGTTTCCAGTCATGCCCAAATCGATCCGCCATTAAAAAGCGGGGAAAACTGAGCAACACCGAAAATCGTCTAAAATAGCTTCACTGTTGCTTTATTGTGAACAAGGAGTTGTGAGCTTCGACGATCTTCGTCTACAAATAGCTTTGAGGTGTGCCGAACGTTTTAATTTAGTTGTTCGATCCAGCGACGCTTTTTAATGGCGGATGGGGCGACACTGAGCATCGCTTTCGGATCCCGGCCAGTTGCCACTCCTGAACCTACAACTCCTTGGTTTCAAGCATCCAGTGAGGATTGTGATCACTCCAATAATGCAGGTTGTATTTACTATGCCATCACGATTAATTTGTGCCTCTTCTGTCCACATCACATGATATGCAAAGTCAGGGTCATCCTCAAGCATACATAACATCGATGCACAAAACGTACCCGTTTGTCTTCATCACCTGGAACTAGGCCTCGATGGCAATGTACGTGATAGGGCCGTTGTTTGTTTCTGCATAGTATGCACTGAACAGATGACTTGTTAATGTTATGTTCACGTTGAAGAGCTCTGGTGCTAATGTGTGGTTTGGCAGCAACAGCTGCAAGAACCATGACAGGATTTTCAGCTCCTGTCATACGTTTTGTTTGTTGCCTTGGAGGCTGGATTACGCTACATGTTGCTTCAAACCGTGCTACAACTGTTTGCACTGTTTTCCTTGATGGCTGGCGTCCATTTGGGTAATACTGTTCATAAAGCCATAAGGTTGCACGTTGGTTTTCGGCAGCAGAATAATAGCATGCAACCATGCCCACCAGTTCATCTTTATTGAAATGTGCCATTCCTGAGAAATATACGGATGTTAGCAAAAAATAAGTGTGCTTGCCAATACATCAATCACTTTGCAACTACATGCAATGATTCGTGTGAATCCCCTTGTACACTTGCGATAACAGTGTTGGTGGATGTTTGCTGACCACACGGCAGCCTCAAACCACAATGCTGATGACTTTTCAGCCAGTATCACCTCACTAACACTTTGAAAAAAATGGGTTTCAATTGGGATAATGCTTGAGCTTTTAATAGGTATTTTACCCACCATTAGACTCCAAAACCCGACAGTTACCTTTATTTCAACAGGCACCCCTTTGTTGTACCCATTGGGCAATACATGCATCACTTAACTCATTAGTAATTCCTTTTTCGTTTGCATTCCCAATTTGGTGTTACACAATAATTTGATTACACCACGATGCAAACGCATTTCATTATGATAAGCATCTACACAATGTAGGCATATTTATCTATCTTAGCAAGTGACCCACGGTTTGGTTTCACTGCAATGCCACAGAGCCGTGAGCAGTGCATCAAATTTGCTGCAGCAAAACATTTCATATTAATTCAGACATGTTAAATAAAAACATTTTTATTACATTTTTAGACTATTATCGTCCTAGCCGTCAACTTTCTAATTGGAACTGACAATGCAAACACTACGCTTAAAAAGTTATGAGTTCAATAACCTTGACATAAACGTTCAAGGCCACCGGAAGTTTAATATTTTAAATCACCATGGTGCACTTCCTATTCGATCCATAATCATATTTACTGAATTTCTCATAGGCTTCCAAATATTCGAGTGGCTCTCCTTAGATGAGACACCCAGTATATGGAGTGTATGGTTTCGCGTTAACGAGTTCGCTTGGAAAGGTGTTGTATCCCTACGCCCAGGATATGGGGCCGCTGCACTGCCCGGTATCTGGGGCCGCTCCGCCGCCCAGGAGGATCTTGGTCTGCTCTACCACCCTGTCAAATAACCCAACGTCTTATACACGTCTACTGACAGGATTCAAAAGCTCCTTGCATCCATGATGACCAATCTGTGGGTTCTCGATTACTCCCACTTTTCTAATGGTGCAATTGTAAAAATCTGCTTAGTGATCATGTAGCATGTGTCGTGAACGTATATCTTATCTATCCTATACTACAAAGGTCAGTACTAGTTGGCCGAAAACGCTTGTGTTTACCCATGCATGTGACAATCGTAATTTTTAAATGAAAAAATGGAATTACGGGGAAGAGCTATTACCCTTGCACAAATGCGCACACATACATGTCTGTGTTATTTGTTTATTACTACGTACTATTTTCAGGTGTTTCGTTCTTCTAGTATGCTAGCGATAAAAATACATTTACCCCTTTGCAATTTTACCACTGACTTCTTTATTTGCGTAAATAAACTAAATCTAATCTCGGCTGAAATTATTTGCTTAAAGGCTTAAAATTGAAGTTGCGCTAAAATTGCGGAAATAAAGCCACCTTTAAATCCTTATTCCGACATGCACAGTTGCACTATATACTTGGGTCTGAAGTCATTTTCCCAAAGATTCCTTCCCAGAATTCAACATTCTCTGTCAGTTTTTTGTTTACCATCTTCGGATGAAGATTAATATTAAGATATTTTGGAGAAGAAGAGGCTCTGTTTGCAGCCACTTAAATGGTAAATCATTTCCAGGTGTTGGATCACTGGAATAGTTCACACAGTGAAGTATATGTTGCAGCATTCATTTAATATTTAATAAGAAAAATGAAGTTTTTACTGAGTCTTTGCAAAACTTGTCCACAAGTCAAGAAAGATTTCCGATACTTCTTTGTCGTCACCTGTAAGGTTTCCAAAAGGTGAATCGAACAGGTATTGAAGCTCATCGATATGAGACACTCCTACGTAATATTCTAATCACAAATTTCAAAACTATTATGATGCACATGCATACAGTATTGGCAAACTTATGTACCATAGTCTTCTGTTTTTCCATATAATGAAGTATAACTGAATTGTCCTCAGTGTGTGAACCTGTATGTGAATGTTGTCAAACCATTTTGCGAGAGCGTTCTCGTCAACTTTTCTGCTCCAACATTGAAACTGACATCGGTATATAACTTCATTATATGGGAATAATAAAATAAATTCACTTAAAAAAGCAGAATTAGACTTCTTGCATAACTACTAGCAGCATCTCACCTTTATTAGAGTTTTGCGAACTTCACTTTTATTATTGCGGTCAATATTTTGGAAATAATGCTCTACTACTTTTTTCATTGCCTCTTTACCAAGCATAACTGAATTTAAACCTGATTCTAAGAATTCTGTTTCTAAAAATTCAGCGCTATAGGGATCAGTTATTTCTTCCATAGCTGAAATGATTAAACAGATATACGACACATTGGCATATTTAACCGCATATATGATGAACGGTACATACCTGCAACAAAACCCCCTCCATCCTCTTGATTTACTCCACATATTATCGGTACATTGTTATTGTACTGGTTTGATAGCAACTTGATAGGATGTTCAGGGAAAAATCCATCAGGTGTGTTTTCCACAACAGGTGCGAAAACAATGGCATTCGGCATAATCTGAATTTAAAAAAGTCAACAGTTTTATTATTCATGTAACCTGTTGCTAGCACACAGGGCGTGATTCCAAACTGAAATAAGTATAGAGCATTAATTAGATGCTTACAAGGAAACATTACGAAGTGTATATGGAGATTAACGATGCCATATATCACAAAAGGTAGAGAATAGTGAAAAAGTAAACGTCTTACCTTCCTAGGTGCTCTTCTCTTACCTGGACATCACAATAAATTCCGAAAGTTGTGCGTTTTGCAAAGATATTTGACGAAAACGCACAAGTTTTAGTTTGCTGCTCCTGTGGCGTTGAGTGTTAGTCCCTGTTAGGTGAATTTAACGTTTTAAGGATCGGGGTTCGAAACCCATGGTGGGCACAGTTTTTTTTTTAATTTTTATGAGCCTCTCCTGTCTTAATTTACTCGTGTAGATTTGCGTTTCGTTTTCTTCTTTTATTACAAATACGTTACAATGCATGCAACTTTTGAAATTAAATTATTCAATAAATATCAAAATCAACAGAAAATGGAATGTTTCAAATTAGCAGGTGTCACGTTCCGCGGCGAAGTACGCGGATGAGCAACGTATTTTTTAGGGTTGCAGGTTCCTCCGCAAGGTGCCTCTTGTATGGCAAGCCGTGTGTGTGGTGAGGTAAATAAATGGAGTCAGTGTTAAATGGCAAACATTTTATTTAAGGCGGCAGTTCAAGGAATTATATTTGGATTATTGCCCTATAGAGGGCGCTAGTTAAGACGCCACCGAATGGGTACCACCGAACGGACGCCACCAAATGGGTGCCGTCGATATGGCGCCACCGAATTGGCGTGAGACTAACGGGTGCTGCCGAATGGGTGACAGACAAACTGGCGCCGTCGGACAGGCGCGGGTCTAAAGGGCGTCGATATTTGTGTAATGAATAATTATTTATAAGTGCGTAATTGTTTATTGATATATTTCATTTATTTATATCCTCAAGTACAATTGAAATAAAAATTGAACATATACAGCTGGTCTCCAATATAATTGATAAAAAATGGACCGCCGTCTTTAGAACGTGCTTTTTGGAATAAACACTGATTGGTTCGCCACCGACGCTGCCACACACAAACCACACCCACACAAACCAATCGGTCCAATCAGCGTTTTTTCCAAAAAGCACGTTCTAAAGAAGGCGGTCCATTTTTTATCAACTAAATTGGAGACCGGCTGTATATGGCAAAGTACAATAAAATGTAAACATTCAAGGTACGCAGGTGGTTAAATTAAAGAGGGTCACCCCTAAGTAAATCCTATGGCACTTTTCGGGTCCATGAAAAAACGGTCTGCATGTAAGGGTGGTCAAGTTCACAGTTTTCATTGTGCAATGTGCGCGCTTTGATAACGTAATGTAATGTAATTAACTTAATGCTTGTTTTTGTCACACCAGGACTCGGTGTCAGTTCACAGGCCGGGATTTTATTCGCAACGGTTTCAGGACTTCATGTCGAAGAAAGTTTTTAACAAGATTCCATCGCGTAAGTAGATTATTTGATTACCATATCTGTACGTTTGTAAAGTAATATTGTGAACTGTAGTTGTTAAGTGCCATGCAAATAGGGAATGCACGTGTTATATAGTGTTAGCTGGTTGAGTTACTGAACGCTTTTCTATGCCAGGAAAAGAGAATTTTGAAGATGCACGTGGCAGTTACGAAAGTCATTTTCATCCCCCTCGACGCGAGCATGGCTACAGTATAATTATTTACCAGTAACATGTTCATTCATCCTTGCAGAATTACTTCTCCATTATTATTATTATTAATCTGTTTTGCTTTGACTAACCGACAAAGGCTGATCGAATTTTTGCGCAATGCAGATTTGGAAATTTAGCGGTCACCGATTCCGCGCAATTAGATGACTTTTTACGCTAGGTTTTTACCCCGCAGTTGCTGCTGCCTATACCCTGTAGACAAGCTCTGTTCTTTCGCTTTGTTTCGCTGGTTTATTTATAATAACTATTTTCTTATCATGACCACCCTGGAAAGAAAAGAAAAAAATATAATATACCAGTTCCAACATTTTCTTACGTGCAAGATGTTATTTTTTGTAGTACTGAATGGGTAAATATGGAATTGTGTTATTGCTGCTTGTGCTTTTTGTTTACTGGTGATTTTGGTATATACGAGGATTGTTCAAAATGGGATATTAACAAAATTGTATGGTCTGGAGATATCTATTGGATAGTATGTAATAATGTAATATCTAAAATTCCAGGCAATCAGTAGATGTGGTTCTGTTTAATCCTACTTTTTTGAATGATTCTCGTAGATCTTCGCCGCGCACTGTAGTGTACCTGCATCACTCGCTTGCTTGCCGTGCAACTGTTTGAGTCACCTTTGTGCATAATGAGTGCATGTTGTACATTGATCATCTTCCGCTGAATAAACTGTGGTCATTGCTTCTTGCAGTCTTGCATGAAATACTGAAATAATAACTGCATATCGCATTGTCATCCGGAGGAGGACTTTTCACCATAAGTGTGGTTTATATTTGCTTAAAGGTGAACAGAACATGATTTGTAACATACCCTGGAAAGTGTGCAATTCTATAGAATTGATGCCAATAAAACGATTGGCGCAAACCAAACACGTTTTAAAAATTGTTTAAAAAGTTATGAGTAGTTAAAGAGTGTGACGCCGTGGCGTCATGGAAGGACGGTGTCACCGCGCCGGTGTCACAGTGTCCTGTTCTGGAAAAAAATTGAATTTTCAGCCAATGAGGCCAAGCGCCTCTGCAGCGTCAGCCAATGGCAGTGCTAATCAATGGCGCTCCAGTGTACGTATCTCACACTGTACTCCTAAGCGTACTCCTCAGATACGAGACTAAATAATTCGTATCTGTGGCAATAATGCTTCAAATGGCCTCAAATTTTGGGACAATGTTCCTAAATTAGTGGCAATGAAATGCTACTTTTTTCAGGGTATGTTGCAAAACCTATTCAGTTCACCTTTAAACAAGTGTTTTGCTAATTGGGTGTCATCGGTTAACATCAGTTGTCTCTTGAGATAAAAAAAAGTGATCCATATTGTCTTGCTATTCCAATTATTATTAATAGTAAACTCCAAGTGGTTGTCTTATAACAGTCTTGTCGTATTACCGTGGATGTCGCGTGTTTGTGGTTTCCGAGCCATTTTGATGAATTCACTTTTTAAAGTTCATTATAATAATATAGTATCTAATAATAGTTGGTTTTATCTGTAGACTTTTGATAAGTACAAATACACATGGCAGATGCAGCATTGCAAATGTTGTTTGTATATTAACGTGGTATTCCACATGGGTGCTATATCCAAGGTAATACGGTAGTGTTTGCCAATTCAGTGCATTTTATTTTAATGTTTGATTCTGTGTGAGCAAACATTACACAAGATCATTGTCAATAAGTTGCAATTGCAGTTGTTGCTATAACATGGTAGGGTGTGTTACTTTTTCACCGAAATCTCCGCGTGCAACCTTCGGCGTGACGCATGATTATCATGTACGTGCAGCATGCATTGCGGATCCAAGTTGGAAGCTTGACATTACTATTTACGTGTTGTTAATAATTAATTATTGGAGAATTTACTTGCCGAAAGGGCTGCAGTCATTTAAGACAAAAGAGAAATTTAAATAATTAGCAAGATGTGTTTTTACGCACGGTATAACCTTTTTTGTACATCACACGTTTCGTGGGAAACTGGGTGTATGCTATCAGTATTCTACAAAAATACTATATGAATATTAAATAAAGTGCTCAGTGTTTTGAGATGTAAACTGAAAGCTCAGTAATTCAGAAACTTCCATAACTAAAATTTTCTATAAATGAACGCATTATTTTGTTTACGGCCAAAATTTCTATTCTTCCCATGTTAAAATGTTTCTATAATTGAAAGGTTTTAAATTAAACTTTCGATATATGAAACGTCTTTACCCTGCGGGGAAAAACTTGCATCACTGATAAGATATACTTTGTTACATATGTCAACTATTTTTCAACTGTAATTAAACTGTTGAAAAAGAGGAAAAAAAACTTGATGACTTTGATAAAATTAACAAATATTTGAACAAAATAATGAAGCAAACGCAGTTGAAAGTGCTTTTGCAAGTTCAGGGAATATAAACCAGGGTGTCTACTGATACTGGAAATCATGAAAATTTTTATGAATCCTGGAAAATATATAATTTTTGACACTTTACATAATTTTCGTTTATTGATTTCTGTGTTCCTCTTCTAATTTGCTTGGAACAAAATACCAATTAAGCATGTGACTTTTGAAATTTGATAGTTCATTCCATTTATTCATCAATTTTTAAGGGATTAATATAGTTTGTTATGTAATTATCTTTCACTTCATACATTTTGAGTCTTGGGGGGAAAAAAGTTATAAATATCCTTGATAATACTGGAATTTTAAAATGAAAGATTAGTAGACACCCTGTAGTACTTCGTTACATGTCAACTGTTTTTGCAGCAGTAAAGCTGTTGAAATGAAGGGAAAAAACGTGAGAAGTTGGATAATTAAAATTGAGGAATATTTGAACAAAATTGAAAAATAATGAAGCAAAGGCTGTTGAAATTGTTTTTGAAAGTTATGGGAATATAAACTGAGTTACAAATAATTGCATGATTTATAGTGCAGACATTTAAACTACTTTTAAATACCCCTTAAAGGTGAACTGACAGGGTAAATTTCTTACAACCGATTTCTATGAAAAATATCCTATGCATGGACAACATGTATTTGCATATGTCCATTATTTTCCTAATTTTTCCACCGATTCGTTTTTATTTATAAAAATTCGCAAATTTACTCTAAAATAGGTCCTCAAATTTAAGTCCTCATACTGTCAAAATTTACATCCGGGACATTGCGTATGGCACGCCACTTGCACCAAAACGTGCTAAATGCCTATTGGTTATATACAGGTGGCTTCCCCACTTCATATGCTGTAACAAACTCTCCATACTAGATTTTTTCCCTCCTAGCCTCTCTGTACAGGCCCAAAAACACACTAACTTCAATCTGTTAAAACACTTTTAATAAATTTTTAAAAAAGAAAAGAAATGAACTCATAGTTTTAATTTTACTCATTCTTTCTACAGTCCCAATATCATGGGGTGTTACAAAACCCTGTCAGTTCACCTTTAAATAACATTTTCCTATTGGATATTGTAGTTTATTTCTGAATTAAGGCATCATTTTGATTTTAGTCTGGTAATTCGATTTCAGCCCATTCGCTTTTAAAGTTCTTCAATTGTGATACTGTAATTGCAATTGGACTAATATTCACAGAGATGCAACTGATGTTTTCGTGTTTCAAGTACGTGACTGTGGGTTGGTTATATTGGAGTCTGATTATTATGAGTGTGGTATATAGAAGGGTGTGTGTGTTTTTACACGTGTGATATTCGGGGGCACTGGGTGGTGGGTGTGATGTTTGGGTACACATTCAATAATATCTTGTCCTTCCCTTTGGTTTTTTTATCTTTTTTATTGTTTTCCTCGCCTCTCGCTTGCCGCGCTTCTAGTGGACATGCCCGAATTCAAAGGCCCTCATCGTAGATTTAGAGCTCTGGTTTCTAGCTACATAGGTAGGGACGGCCCTTGTTATTCATTCACACTTTTCCGTATTATTAAGGGCGCTTTGCTTTTTTTGGCGACAATCCGCTATACGCGAAGCATGATATTACATTTTTTCTATTATATCCTCCCTCTGATTTTTTGGTTGTTGAACCTGTTCCAAATTCCCTATGCTCCAGGTCCTTTATATATATAATGTGTGTGAAATCGTGTTTATTGTTGGCTTTTACCCGTTTCAAATGCTCCGCGAAAAAGTCAACCACACGTAGTATATACTAAAAACAAAAAGTAGATTATTATTTGCCTGTTCACATATTCAGTTTGTTGGATCTGTAGGTAGTTAGTTTGTTAGTTAGTTAGTAGTTGTAGTGACTTTCTTATGAGTTTTATTATTAGGGGAAACACCCAGGTATATCGGTGAGAGAATAATTAGTAGACATTGCAACTGTTGAAAAAACTTTTACCTATATATAGTGTATCAAACAATGCAGACTTCCAATTGGTACTCAATTATGTAAAGTTCTATAAATTTAACATTAACACAATGTATTTTTATATAATTGGACAATTTCATGGCCAAAGTAAGGAAAATGGAGGTCAAAGTGAGGCAAAAGCTGGAAAATGTGGTTGGCTGAAAACCAGATTTTTCTCTCATAATGACGTCATTTCGAAAAACTTTTCAGCCAATGGTGGCTTAAAGGTGAACTGACAAGGTTTTGCAACATACCCTGAAAAAGCTAGCAGCTGATTGCCACTAATTTAGGAACATGGTCTGAAAATTTGAGGTCATTTCAAGCATTATTGCCACAGATATTGATCATTTAGTTTCATATCTGTGGAGTATACTGAGTAGTATATTGTGAGATATGTACACTGGAGCGCCTTTGATAAGCTCTGGCATTGGCCGAAACCGCAGAAGCACTTGGCCTCATTGGCTGAAAATTCAAATTTTGCCAGAATAGGATACTGCGACACCGGCGCGGTGACACCGTCCTTCCATGACGCCAGGGCGTCACACTCTTTAACTACTCCTAACTTTTTGTAACAAATTTAAAAAAAGTTTCGTTTGTGCCAATCGTTTTATTGGCATCAATTCTATAGAATTGCACACTTTCCAGGGTATGCTACAAAACCTTGTCAGTTCACCTTTAAATGTGGAAAAAGTCAATTGTATCTGCATTGATTTGCAATTTCAATACAATATTTGTAATTTAATTTAGTTATGATTCTTATTGTTTTCTGAAGTATAAGGCCAAAATGTTAATAGTCATGAAAGAGTTTTTAGCAGTTGGGATTTAATGAAATTAATAAAATTAATTAAATTAATGAAATTAATGAAATAAAACAATACCATGCTAATTTGTTATTTTAATAATAACTTGATAGCATAGAGCTTCTTAAGCAATTGGGTGTTTTCCTCTGTGCATTGTAGTACTTGGCATATTATTTTTGATATGTAGAGTTGGATATTTATTGGCTGTATGATATATTATATTTTTTTCTGTAAGTTCTATATCAATGATTTGAATTCAGGTTTTACTCATTATTGTGTTGTATTGCTTGACGCATCCAGCACTGAAACATTCTCCATCAAGAAAGAAGAGTTTGTCTATGCGTCATCGGCCACCATCTACCGGAGATGATGGACACGTTGATGACCGAGATGTGATGGTCCTTTCCAAGGAAACAACCGGTAAATAACTCCTTGTTACCAATAATAAAACTCACCTGCATATTTTGATATTATTATTATACATCACACCCACTGTGGATTTGAGTATGTGCATGACAGATAATTTCCTAATTTCACGTGGTATGAATCGAAATACAGAATCGTATTTTTCTTCCCAAGCACGACTCCTTTTCACCGGTTTGTTAGTTTCATGTTTTTCGGTAAGATCGAATAGTAGTAGTAGTACTAGTTATTATTGATTAAGCATTGCATATACCAAAGAAATTTGGAGCTTGTTTCCATTGTGCCATGTACCGTCACTTGTCTGATTTTTACTCTATAGTGTGCATGTGGTATGGCATATTATATATACTAATTTTATGACTTGTGATTTCTGTAAAAAAAAGAAATGTGAATGAATCATTGTGCATATATACAGAGAGTAAAAAATGTAGATTCTATATTTTAACTTTGTTTGGTTCATAGTGTGATCAAAATATTAAAGACATTCCACACTGAAGATTGAACAAATTGTACGCGACAGAAAATAAATCAAACAAGTCGTATCGATTAAACTTTGCAGACATATTCTGTGTGTATCTTGTGTTGACTGGAAAATATATATAAAACAAATACATTTATTCTTAGTAAATGATCACAAATAATAATCGATAACATCCCTGAAAAAAAAATTTGCTGATAATTTTATTGGAAAAGCCAACAAGTTGTACCGTGTGTAAATTAACAAGATAAAAGATTTCCAAGGTGTACTTAGACTGTTGACAAATAAGTTTCTTCATATCTTCAAGATAATCTTGTCATTATAAGATAACAGATGCAAAACAAACAATTAATGTAAATATAGTTAAGCTCACATAATGCGTAACAAATGTTAGCATTGTAATTGATAAATGAACATTGTAAATGTATATAAAACAAGTGAACTGTGCTCTATTCACATCATTATATTTAATTATCGAATTGGGAGCTTCAAATAGTGTTTATCTTTTAAATATCTTTTAAATATAAAAGCACAGTGCAATGTAATTGACCCTTTTCATTTTCTGCCATTGGCTGAAGAAAAAATAAAGTTTAACCCTACTGGAACTAACCATCACATGATGGGGCCAAAACACACAATATGTGATGGTCTTGATGGATTTTTGTGATGGTATGTGATGGTAACCATCACAGACCATCACATATTGTGTGTTTTGGCCCCATCATGTGATGGTTAGTTCAAGTAGGGTGATATTCAATTGCAATGGTCATGGTGGTGCTAAGGGCATAGAAGTCGTAGATTGTATTTTAGCAGCAACTGAACTGAGCTATATCAATTGACCTATCTCACATAAGCGAAATGACGTCATTATGTGAGAAAACCACATTTCAGCTTTTGCCTCACTTTGGCCACCATATTGGCAGTGGGAGGTGCTTAATGAAATTGGGCATTTGTACTATTTCCTACAAAAATAATAGGTTAACTTGCTTGCAAGCAATTTATATTATTATATGTATAGATTACCAGGGTTGCTACCAACAGGGAAAATCTGGAAAACTCATGCAGGGAATTTAGATTTTGGCTAAAAATTCAGGGAAAACTCGAGGAATTTGCCACAATTTTGTCAGGGAAATTTACTTCACGGGTTTGGTAGTAACCCTGATTAATCTGATCTCCAACTTTTAAATTTGAACTATGCAATATCTAAAACTTGAAAACAACATTCAAGGACAAGTGCTACGCCATTTACCATAACAAATCAAATAATTAATCCCCTGCAACAATTAGATGAATCACCAATGTGTTATTTGCTATTCTGCATGGTACATGACAATAAAATATTTTTGCCATGCAGGGCAATAACATCGAAATAAAAATATCTTACTGCATGCATATGTAATGTTAAATGTTTCACTGAAGTGAAGATATCATTTGTAAATTATAGTGCATGATACTGTTTTACTATGATACTGCATACACACACATGACCGAAACTTTTTCTACAGCTATGCAGGGAAGCAGTCTGTTATCACACATAGTATAGTATAGTGTAGTGTAGGAAAGCTTGATTTTGTGCCATGCACATATCTATATACAGTACAGTCTTTTTCACTAAAGCAATGGAGTATAGGTGGCTTCCTTTAAATTGTTAGAGTATACTACTTCATTTGAAAGAAAATCTTCAGCCAATTAACAGGGAGCAAGGAATCACTCCATTGCTTTATAGTGAGAAAAACTGTATATGATACCTAATATTACCTGGTATTATATTTAAGTAACCTGTGTTTCACATTCCTCATGGAGAAATTGTTTATTCTTAATAAACTTTTGATAAAATTGCATTAATATGTACTGTATATAATAATTTAACGATTGTTATATTGAAATGATAATTGCTGATTATATACCCAGCTGTGCAATTCATGGATATCCCTCGACACAATATAAAATGATACATGCACACACAATCAAAGTTTATGTTTTGTCTTAAAAAATATGACAAAGTGTTGGGAGATAGGTAATGCAGACATGGCGTTACAAGACACGTCATTAGTGGTATATTTTTTAACGGTAAACATGAAAGGTACTTGTGTAACTTGAGAATGATGACGTTGGAAGAAGATAGGGCAAGGGAATTAAGCTGAGAGGCTCACTGTCACGTTACAAGGCTGTTGACAGGTGCAAGCAGCCATGTCTTGTCACAACTAAACATCACATGAATCAATAAAAATACGTGCTACTCGTACCTTATAGGCTTACTGCATGCGGAAAACACATGCATCTCCCTTTTCCTCTTTTATAGTATATTGCAGTATGCCCAATATTGTGCTGTATATTCTATATTAATTTCTTTTTACATAAATTGCTTAGTACAATATTGGCTCGTGTTTCATATATCTTACTAGATATACAGGGTGTCCCAAAAGTCTGGTCAGATTGCTAATATCTTAAAATTGAGGTGAAGAATTGTAAATATATAAATGACGTTTCCATCTGTAATATCATGGGGGGACATCCATTGGTGACGATATTTTTGACCTTGGAACATTCAGGCAAGGTCATTCCAAATTTATCTTTGCCAGTTTTGAAGATATGTGGGTTGTATAAATTAGAGATATTTGACCATGGTAATTTCAAACACATTGGCGAAAACAGATTTGAAATCAGCAAAGGAACAGAGGAGTAATCACAACAAAAAATTTGCATTTGCCCACGAGTCGTCACTTCACTGTTGACAACAGATGCTCTGCAGTGAAGCACTACTGCAGTGTTGTACCATTTTCAACATGCACTGTCATACATATTTTCATTCCAACTTTATACAGGCAATCAAACATATTATCAGTCCAATGGTAATAAGAATGCCGCAATGTTGCATGTCAATCGTTTGCAATGGATATTTAACTATTTCCACCTATGCAATTAAGTCAGCTATATGTATGATTCAGGATCTGTATTTTATTATCATTCATAATTAGTTGAAAATTTAGTAGTTATTTACTTATTTCTTAATTAATGTCTTAGGAGTATGACGACTAGATATGCAATTATTTGGGATTGTATAATCTCTCTTTCAATGCCTATATAAGAAGGCAAGAAATAAAAGTTATACTACCGTTGTATAGAAAATAATCAGTTGTACCTGAAATTTATTATTATCTCACTTCCCCTGTGTGGAAGCAACTCATGTATATGTGGTAGTATTGAAATATATTTCATATGGTAATAATTAAAACAGCAATGGATTTCATTAAATATATAATTTAATTTTGCAGTAATTTAACTATATATTTAGATTCATTATGGAGTGAAGCCATGCATGCTATATAGTTGCTGGTGTACATTGTCATTAACTGACAAGCAGAACAATTCGCATTTATATCATATATATAATACATTGTATGTAAGCAAAATCAACAGCAATATTCAGCATCACGTATTAGTCCAATTATATCATCGACCCAACTTTTTCCATTATTGCCTCCCTGTAATTAACAATTTCCCTAATGTATGACGACTACACCATTAGCAGCAATTATAATTTTCTGCATGTTTCTGTGAGATCCGCTTGCATAAGTATATATTAATTCACATTTCTTATCAATATGACTTCACAATAGCTACACACGTGCCAAAACAAAAATTAATCTTTTTCCATCATCCAAATAAATGCACAACTCATAAAATGGTGTTTTGTAATTTTTAATTCAATGCATGATTTTTGCAAGGCTTCACAAACTACAAATCCATATAATATACATAATTTCACAAGGTTCATAACGATATATGAACATTGTTAAACCTGTCTATTGTAGAAAATTATCTATGGTGGGAGATTCGACTATTTTGGGAACAGACTGACTGCACTATAAATGTTTAAACAAACCTGTCTCTGGTCCCTTGAGATTCCACCATAGACAGGTTTCACTGTTATATATGTATTTTTAACAAAATACGAAAACATAATGGGATCATGTTTTATCAGGAACTTGCCATATTCATGTGTTTTTTAATGAATATAATCTTGCCTTTTAAAAAGCATAGCTGAGGTAATTATTTTGCGAATAAAAATCTGATCGCTGTATATTGGCATAGTCACTTTATAGTTATTAAAGAGTGTTCAGGGCAATATGTGGAAAATAGTGTTGCTTGGCGTTTGTCGTACTTAGACGCTGCTGCACCATGTACTTAAAGTTTGCACCGCAATGGGCCTTGATTACAGGTCGATTAGTGCAGCAGTTGTAGGCCTACACCGATCTCGTCTCGCCACCAAAAAACCAGCTTCACCTTTTAATGACGCCCATTTGAGGCAATAGATCATGTGCATTTTGTCCACCGGAACGACACCTCGGCGCATGCGCACATCTAACAACTTTTTGTTAAAACACTTGCGCATGATGGCGCGCATGCATGTTATTTTAATGCTAATCTGAATACGTCCTCATACATGCAGTTATCAGTCTTTGATATAGGGAAAATGCATGGCCACACTATTCTATTCTCCTATTCTGTGATTTTTCTATCATACATATGTAGACGCCAATGTGAGAAACCGCCAATGTGAGAAATTGACGTCACAATGCGATATTTCTGTTAGAAGAAAAACCCTGAAACACGCAAATATCGCTTCGTTCATTAAAACATGAATTGTTTAATTGTGTGCGGGGATGTGAATTGTTAGGTTAGTTAGTTTAATTTAGGTTAGGTTAGGTTTTTTAACGTGCCAGGCCCGAGCGTCATAACATAGGATGATAGTGTTGTGACACCAATTTCTCACATTGGTGGGTTTCTCACATTGGCGGTAACATATACACTGTGAACCAAAAGTATCGCCTGATTGGAAATAGCTGCGAAAAGAGTGATTGCACGTGGATAATGGCTATGAACAAAGTTGGTCCATTTACTGTGGACATCTGTTAATGACGTCACACTTGACCTTGATGTCGGTAATCAATGTCATTCGAAAGGAGTGTAGTTCCAATTTAGGAAAGGATGGCAACACAATTCTGAGCATCTTGGTGAAAAATGATTTGAAATCGGTCAACAAACGGAGCAGCAATGATAAAAATGTGGCCGGCCGAGCCCCTTGGGAAAATTGCCTGCTTGACCCACGCATCGATGTCATGCAGTGAAACGGTTGCACAATGTGGGGTTGCAATTAAGCAATGTCAGAACTGCCGAGCCAAAACCGAATTGGGGACGGCAATGCAAGTACGCGCATGAAAAATAATTAATGTGTAAATGTATTTTCCATGGGGCACAAAATGTCAGCTATAGTTTTATTGTTCTTCGACATACATGTTTCTTTCAGTGACTCTTCATTCTAATGCAAAGCAGTATTGGTTGATGAAGGTCCTTGTGCATACTATGTGTTTGAGGTGATGGGTAAATGCTTTAATAGCTGTTTTTATAAGCAAATTTTATGTACTGACGTGCAGCTATCACAAGGCTTCTTGGGATCGCAGTGAAGCATAAGCTTGGTTTGCTTGTTTGCTTGCAAAACCCAATGGGGAATGACAATGAAAACGAAATACAATGAAAGTCGTAAATATGTTTGTTCTAGCTTGGATAATACACGTTTCTTTGAGTCAATGTACATGTTACGGTTCAGGTAGAAAGTCATCAATTGTGCACCTTAACCGGTTGAGGTGCACAATTTCAATCCGCTTGGTAATTGTGTACAATTACAGCGCCAGTGGTTCAAGTAATTAATTCGTCGTGTGAGCTTGTGCGTAATCGATATATCG
>JAVBJR010000528.1:0-8085 GCA_031546965.1 Dysgonomonas sp.
TCATGGAGATTGGTTTTTGCTCGCACTTGCTAGAAAATTCAAGCAGAAGCGTTTCCGCCACAACATTTCTAGCTAGTTTAATAATATCGTTAGCAGTTGTAACATCTGCTATTGTTTATACTGTTTTAGATCATCAAAAAATAGTAAAGGCAGCGGAAGGAAATTTCGCAAAAACGTACGGACAAGATGCTAAACAGGCGTGGATAGATAATCTTCAACCGGGAGATTTTCTTTTTTGCAATAAAAACTATAACGATCCGGCAACTGTATTTCAAGTAAAGGAATTTAAGCCTGATACGATTTATCTTACCCAATTTGAACAAACTGTACTTAGGTCTGATTTTGAAGATGTAGATAAACTAAGTAAATTGACATTAGGAACCGGTAATTCGCATGAGGTAGGAATCAGAAGGATCGATTTTATCCGTAGTATTATTTCATTCGATGATGATAGCCGCAATAATATGATGATTCAGCAAATAAGAAAAAAAAAGTAAATAAATAAAAAACACATATGTCAGTAGAAGATAAAAAGATTATTTTTTCGATGATTGGGGTACATAAGATCTACCCTCCGCAGAAGCAAGTATTGAAAAACATTTACCTGTCGTTTTACTATGGAGCTAAAATTGGTATTATTGGTCTCAACGGATCGGGAAAATCGAGTTTGCTTAAAATTATAGCGGGTATAGAGAAAGAATTTCAAGGCGAAATAGTTTCGGATAAAGGATATAGTGTCGGCTATTTGGAACAAGATCCTAAACTGGATCCTACTAAAACCGTAAAAGAGATTGTACAAGAAGGCGTTCAACCCATTATGGATGTTTTGGCAGAATATGAGGCTATTAACGAAAAGTTTGGATTGCCCGAATATTATGAGGATGCCGATAAAATGGATGCATTGTTTGCCCGTCAGGCAGCACTTCAAGATAAAATAGATGCTTCGGATGCTTGGAATTTAGATAATAAGTTGGAGCGAGCAATGGATGCTTTGCGTTGTCCACCCGAAGATCAATTGACAGAGAACCTATCAGGAGGAGAAAAACGTCGTGTAGCTCTTTGCCGCCTGTTGTTGCAAGAGCCCGATGTGTTGTTGCTCGATGAGCCTACCAATCACTTGGATGCTGAATCTATCGACTGGTTAGAGCAACATTTACAACAATATAAAGGTACGGTAATCTGTATTACCCACGACCGTTACTTCTTGGATCACGTAGCAGGATGGATTCTTGAGCTTGACCGTGGCGAAGGTATTCCTTGGAAAGGAAACTATACCTCGTGGTTGGAGCAAAAGACCAAACGTATGGAGCAGGAGGAGAAACAAGTGAGCAAACGCCGCAAAACCCTGCAACATGAGTTAGAGTGGGTGCGAATGGCACCTAAAGCCCGTCAAGCCAAAGGAAAAGCGCGTTTGAACTCTTACGAAAGACTTTTGAATGAAGATCAAAAAGATAGAGAAGAAAAGTTAGAGATATTTATTCCTAATGGTCCTCGTCTCGGAAATAAAGTAATAGAAGCACATGGTGTAACTAAAGCTTACGGTGATAAGCTCTTGTTTGATGCCCTCGATTTTTCGCTTCCACCCAATGGTATCGTTGGTATTATCGGACCCAATGGCGCCGGTAAAACTACCCTTTTCCGTTTGATTCAAGGATTGGAAACTGCTGATAAAGGTACATTTGAGGTGGGCGAAACGGTGAAGACTGCTTATGTAGATCAGGCTCACGAATCGATAGATCCGGGTAAAACGGTTTATCAAGTAGTGTCTGACGGATCTGATTTTATCAGGGTAGGAGGTAAGGAAATCAACTCAAGAGCTTACCTGTCTCGTTTCAATTTTGCAGGTGGCGATCAGGAAAAATTGTGTGGCGTACTGTCCGGTGGTGAGCGTAATCGCTTGCACTTGGCTCTCACATTGAAAGCCGAAGCTAACGTATTGTTGCTCGATGAGCCTACCAATGATATAGATATAAATACGTTACGAGCTTTAGAGGAAGGTTTGGAGAATTTTGCAGGTTGTGCCGTGGTTATTTCCCACGACCGTTGGTTCTTGGATCGTATCTGTACACACATTTTGGCTTTTGAAGGAAACTCTGAAGTATTCTATTTTGAGGGATCATACAGCGAATACGAAGAAAATAAGAAAGCCCGTTTGGGAAATGTTGAACCTAAGCGTGTGAGATATCGCAAATTGATGTAATAAAAGCCCCGCCCAACCTCTCAGAAAGGCGAGAGGAGGTACAGAGAGGGAGTTTTTTAGCTCCTCCCCGAAGGGGAGGTTGGGTGGGGCTAAGCCAAAATGTAAAGATTAGAATGAGGATATCGATCGTATACAATTTAAGAATTTACCGTTTGGTGATGATAGTGCTTTTTGCCCTGTTCTCTAACTTCGCAATATATTCACAAAACACATCTGTACTGGGAGTTGTGAGAGACTCAACCACTAACGAACCTATCGAATTTGCAACCATACGTTTTGACGGAACCGATGTCGGAAAACTTTCCGACGAAAATGGTAAATTCTCGATAACCAACAACAAAGCAAAAAATGTGCTTGTAATATCCTTGATAGGGTACGAATCTCGAAGAATAACCGTATCAACCAATAAAACCACTCAACTTGATGTGAAATTGAAAGCCGACGGCGTACAATTGAGAGAGGTAGTGGTAAAGCCCGGAAAGGAGAAATATTCTAAGAAAGACAATCCGGCAGTAGAACTTATCAAAAAAGTAATAGCAAATAAATATGATTACTTGATAACCAGTCAAGATTATTATATGAGTGACGAATACGATCGTCTTATGTTTGCCTTAAATGATTATAAACCGGGTACAGGCTTACTCAAAGGGCTAAAGTTTGCTGCGAAATATGCCGATACTTCCAAAATAGATAATAAAAAGATATTACCCTTTTCGATACGCGAAACAAAGTCGAATGTGTATTACCGGAAAAATCCGCAAGATTCGCGTAGGATAGTTGTGGCACATCAACTCGAAGGTCTTGACGAACGAATGAATACCGAATCGATGGAAACGGTAGTTGCCGAAATTTTTAAAGATATTACTATCACCGATAATAATATACATATGCTGTACCACGATTTTGTAAGTCCGTTGAGCAGCGTATCATCCGTTAGTTTTTATAAGTGGTACATTATCGATACGGTAACTATAGACCAAAAGAAATATGTAAATCTAGGTTTTGTTCCTTTCAACACACAAGATGTTGGATTTATAGGGAATATTTATGTGCAGCCCGATGCTCCTTATGCAATCAAAAGGGTTTCGTTTCGGGTTCCCTCAAAAATCAATGTGAATTATGTGGATAATATGCTCATTACACAGGAATATGAAGAAAAATCGTCTAACCTATGGGTTCCATTAAGGTTTACCACTTCTATAGATTTATCGATGTACGGAATGGCAAAGCTTTATGTGGAAAAAGAAAAAACATTCGAAAATTTTATTTTTAATCTTCCTGTTGATGCTGCATTTGGGACATCTTCTCCTCTAGTATATTTGTCCGACTACAAAAAACACGATAAAAGATACTGGGATGACAACAGACCCAAGATAGTTAATAAAGACTATCGTTTGGGTGAAATGATGGACGAATTTAGAGCCAATAAATTTGTAGATGTAACACTCAAAACAATTGATATTGTAACTAGCCAGTACCTTCCCACAAACAGCGATGAGGATAAAAATAAACTGGATTTGGGAACAGCACTTACTTTTTATAGTTTCAATAACCTCGAAGGTAATCGTATTCGTCTGACGGGTTCTACAAACAAAAATTTCCATCCTCATTTTTACTTGTACGGATATCTTGCATACGGAACAAAGGATAGTAAATGGAAGTATTATGGCGAAGCTACGTGGTCGTTTAATCAGAAGAAATACCATAAAGATGAATATCCAAAGCACAACCTTTCTTTTGGCTATAAGTATGACGTAAATCCTTTAGGACAGAGGTATCTGCAAGCAGAACGTGACAATATATTCCTGTCTATCGGATCCCGAAGTTATAATAATATGACTTATGACCGAATGATGGAACTGAATTATATACATGAATATCAAGGTGGTTTTTCATATAATTTTTATGGAAGAACACATAACGAAGAGGCTGCCGGAGAACTAAAATTTCAGAAGACGGATGAGTTCGGAAATCTATATGACGCAGGTAATCAGAAAACTACCGAAGTAGGGTTTGATATACGATATGCTCATGGCGAGAAATTTTACCAGCAGAAACGCCGCCGTCAGTCTTTGCCGTCAAAAGGGTATACCATTGTATATTCGTATATAATGGGATTTGATGATGTTTTGGGAGGTCAATATAAATATAAGAAGAGTTCGCTAAGCTTCGATAAAGCGCTATGGATTGCTCCTTATGGACGTATTGGACTTGTGCTGAGAGGCGAAAAAATTTGGGGTTTGGTTCCATTTCCCTTGTTGTTATCGGGTAATGCTAATAGTTCTATTACCGTTCAGACAGGAGCATTTAGCTTGCTTAATCCGTTGGAATTCTTAAACGATTCGCAATTTTCCTGGGATATTAATTACCGCATGGGAGGATGGTTGTTTAACCGCATTCCTCTTATTAAACGATTAAAATGGAGGGAAGTTGCCGGTTTCAAAGGATTCTTTGGGCATTTATCAAAGGATAATAATCCGATTTACAATAAAGATTTACTGATATTTCCCACTAACGTATACGCAATGGGTTCAAAACCTTATATGGAATATAATGTGGGAATCGAAAACATATTTAAGTTTTTCAGAATCGATTACGTGAGACGACTCACTTATCTGAATAATCCCGATATAGACAAGTCTGGATTCAGAATAGGTTTTGAATTTTCTTTTTGAGGAGAATTAGTTTCTACGTTTATATAAGAAATACTGCCGTCCGGGCCATTCATCATAGGATATATATTCTTTCACCTTATCGTATTTAGATTCCAGTACAGGTAAATAGATATCTATATTGGCTTTTATATTTTCCGTTGTTATATTTTTTGCGATTGTTATATACACTAGAGTTTATCTTCAATAGATAATTAAAGCATTCTTTTACATAACTTTGAGATTTTAATACTCACACATGAAATACGACAAGATTCGAAAAAATCTAAAGCAATTTCTATCATTAACAGGTTTTAGCCTATCGGAATTTGAAGCATTTTCACCCACCTTTAAACATCATTGGGATGAATATCATTCCCATTTTACCTTGAAAGGGAAGGCTCGTATACGAGTTTCTTATGGAAGAAAAAGCAGTCAATTACCCTTTATAAGAGATAAATTACTGTTTATTCTCTCTTACATGAAGAATAACCCGTTCCCCAAACAACAAGTATTTGCAAAGATTGTCATTTGCATCAGGTTACTTTGCATCAGTTCTACAAAACGGTTATAGTAGACTGTGGAGGGAAACTCTTTGTTCATATGTTTTTGCACATAGAAGATATAGAAGTGTTTAAAGGTTCGAAAACCACTTAAATGGAACAATAAGGTGATGGTAATAACCTCTGAGCTACTCATTCTTGGAGGACGCTTAGATTTATTGCCTAGAAGGAAAGAAGAGGTACAGGATTGAAAAATTTTACAGAATTCATCAACTATTGAATAGATTTCAGTAACTTTATCAAAGCAAATCATAAGGCAGATTATTTGTTATAATATTAAAATTCAACACTTTAAATACAATGATTTTTCGCCTTATTTTGCCCCTTTTACCCCCTAAATATTAATCGAACTCAGGTTATTAGGATTTAACAGAACAACGGTTATCGAACTATTTACCATCATAACTATTTTTATACTACCAAATTCAATATCAATCACTGATTTATTTCATCTCAAAACAGTAAAATTAAGATATCACATTTGCTACTTGAGTCTGTGATACCTTAATATTTGTTTACGAATGATTCAGCCTGCATTTATTTTCTTATTTTTGTAAAAAGTATTTTATGACACGCATTTTCTTAATCGGATATATGGGCGTCGGTAAAACTACAGCAGGCAGAGAGTTAGCAAAATCGCTGAACCTCGAATTTGTAGATTTAGACCATTTTATCCAAAATAGATATAATAAAACAGTTGCCCAGCTATTCGAACAATTCGGAGAAGATGGCTTTAGAGAAATAGAAAATAAAATATTACAAGAAGTTGCTCAATTCGAAGATGTAGTAATTTCTACAGGTGGTGGTGCTCCTTGTTTTTTTGACAATATGAAAGTGATGAATAATGCAGGCTTAACTATTTATATGAAAGCCAGCCCCGAATTATTGTCAGAAAGATTAAATTTGTGCAAAGAAAAACGTCCTTTAATTAAGGATAAAAACGAAGAAGAGCTCTTATTATTTGTAACAGACAGTTTGAAACGCAGAGAGCCTCATTATAGTCATGCAAAGATTATTTTTGAAGCAAATGAATTGGTAAATAAAGATGATGTAAATAAATACGTTTTTCTTTTAATAGATGCAATAAATAATACACAAATACTTTTGAAACAATGATTAATATACAGACTCTAATATTGTTAATTTCTTTCATATTTAGCTTATCAGCCTTTGGGCAGATTAGCGAAGGGGGTGTTCCTCCCAGTTTTAATCAAAAGAATGTTTTAAAATCTACCCTTTCGATATCGAATATTCCTGTCAATTTAGATATAAAAAAATTAATACGGGAAGATGAGGCTGTAAAAAGAAACGATGGTGCACTGAAGATTGCAGAAGTACTTCCCACGGATATTGATATTGAAACAACTGGAAATTGGACAACTCTCCCTGATTCAACAAAAATATGGCAACAAACCATCGTAGCAGAGGGTGCAGAAGGGTTAATTATCAGCTATAAAGATTTTTATATTCCCGAAGGAGCTAAATTATTTATTTACAATGACGATCAATCGCAGGTACTAGGAGCCTATACCCGAAGTACGCATCCTCAAGGGGGAAAATTTGCTACGGAAATAATTTCAGGAGAGAAGATTACTTTGGAATATGTGGCGTCTGCCACGTCAAAAGAAACTCCTCGCCTTATAATAAAGGAAGTTGGTTATATATATAATAACCAAACGCTTCAGACATATAGGTCAACTCCTTCGCCACCTCCCAAAGTGAACAGTTCTTTGCCATGTATGATCAATATAAATTGCTCTGAAGGCGACAATTGGCAGAATGAAAAAAGAGGAGTAGTAATGTATGTGGTTCAGCATGGATCGTGGTATGGTTGTACCGGAAGTTTAGTGAATAATACGAGACGAGATGGTACACCTTATTTACTAACGGCTAATCATTGCTTTGTTCACGATATAGGCTTTCCGGAGTATGAAACAATTATAGCATACTTTAATTATGAATTTCCAAATTGTCAAAATGGAGCAGGAACAGCAATACCTGCAACGACCAGGACGTTGGTTGGAACTGATATTTTAGTAAATGCTCCTATCGAAGAAACAACAGCTAATGTAACTATTAGGGGTTCTGACGGTGCTTTATTGAAATTTAAGGAAAATGTTCCCAAAGAATGGAAGCCCTATTATAATGGTTGGGATAGGAATGATGTGGCTGCCACTTCGGGGGTCGTAATACATCATCCTAATACAGATGTAAAGAAAATAATAACGTATAAGGAATCTCTTGTTACCTCCACATATGACGAAGGCGACAATCGTATTAAAGGTGCTCCTAATGCCGAGTGGCGCGTGAAGTACGATGGCAACAGTGTTACAGAAGGTGGCTCATCGGGAGCTCCCATATTTAATCAAAATGGTTTGATTGTAGGTACTTTAACAGGTGGGGCTACTACTTGCAGTTTGCTGCTCTTATCCGATTATTACGGAAAGTTTGGTTACCATTGGGATTATATGCAAGGTGTAAACAGGCAAATGAAACCGTACCTCGATCCGATTAATCAAGGAGTAACAACTCTTAAAGCGTACGATCCTAATTATCCGTTGGGTATAGAAACCGAAAAAAAGGATAACACGCCTAAGGATATTGTCGTTTTTCCTACTTTGGCTGATAATGAGGTGAATGTTAATACTAGTTCTATAATAAGAAGTATTAA
>JAVBJR010000927.1:0-2768 GCA_031546965.1 Dysgonomonas sp.
TAATAAGGTGGATAATAAATGGAGGTATCTGAGCGAAAACGTTGAAGTGAAATTCACAAGTCTTTTAAAGGAATCTGCCAGAAAGAGTGACAAATGCATCGCCATTGGTCAGAAAGGCAATTTCCGTTGGCAAGCCATGTCATGTCTCTACAGATTAAGCTTCATCTGTCAATATGAAGGTATATAGGTACCCAATTTGGAAGATGTAAGCAATATGTATCACAATTACAATGATGACTTTTAGTTACACAGTGTGGGAAAGATGATTTGGTATTTGGAGACAAATGCTACAAGTTCATCACAAAGCAGAAAAAATTTAAAGATGCCAAGAAGTTTTGTATGCATCAAAAAGGAAAATTATTGGAAATCCAGACTGAAGAAGAACGGAAATTTATAGAAGAAGCCATCAAAAAAGACAAGTAGCAATTTATTTCAAACAGACTATACAATTTTGTGTTTTATTTTAATTGAATTAACAAATTATTCAGTTCCTCTGCATCCAAAGTTGCTCTTAAATTGACATCATCTGATACTTGTTAAACGCCTTCAAAGTTCACGCAAACTTATACAAACCTTCTAAATTGTGGACATTTACATGTTAGAAATGTCCAAAACTTTGTAATATTTGCTTTTTCTATAAGTGCAATCCATTTTAGCTACAACAATCACTGCAACCTTGAATGCGGAAGAACTATATGCACATTTATTTCACGTCTTGTTAAGTTTTCAATGGGTCTACTATTGTGTTCATGTAAAATTTGTTTCCAGATCATGGACATCTATTACTCAGAAACAGTTGAAGAACCATGATAATGGGTAGGTACAAGTAATATTAATTATTTTCCACATGGAATGTTAAATATCTTTTGTCCATTTTGCAAGACTAATTCCGAAGGTTTGGGTCGGAGTCACATTTGACAGCAAATACAACCAATGGAAGAACAGCGATGGATCAGAATACAAAAGTGGCAAAAATAAACCATCACTACCAAACCCAGAAAATGAAAATATGAAATGTGCATGTTCCAAAACCTGGTCAATATTTTCAAATCCATGTAATGACAGTAACAGCTTCATTTGCGAATACCCTGGTAATAAATAAACTACAGTATTTAACCCTACCACACCTACCAAAATAACTCCAATTTATCGAAACAGTTCCAGCTTATAAGGAACTTCAAAATGAAAATAAATACGAAATATATCCAAAACTGAAAATGACATATAAAGAAGCAGTTATATTTTGCGAAAACAGTGGAGGGGAATTACCAGAGGCCAATCAAGATTTAGAAGAACTCAAGCACTTTAACATACAATTGTATATTTCATGCACTATATATTAGAAGATGCCAAATAATTATTTTTCCAAGCCAACACAATTACATATATTATTTTATTGAATTTAGAACAGAAAGTTATTGGGTTCAAGGAGAAGATGACATTTCAATGAATGAACCTTCGAAAAAAGGAGCAAAATGCCAAGCTAATTTCATAGACAATGAAGGTGTTTTGCAGAAGGGCATATGCCACAAGAAACGCAATTATATTTGTCAATATTCAGGTATAACACATTTAGTCTCAAAGTGTTTCCTATATAAACTTCTGAAAAATTGTAATACCACAAATTACTATTTCAAGGAGAATCATGTGTGGAAAAACATCATGAAGATAGTTGTTATCAAAAAACAGGAATCCCTGCCACTTTTGAAAAAGCAAAAGCCGAGTGCGAAACACATGGTGGAAAATTAGCACATATTTCCAATAAAGAAACTATGGACAAAATGTTGGAACATTTAACTAGAAAAAGGTATAATTTCATTACGAAATACACATTTACATTTCTGCTAGAATAACCTAAATTCTTGTTGCTTGACAGAATTCCTGACTTTTGGGTGAAAAATGCAACGAGCAATGAAGTTCACGATACAAAAAGTGTATCGTCACAATGTCCAATTTCAAGCAATTCAGTGCTGAAAACACACGACTGCGAGGGTTTAAATCATGTCATCTGCCAAATTAAATATGGAGACAGTATATAAGGTCATGCAAATCGGATGTATCTATAATTTAAATTAATGAACTGGTTTTTTGACAATCATGTCTATAATCCTACATAAAAAAACTTGTAATTGTCATGTCATATACAGTCACTGTATAAGCACACTATAAAAAGATAATAAATATATAATAGACCCAGAGAATCTCATATTAATATGAAAATAACCTGGCAAAGTCGGAAGTCTGCATGGAATAGTGCAAAACCAAAATCGTCAAACTTGGTGGCAAACTTCGGAATTCCAATATTTTAAATTTATTGGAAATAGAAAATTGATGTGTGTTATGAAACGTGGCCCACATCAATTTTCTTGTGGACCACACTTCGAAAAGGCCCTGTGGTCCATATAAGACCACAAAGATTTCAGTAGTGGGCCACATCATGCCATATGAATTTAGTTGTGGTCCACATCGTTTTAAAAATTTTTAGTGGCAGGATGTAGACCACAACGAAATTCATATGGCATGGTGTGGCCCACTACTGAAATCTTTGTGGTCTTATATGGACCACAGGGCCTTTTCGATGCGGGCCACAAGAAAATTGATGTGGGCCACGTTTCATAACACACATCAATTTTCTGTTGTGTAAATTTCCAATAGGACAAATTTGTCCAATGGAAATAGCTTATAATACATAGCTATGTTTTTATTATATTGGGGTTTACTAATATCAAGGCGTTTTTTACATCAAATGTTTTTTATAATGAGGTTCC
>JAVBJR010001258.1:0-8445 GCA_031546965.1 Dysgonomonas sp.
GTGGCCACAACGACAACGTAATTAATGAACGTCCCCCTAACCCATCTGCTTTTTTACTCCATTTTCACTTTCACCATTTATCACGTTACTAATTATACGGTTGGTGTAACGAAATGAAAGACACCGCCACATGTTAGACAAGAGACCACCAACACCCCTCACCTACACACCTTCCCCCTAAACAACCCCTAAAACAACCCCCACAAAAAATAATGTAGTAATGCCCCCGAGGTTCACTTGCCTGCGACTGAATGCTGCTTCCATTTCCGACGTACGCGTCACTAATGTTCGGATAACCGAGGTTGGCCCTCGAATCACCCGATTGGCCCATCGACTGATGATGATGATGACCCACTAAGGGCATTCCTGCTCCTGAAGGTGAATGAAGAGTTTCTCCTAAATCACCAATAAAAAACAAAAAACACAACTTAAATATTGGATTACCCCCGAAAACGTGAAGTTTGAATAACCCTTTAAAACCCTTAAAAAAGACAACATAATTACTGGAAAACCCCTTAAAAATGACAACATAATTACTGGAAAACCCCTTAAAAATGACAACATAATTACTGGAAAACCCCTTAAAAATGACAACATACTTACTGGAAAATCCCTTAAAAATTCAACATAATTACTGGAAAACCCCTTGAAAAATTCAACATAATTACTGGAAAACCCCTTAAAAAAAGACAACATAATTACTGGAACACCCCTTTAAAAATTCAACATAATTACTGGAAAATCCCTTAAAAATAGAAAACATAATTACTGGAACACCCCTTAAAAAACAACATAATTACTGTAAAACCCCTTGAAAAATACAACGTAATTACTGGAAAACCCCTTTAAAAAGACAACACAATTACTGTAAAACCCCTTGAAAAAGACAAACATAATTACTGGAAAACCCCTTGAAAAGACAACATAATTACTGGAATACCCCTTAAAAAATTCAACATAATTACTGGAATACCCCTTAAAAAAGACAACATAATTACTGGAATACCCCCTAGGTATGCAAATATAGATAATGAATTACCCCCTGAGTGGTAAACGTAAATACTGAAAAACCCCTTAAAAATCAAAAGACAAACATAAATACTGAAAAACCCCTTTAAACACAAAAAAAGACAAACATAAATACTGGAAAACCCCTTTAAACACAAAAGACAAACATAAATACTGAAAAACCCCTGAAATGTCAAAATGTAGATAATGAATTACCCCCTGATAACGGCGAACGTGAATACTGGATAACCCCCGAGAACGCGCACCGTTCAGTCTGGATTACGCACCTGGAGCAGACGACGAATACGGTGCATCGGCCAGAAGATAAGGTGCACTGGACGTTGAGTAACCCATTGGTAGGCCTAGTGGATTGAAGCCGTTAACCTGAGAACTTCCCATTTGTTTGCGCCACCTGGCGCGTCGGTTGCTGAACCAAACCTGGACAAAAAACCAACACAACACAACACGTCACAGTCAACTCGTCACCGTGTATATTGACAAACTGGTCACATTAATGCAGAAGAATTCAATTATATAATTAGACAAAAAATTAATACAAATGTGTCATACAAAATTAGTAATACAGTGAAACCTGTCTATGGTGGAAACCTGTTTATGGTGGAAACATGTTTAAGGTGGACCACATATAACACAAATGTTTTTAAACTTATGTATGCTAAACAAATTAATAGAACTTTTTTGGTCCCATGAGATTCCACCATAAACAGGTTTCCACCTTAGACAGGTTTCCACCATAGACAGGATTATTCATTTAAAAGAACTATTAAATGATTTAACTTATTATTTTAAATATTTATCTTTTGTCGCGTATTGGTCTAAATTTCTAAATTTCCACCATAGACAGGTTTCCACCACAGATAGGTTTCCACTATAGCCAGGTTTCCATCATACACTGTATTTTCCACCATAGACAGGTTTACATCCATTCAAATGAACTATTTTAAATATTTATCTTAATTTTCTGTCGCGTATTGTTCCAAAATCCACAATTTTCACCATTGACAGGTTTCCACCATAGACAGGTTCATAGCCATTAAAAGGAACCATTCATATAAAAGAACTAGTTATTTTAAACATTTATTTTTCATGTCGCGCGTGTTGTTCCAAAATTCACAATTTCCACAATAGACAGGTTTCCATTATAGACAGGTTTCCACCATAGACAGCATTTTCCACCATAGACAGGTTTATATCCAAGAAAAAGAACTAATTATTTTAAATATTTATATTTTCTGTCGCGCGTATTGGTCTAAAATTCACAATTTCCACCTCAGACAGGTTTCCACCATAGACAGTATTTTCCACCATAGACAGGTTTCCACCATAGACAGGGTTATCCATTAAAAAGAACTATTCATTCAAAATAACTAGTTATTTTATATATTTATCTTTTGTTGCGTGTTGTTCCAAAATTCACAATTTCCACCATAGACAGGTTTCCATTATACAGGTTTCCACCATAGACAGGTTTCCACCATAGACAGGATTATTCATTTAAAAGAACTAGTCATTTTAAACATTCATCTTAATTTTCTGTCGCGTATTGGTCCAAAATTCAAAATTTCCATCATAGACAGGTTTCCACCATAGACAGGATTATCCATTCAAAAGAACTATAGTTATTTTAAATATTTATCTTTTGTCGCGTGTTGTTCCAAAATTTAAAATTTCCAGCATAAACAGGTTTCCACAATTGACAGGTTTCCATCATAGACAGGTTTCCACCATAGACAGGTTTCCACCATAGACAGGTTTCCACCATAGACAGGATTATCCATTCAAAAGAACTAATTATTTTAAACATTTATATTTCGTATTGCGCGTATTGTTCCAAAATTCACAATTTCAACCATAGACAGGTTTCCATAATAGACAAGTTTCCCCCATTGACAGGTTTCCACCATAGACAGGTTTCTACCATATACTGTATTTTCCACCATAGACAGGATTAAATAAATCCTTTAAAAAAACTAATTATTTTAATAAATATTTATCTTTTGTGACGCGTGTTGTTCCAAAATTCACAATTTCCACCATAGACAGGATTCCACCACAAATTCCACCATAGGCAGTTGGGGCTTGAGAAGGGTTAACACACATACCTGAACTCTGGCTTCGGTGAGTTTGGTCCTTTGGGCCAGTTCCTCACGGGTGTAGATGTCGGGGTATTGGGTCCTTTCGAAAGCCTTTTCCAATTCGTCCAATTGGGCGGCCGTAAAAGTTGTCCGGCTCCTCCTCTGTTTCCTCTTTAAGGCTATTCCAGGTTCCGAGTCACAGTCCGAGTTCTCACTTTCCTTATCTGCCAAGAAAACGGAACATCTATGCACCCATTCCCACCTGGGACCTTTTAAACTTACCCCCGAAACAAAATTATAACCTCCATATAGCAATCGGTCAGGCTATGACGTATGTGAACTCTCTAAACAGGGTGCCAACTGTACTATTCGTGGATCGGGCTTATTCAATTAGACTGGGTTAAACATGATGGGACCTTGTTTAGAGGCTAGAATACGTCACAATCTGGACGCCAACTCTCGTGACCATTCCTATACATATGCCAATTTTTAAGATACAGGCCGTAATGGTTTTTAAATGGATAGAAATATGCTGACACGCAGCTCCCATGATGCTTTGCTGTTCACTTAGCCACGCCTACCAAACGCTCGGCCAATCACGTGGCGGCACAACCGCTCAATAGGAAATATCAAAAATCGTGCCGCGTTTAAAAAATTTAATTTAAATTCTTCTAACATTCCAGTGTAATATTTACACTGTTAAGACCCAAAAGGTGTAATTTTACACCTTTTTACTCCCACTTTACACCTTTTAGCTTCAATTTATAAGTAACCCTTACATTTTATGAGTTATTAAACAATATCAATTAAACTAAGGTACAGTTATGACATATTACACCCAACAATATATATTTACACCTTAACACCAAATAAAGAATAATTCTACACCTCTTTTACACCTTTCAGCTGCCTCAATTTAATTCATTTTATAGTTATCAAAAACAATTCCAAATTGGATCAATTTAATATATTACACCCAACCAAATTTATTTACACCTTTAAAAAACCCAGGAATAATTCTACACCTATTTTACACCATTCAGCTTCTTCTATCTGTACAAAATCAATTTTAAGGTGTTATATATTGTTCAAAAAATGTATTAACACCTTTATAAAACCCAGATATTATTGTACACCTTTCAAATGAAATATTTACACCTTAACACCAACCAAGAATAACTCTACACCTATTTTACACGTTTCACCTTCTTCAATCTGTACAAAAAATTCATTTTATAGTGTTATATATTGTTCAAAAAATTTATTTACACCTCTAGAAAACCCAGGGATTATTGTACACCTTATTTACACCTTAGTACCAACCAAGAATGAGTTTACACCTTTCAGCTGCTTCAATCTGTACCAAAAATCCATTTTAACGCGTTATATATTGTTCAAAAAATGTATTTACACCTCTGGAAAATCCAGGAATTATTGTCTACACCTTATTTACACCTTAGTACCAACGAAGAATAATTCTACACCTTTCTGCTTCTTCAATTTCTATCTAAAACCCATTTTAAGGTGTTATATATTGTCCAAAAAATGTATTTAAACCTTTAGAAAACCCAGGGATTTTTTTACACCTTTAATACATAATTAAATGCATATAGAAAGGTGTAAGTGAAATCCTGCAAAGGTGTAAAAACCATTCTAAATAACTCATTTCCTTACTATATATTAAAAACACAACTGTGACATTTTATTATATATATATACAAGAGTATATAACAATTAATTTATAGCAGGGTTATTATCAATTAGGCCTATATAATAATAAATAGGTACATAAAAGGGGGAATAAGGAAAGGGAGTAAATAAAGAGTGTACATAAGGAATGAATGAGTGGATAAGAAGGAAGGAAGGAAGGAGACACGTGCCACTGATGAATATATATATTTATATGTGTGTGAGATGAACAACAAGATAAGAGGGGTTGAAAAGTGCAAACAACCCCGTTATTATATTTACACCTCATATATAACAGATAGGCCTAAAACCACTTTAACACTGTTAACACGCATCTATATAACCCTATTCCATTTATTGATTATAAACTATATATGAATGAGATAAGACTATTGTATATGGTCCATAAATAAATATATGGACCTACATAGAGGCTATAGCTATATATAAATAAATAGGCCTAATTCTAATTAACACTCTTATATATAGATATAGGCCTATAACTTGTATATATGGACCTTAATTAAATATAGGCCTATATAAGTAAAAATGCTATCTTAATTTCTGATATTTTGTGACGTCATCGGCCGATTGGCTTCATGATGGCTGCCGAAATTTCCCCGGAATGGCGTTTATTTAACCCATAGCAAAATTCCCTGTAATTTGACACCATACATGATAAGGTAGATAAGGAATTCCTGGTCATAGGGATATTTTGTGACGTCATCGGCCAATTTGCTTCATGATGGCTGCCGAAATTTCCCCGGAATGGCGTTTTTTAACCCAGCGCTGTACTATACTCCATAACTTTAATTCTGGATGTTATTTTCTATGTTTAATCATTGCATACTAGTAGTACAGTGCCCTACATTCATTTTGGATATTATATGACGTCATCGGCCAAATGGCTTCACGATGGCTGCCGAAATTTCCCCGGAATGGCGTTTATTAATAAACGCGGCACTGTATTTTATCATTAATTTTTAATTCTGGCTGCCATTTTCTGTGTGTATATATATATATATAACTATTGCATACTATAGTATTACAGTGTCCTACATTCATTTTCAATATTTTGTGACGTCATCGGCCGATTTGCTTCATGATGGCTGCCCAAATTTCCCCGGAATGGCGTTTTCTACCCTAGCGCCGT
Organism: Dysgonomonas sp.; assembly: GCA_031546965.1. Lineage (GTDB taxonomy): Bacteria > Bacteroidota > Bacteroidia > Bacteroidales > Dysgonomonadaceae > Dysgonomonas_A. The sequence goes on from JAVBJR010001258.1 coordinate 5,947, forward strand.
ACTATACTCTATAACTTTAATTCTGGACGCCATTTTCTGTGTTTAATCATTGCATACTAGTATTACAGCACCCTGCATTCATTTTCAATGCATATTTTAATATGTTGACCACCTGTTAAAGTTGACCGCATGTTTTTTCCAATTATTATTATTTTTAACCGCGAATGGTCAACATACACAGGTTTCACTGCATAACATAATAAGTTTTCCTTGTTAAATTAATAATACTGCATGTCAATTAACAAAACACTTTTCAATGTGTCCCAAAACTCTTTGAACAAGTTTACACCTCATAATGATTTCACGCAATGCTTCAACTCTTGGAAAGTAAAAGACCTTATATACAATAGGATACATAATTAAAGCCGCGGCGTTTATTTGAGTGTTGCATTACACCGAATGCCGAAGCACGTAAACGACCGCGGCAGTGAACCGCGACAAGGGTGTACATGCGAGTGGCTTCCGGTATAACTTTGCATGGGGCATGCTGTTGCATAACAATATATGTAGTGTTACACCTGCATCAGGTGATGCGTAAAACTTTTTACGGCCTTCCCAAAGGTGTCAATTTACACCTTCCAAAAACAACTTTACTAATTATCACATTTGAGGAACTGCCGCAGGTGTAATAAGGTTCTTAACGCGCACCAAAGTCTGTTCGAAATTTTGTACACCCCTTTAACACCCAATTTACACCTTAAGGAAATTAACATACACACAGACAGCAATAAATAAATGTATATATACACTCTAAGAAATATGGGTATTATTTTACTCCTTATAAGGTTTAACAGCAATGTGACCGATTTCACTCATTTTTGGTGTAAAGTAAATCCTTGTAGGTGTAAGATCACTCTTTTTAGATATATAAAAAAACAAAAACAAAAATCACTTATAGGTGTAAAATAGCTCATTTTAGGTGTGACAAAACACTTTTCAAGTGTAAAATAACTAATAAGGTGCAAAATAACTCATTTAAGGTGTATGACCAATTGTTTTAGGTGTAAAATTACTTCTTTCCATGTATAAAATAACTCTTTTCAGGTATAAAATAACTCCTTTTAGGTATACAAAAATCACTTTCAGGTGTAACGTAACTCCTTTTAGGTGTAAATCACTCGTTTTATGTGCAAGATAACTCCAATTAGGTGTAAAATAACCGAAATTAGGTGTAAAATAACTCCTTTTAGGTGTAAATAACTCCTTTCAGGTGTAAAATAACTCCTCTTAGGTGTAAATTAACTCCTCTTAGGTGTAAATTAACTCCTCTTAGGTGCAAAATAACTCCTTTCAGGTTTAAAATTACTCTTTTTATGTGTAAAAAAACACTTTTAGGTGTAAAAATCATTTTCAGTTGCAAAATAACTCCTTTTAGGTGTAAAACAACTCCAATTAGGTGTTAAAAAACACTTTTAGATGTCAATTCACTTTCAGGTGCAAAATAACTCCCTTTAGGTGCAAAAAAATCACTTTCAGCTGTAAAAACAACTTTTAGGTGTAAGGTCACTACTTTTAGGCGTAAAACAACTCCATTAAGATGAAAAACAACTCCAATTAGGTGTTAGATCACTCGTTTTTGGTGTAAAATTACTCCTTTTAGGTATACAAAATCACTTTTAGGTGTAGATATACTATTTCAGTTGCAAAATAACTCCTTTTAGGTGTAAAACACCAATTAGATGTAAAATAACTCCTCTTAGGTGTAAATTAACTCCTTTTAGGTGTAAAATAACTCCTTTTAGGTGTAAAATAACATCTTTAAGGTGTAAAATAACTCCAATTAGGTGTAAGATGACTTGTTTTAGGTGTAAAATAACTCCTTTAAGATGTAACACAACTCCTTTTAGGTGTAAGATCACTTCAATTAGGTGTAAAATAACTCCAATTATGTGTAATATCACATGTTTTAGGTGTAAATTAACTGTTATTAGGTATACAAAAAATCACTTTCAGGGTGTAAAATAACTCCTTTTAGGTGTAACATAACTCTTTTTAGGTGTAAAATAACTCCTTTTGGGAGTATCAACACTATGAAGGTGTAAATGCTAGATTTAGCAATTTGTTCTTCGTCAACGCAAGTGCATAACGATTCACATCTACTGCACGTAAGGAGTAATGAAAAAACACACCCCTTTCAACAACACCCAGCTTACACCTTTACAACACCTTTTACAATGTGGATGTCTCTTACCTTCCCTCTTGTCGGCCAATATACCGTCGATGGTGTGCTTGCTATTGGCCACGGATCCCCTGGTGGCGGTCATCGACTCGTCCCTCTTGACGCCATCGTCGAGGAGTAGATGGTCCGGCACACCGTCACTCCGACTCCTTCCGCGCAACACCCTGCTGATGGAGGAGACCGAAGGAGCCGACGGTCTGTCGCAGACACCTTCCTGCACGTGTAAACGTCCACCGACCGCCTGACCCGTTAATGAAGCCACAGCCCGCGCCCTACACCCTTCATCTTACACCCTCTCACCGCACCTTGATGAGCCGGTC
>JAVBJR010000003.1:0-2818 GCA_031546965.1 Dysgonomonas sp.
ATCCAAACCGCTGGACTTATTCCACAGCGATTTGTGTGGGCCGACGCCAACATGTACAGCATCAGGATATCATTATTTCCAGACGCTTGTTGATGACCACTTGCGTTTCACAGTCTTAAAGCTCATCAAATCCAAGGATGAGGTTGCGGGTGTGATCCGCGACTACGTGACCAGCTTCACCACGTTGTATGAGCGGAAGCCAAAGGTTCTTTGCACCAATAATGGCAGGGAGTATATAACGCGTGCTATTACCGATTTCCTCAAAAAGGAAGGTATTCGGCATCAGCTGTCAGTCCCCAAATGGTGGAGATGGACAGTGGAAATGTGGATGCAGAAGAGAAGCAAGATTGCTTCCTGTTGGGTGATGCTGTGGGAGAGATATAAAACATGGATGACGCATCACCCAAAGAAACAAATAATGGTGATGATGACATGCAGTCTCCCCCTGTGCCAAGGAGACCTCGAGGATGTCCTCCTGGAAAGAAGATGACAACAGGTTTGCCAACTCATCGCTCGGATCGCATTGCTGACCGCGATGGACATCCAAAGGTGCTGTCTAGCAAAGTTGAGGAAGATCACATCAAGGAGCCAGATACCTAGGAGCAGATGGTGGCCTTGCCCGCGAACGAGCGAGCAATGTGTATGGTTGCAGTGGAAGAGGAAATGACGTCTCTGGAAGACCACCAGGTCTAGGAAGAGACTGAACGACCACCTGGAAAGTGTGCTATCACAGCCAAGTGGGTTTTCAAGGCCAAATGTGATGTGCAGGGTAATTTGTGCACCTAAATGTCATGACTGGTGGCACTTGGGTTCACCCAGATGCAGGGGCGCGATTACGATGAAATTTTCTCTCCGGTAGTGTGACATGACACAGTTCGCCTCTTGTGTTCGGTGGCAACAACTACAGTCGTTCCACACTCAAGGTCGACACACCAAAATGTCTTCTGATTGGTTGGGACCGAATTACTGGATGGATGGGACGAAATCGAACAATTTGTGTGTCGTGATCGACGTAAAACTCGTTTTACACGCCAAATGTGAGTTACGCGAGGTTGAATCGATCATTGCAAGTTATGTAGGAGGAATAGATGGAATTTTGAAGACCCTGCACCTTTCCAGAAGTGAGGAATTGACAAAATATGACAAAACGCAGGACACGACTTTCGCAAGTTTGTTGCGCGCCGACATTGTGGTGTGCAACATCTCCACATTAGGCGAATGGATATGTTGCAGACGCAACATTGCTGTCCCAGATAATTGCATTAGTGAGCGTTGTGGTTCGTAATGCAATAAAAATGTGTCTGAAGTTTACAAAATGTTTACACAATTTAATAAAAGAAATACATACAAGATTTTGCTTGCAAATATTCGGCTTTTTTGGCGCATCAACGCAGCATATTCAGCGGTTTTTCATTGAACTATTCACCAATTCCGAAGGGACTACTTTTTGGTGGCAGCTTACAGGGCAGCGCGCAGGCCTGGCCAATCGGAAAGCATTTTGATGTATCGACCTTGAGTGTGGAACGACTGTAGATGTCTCCATGTTCGCCACCTGAATGGACAGCTGGATGAAGAGCTCTACCTAGAGCCACCACAGGGGTACCCACCTTGTGCAGAAGGAAAATAACTATGTTTACATCGTAGCCTGTTTGGGTTGAAACTGTCAGCTCGTGCTTGGTACAAATAGGTTTAAGGAAGTACGGACTAAGATGGGTTTCAGCAAGGAATACTGAGGGTATGGAATGGAAACTCCAGCCAAGTGATGTTTGAGGAAAAACGATCCGTGAACTTGTGACTGCGCTAGCGCAGTAAATATTCAATTTATTGGATTACACCAAAGGTACGTGTTCTCTGCGACACAATTTAGATGGTACTATCAAAAAATAACCGTTGAAATACTTCGCGTAAGTCCGTTATGGAATACGACAAATAATAGAACAGAGGTGTATTTTTTTTTCAAATTCCATAATGAACTTACACAATTAAAGTATTTAAACGGTTATTTTTTGACAAAACCATCTAAATTGTGTCGTAAAATACGCTTACCTTGGGTGTCATCCAATAAATTGTATATTTACTGGCTCAGTCGAAAGTTCACACATTTGGTTCCTAGGCCTATTTTCCTCGCATATCGATCGCATCGTTTGGCTGGGGTTTCCATTCCATATCCTTAGTATTTCTTGGTTTCAGTCTGAGGTGCGCTGATCCATGTCTCTTCTGCCGGTGTGAAAAAGGGCAACGATGGACGTATGTTCTCCTCTATGTTGATGACCTCCTTGTTGCCGGGAGTACCGAAGAAATGACCAAACAAGTTGGGCACCTGCTAGATGGTTTCTGAGACCAAAGATCTTGGTGATGTCCGCCACTATCTCGGAATCCAGGTGGAGCGGGGTGCAGATGGCTCGTTCCTGCTGAACCAAGGCACCAAGATTGCTCAACTCATGGATGAGCATGGCCTGCGCGATGCGAAGCCAGTGGTGACACAAATGGAAACTGGATTCCTAGCATCGACACCACATAATAGCCCAAAGCTTCCCAACAATGTGAGATGCAGGCAGGCAGTTTGATCCCTGCTTTATTTGACAACGGTGACAAGGCCAGACAGATAGATATATAGCTGCAGCGGTCGGTGTTCTGCGCCGCAATGTTGAGAGCCCAACCGAAAGAGATTGGAATGATGTGAAACGGGTGATGTGATACCTGGGTGGTACTATCGATCACAAGTTGCAGTTTCCATCACGTGAGATGGCAGTGCTGACATGCTATGTTCCAGTGGGGTCAAAGCACGGTGGCTTGGTCTAGCAGAAAGCAGACCATT
>JAVBJR010000531.1:0-5142 GCA_031546965.1 Dysgonomonas sp.
ACCCTCGAAGCAATCATTAGTGATAAGCAATGCACCGTCTAAATCAGCAAAACTCACCATGGGAGATAATTGAGATGCGGCAGATATGGCACACGAAGTTTCGGTCATGCAACCCAGCATAACATCTAATCCCAAAGAGGGGGCAAGATCTATCATTTTGTGAGCTTCGTTCAAGCCTGTGCATTTCATCAGCTTAATGTTGATTCCGGAGAAAGCCCCTTTGATTTTTTCCATATCGGCAAGCCTTTGCACCGACTCATCGGCAAAGATCGGCAAGGGGCTATGAGCTGTAAGCCATGCACTGCCTTCTAAGTCGGTTTTGAGCATGGGTTGCTCTATCAAAACTACTCCTTGCTCCTTCAACCAATGAACCATATCCAATGCGACCGATCGATCCGTCCAGCCCTGATTAGCATCAATTGCTAGGGGTAAATCAGTTACTGACCGGATTATTTCGATCATCCGTTTATCGTCGCTTCCTCCTAGCTTTACTTTCAATATTTTGAAATTGGAGGCTACTTCGGCAGTTTTTTTTCTCACTATTTCTTCCGTATCCATTCCTATCGTGTAGGTCGTATTGGGGGTATTTTGAGAATTGAGATTCCAGATTTCATGCCACGATTTACCTTTCATTTTACCTATCACATCGTGCAATGCAATATCGATGGAAGCTTTTGCAGCAGTATTTCCGGCAGCAATATGATCTACATAATCTAAAATGGAATCGATATCCGACAAATCGGCAAATTGAGCTAAATCAACCTGCTTCAAAAAATGGATAACACTGTCTTGCGTTTCACCCAAGTATTGCGGTAGCGAAGCTTCGCCATAGCCAATATACCCATCGTAATGGAGTTCGACTAAAACAACAGGAGTTGTGGTTCGCGAATAAGTTGAAATAGTAAACGGATACTTCAACATCAAGTTGTAGGGCGACCATGATAATTTTATTCTATTCATCCTTTTTTTGTTAGGATTCTTCTTAAAATCCCATAGCTTTTTTTACTGTCTCTGCTCCCGCACGATTGCATCGTGTAGCTCTATTTAATTACAATTACAATATCTACTTTTTATCAACATAAAAGAAGTTTCCAAAAAACTGCAATTGCCACTCAACAGCTTTACTCCAATACTGTGAATTATGTTCACCCGAAGTCATGATATACGTATGTTGAATTTTTTTTGATAAAAGCAATTTATGCAGATTTTCATTCACATCTAAAAAGAAATCGTCCTGACCACAATCAAAAATAAAAGGTATATTATTTTCAGCCAATTTATCGATATTGGTTGTTACCGTACGTGCATCCCAAAGGGCTTTATTATCGGTATAACTTCCCAATGATTTTGCCATGTCCCAATTTTGAGGAAAGGGTCTGATATCTACCCCGCCACTCATCGATCCGCAAGCACCAAAGACATCAGGGTGTTGTGTGGTGAGCCACATTGCACCATGTCCACCCATGCTCAAACCCGATATCGCCCTTCCCTTCGGTGATTTTATGGTTTTATAGTGACTGTCGACATAGCCTACCAACTCTTTACTCACATAGGTATCATATTGAGATTTAGGATTGATGGGACTATCCCAATACCAACTGTTTTTTCCGTCGGGGCAAACTATAATGATTTGCCATTTGCTAGCTAATTGCGGCAATGTGGGTTTTACAGATTTCAACCAGGTAGAATAATTACCACTGTAGCCGTGCAGAAGATAAACTACAGGATACATTACCTCCGACCGTGTATCATACCCTTCGGGCAAAATAATAATATTTTTTACCTCAATATTCATTTTAAAGCTATGTACCTCAATTGTATCAACTTGCGCAGCAGCTGCATCAACAAACTTAAAAGTTCTTGGCGGAGCATATACTGTAGCTCCATTAGTCATTTGGAGTACCAAAGAGTTCCTGTCCTGATCTAGCGTATCGACAGCAACCTTAGGTGGTATATGCACTGTCCTTTTACCCCTCTTTTGGGCTGCTGACGAAAATGTAGTGCTTAAAACTAAAAGCAACACTAAATAAAGCGAATAATACGAGGTTTTGTTATTCATACTGACTGTTCGGTTTTATCAATTTTATTAAATGCTTTACTTGCCCAACGGGGTACCAAAAAGGCTCCAATAAACAAATAATTATAATAGCTTAGTAATCTCCACAATAAAATAATAACGGGCACAAGCCCCGAAATAGGAATTAAGGCACTCAAATAATTTTTAAATATCAACTCGCTAAGACCACTTGCTCCGGGCGTGAAACTAAGCAGCATCAATACCCACATCACAAACTGGCGGGCAAATATCAACATATGATCGGATACCGGAAAGAATGCCATAAAAAGAGCATTAACTACCAAAAAGCGTGAAGACCACGATAAAATAGTCGCCAAAATAAGAGGATACCAAAAGGAAAACGGTTTGCCTTTTATTTCTCGTGCACTGATAATAAGATCGTCGCCTGCTTTTACGGCTCCCTTGTGCCAACGACAAAGAAACGGTAATCTGAATATTTTAATCAGTAACCACCGTATTGCCTGTGGTTTAAAAAATAATCCGATAATGAGGCTGATACAGATAAGCACCTTTACAATATAGGCAACTATAAATAAGGTTATCACTCCCATTTCGAGAGTTGTAACTTCGGGAAACAGCTTGTCGACCGGAACAAAAAGCAATAATAGGGGAAAACTGACAACAAAAAACATTTCGTCTAACAATGTTGTCACAAACACCATGGCTGTGCTTCTTCCTACAGATATGTTTTCTTTGGATAGAAACAGTACTGCCATGCTCGATCCACCAACGGATGATGGAGTTACAGCCGTACCAAATTCGGCAAGTAAAGTTATTTTAAGTGCCTGCTTCCACGAAAGCACTTTTTCAGTGAGATACCTGTAACGGATAGTAAAACCCAAATCGCGCCCTACCATCAAAAGTAGTGCAACGAAAATCCAAAATACAGTATTCGATGTTATGCTTATATTTTTGAGTTCTTCTAATTGGGCAGCATTTTCTTCGCCCAACAAATCTTTCGAAAACATATAAATAATCACACCAACCCCAAGTAGAGTTGGTAAAAGAATTTTCCATGTGCTAATTTGAATTGACTGATTGCTCATACTTGAATATTTGATGACAAATATAGTTAATTGAACTAAGTATATTTTTATATTTCAATGTTAATTATTTTCTTTTTTATTTGTGCTGTAAATAGGCATAAAAGTTAACAGCACCCAGTTAATTATATTAATATAGAAAACTATTATCATTTATAAATCTGAGAATAAATAGATTATTCTAAATAAAAAAATCTTATATTGACAAATATTTCAAGGCAAAAACTATTTATATAGAAAACTAGTGCTATATTTGCCGTATAACTCACTAAAAGGATAACACAATGGAATTTCATAAAAACAAACCAATCTATCTGCAAATTGTGGATGTAATTTCACAAAGAATAGTATCCAAAGAATGGAAGGAAGAAACCAAAATTCCCACAGTAAAAGAGCTTGCAAAAGAATTAGAGGTAAATCATAACACCCTGATGCGATCGCTCGAACTATTACAATCGGAAGACATTCTGATGTCGAAAAGAGGAGTTGGTCTTTTTCTCACAAAAAGCTCCTATAAAAATGCCCTCGAATTGATGAGAAAATCTTTTTATGAAAATCAAGTTCCCGATTTCTTTGCAACTATGAATTCTCTTAAGATTACATTGGGAGAACTCATCGATTTGTACAAAAACAATAAAAAAGCAAAAGAAGAACAAAAGAGTTAGATAGAAGCCCTACTCAATCTGACCGGAGGGGAGACTAGGTGAAGCTACCTCAACTTATCAATCCCCAATTATACCGATTACCTCCCAACTTGCGCAATTGCCTCTTTAGTATCTGATTTTCGGGTTTTTCCAAAGTAGGATCGTTATCTATTACTTCTTTTGCCACATCACGGGCATAGCCCATAATTTGAGAATCTCGTACAATATCGGCAATTTTTAAGTTAAATGCAATGCCACTTTGTTGAGTACCCTCCAAATCGCCGGGTCCCCGGAGTTTGAGATCGGCTTCGGCAATTTCAAAACCATCATTACTTTCGACCATTATGTTTATACGCTTACGGGAATCTGCCGACAATTCGTAAGGTGTTATAAGGATGCAATACGACTGGTCGGCACCTCTACCTACCCGACCTCTCAACTGATGTAACTGAGATAATCCAAAGCGTTGGGCACTTTCGATAACCATAACCGAGGCATTAGGTACATTCACACCTACTTCTATAACGGTTGTAGCCACCATTATCTGAGCTTCGTTTTTCACAAAGCGAGCCATCTCTGCATCTTTTTCCGAGGGCTTCATTTTACCATGAACCTTGCAGACTGTATAGTCTGTGAAAATTTCGCAGATATGTTCGTAACCTTCTTCAAGGTTTTTCAGGTCTATTTTTTCGCTTTCCTCAATCAACGGGTACACAAAATATACTTGACGACCTTCCGCTAATTGTTTCTTTATCGAATTGTATAATGCCCCTCGTTTTTTGTCATATTGATGTATGGTTTGTATAGGTTTACGTCCGGGTGGTAGTTCGTCAATAACCGATACATCCAAATCGCCATAAACAGTCATAGCCAATGTACGGGGTATAGGGGTTGCCGTCATTACCAACATGTGAGGCGGATTGGTATTCTTAGTCCACAATTTAGCTCTCTGCGCAACACCAAATCGATGCTGCTCGTCGATAACTACTAATCCCAGGTTTCCAAACTGAACAGTATCTTCTATCAAGGCATGTGTACCGATAAGAATATGAATATCTCCGGTTAAAAGGCGTGAATGAATTTCTTCTCGTTTTTTCTTTTTAGTAGAACCGGTGAGTAATTCGACATTTATACCCAATCCGAACAAAAATTCTTGAATAGTAATGTAATGCTGATTTGCCAAAATTTCGGTAGGAGCCATCATCGAAGCCTGAAAACCGTTACCCATGGCAATCAACATAATCATAAGAGCAACCAGTGTTTTTCCACTACCCACATCTCCTTGTAATAAACGATTCATTTGCTCGCCGGTAGTCATATCTTGACGAATCTCTCTAATAATCCGTTTCTGCGCATTAGTCAATTCAAAAGGCAGATT
>JAVBJR010000574.1:0-4531 GCA_031546965.1 Dysgonomonas sp.
TCATTTTACGCGGCGATCTTTTTACGCGGCGATCATTTTACGCGGCGACCATTTTACGTGGCGATCATTTGACGGACGATCTTTTGGGGGCGACCTTTTGTGCGACGACCTTTTTGTCGGCGACCTTTTAACCGGATACCGAATTTAAGCACTCTTATCGTGCCTCCGTCTCCCTCAACATGGCGCCAAATTTGACCCATACATTCCGATGGCAAAAAAATTAATTTTAAGTAATTGGTAAAACATATTTCAATTAGAATTGAATTTAAAAGGTTAGGTGTGCCAAGCAAATTTCCCGAAAAATGAACTAATGGCGTAAGAAATTAAAAGAAATTAAAATTATGGAAACAGACAGACAAAGGGAGGTGTGCATAAGATAGTGCGTTAACAAAATCTATTGATATGTTTAGTTGTTGTTTCTTATTTAATTTCCCTGAATACATACAATAAGTCTAAATTCATTGGAACTTAGTGTATAAAAGAGTATATCCGGGCTTTTCCTATATCACACAATGCAATTTTCAAGGGACCAGAAGTTATGCTCATTATAACTTGGCATTGGTTATAATCGAGTTCGTAACGACTGGGGTTTACGGTATTAGTGTAACCTTATTGAAGGTAATAATATGTACTATAGAGCCTACAGGGTTGCATATTCGCTGAACCAGGGAGATGATAAGTAATCCACAACAACTTTCAGCATAGAGCTTATGAAGGAATGATTAATTATCTGTGAGATGTGTGAGCTCTAGTATGTATTAAAATTTCGCCCTTGTTTTTTACCAACCTAACATCACATACCACAGTTAATGCAAGATCATTTATGGTAAAGTTTTTGCGTAATGTCATTCAATCCCCCATTGTATGTATTCAAAATTATAAAATTTTTTGGCAAATAATTTGTAATGGCAATTACCTTATGTTACAAAGGATGTAGAATTTCACATAATGCATTGCGAGACAGCGAAGTCTGCGTGTCGGCCTTTCAACTGAAAATGTGATTTAATATTTCATTTCACAGTTATTGATCTGGAAATTGAACTGTTCCAAAGTCACTGTTTGTTATTTGCAAGTCAGCAGAGTTGTTTTGATTCAGCATGCACTGGGCTAATGGATGTTATTGAAGTGACTCAATGGAACTTTTCTGTAAGCTATTAAAGTAGGGCGCAGTTATTGATCGACAGTGCATTAAAGTCAATCAATATAATACAGTCAAACCTCCTTATAACGAATATGAGGGGACCGTAAAATTTCTTCTCTATATCGTGGTTTTGATATACGGAACAAGTCTTTTTAACGAAAATTCGTTATAGTAACCATTTTTATATAATATTTACGTGCTGCAATCAATAACAAAATTCTTTGACTGAATTATATTTATTATTACTTTATAAAATTGACTAGACAGATTTTACTTATTCCATTATCTCATTTTCCAAGAATCCTCAAAAGGACACTGGACATTGACCTGAAATTTTGTAATAAAGAACGTTTTTGAAAGTTGATGTACTAAAATTACTTCTTTACAAAGGAAAATTTGTTATAAAGAATTCGTTATATGGTACCAATTTAACATGGTGGCCAACCAAATTCTTAGAAAAATTCGTTATAACGGTCTTTTCTTTAAAAGGAGGTTTGACTGTACGTGTATTTTACGGGGAAAGTTGAAGCCATTTATTTATTTTAAAATACAAAACCGTTGCAATATCAAAAATGTAACGTAAAAAATGTTTAAGAAACATATAAAACTATTTTTTAAAATTACAATTTTATAGGTAAAAGTGCACCTTGCCCTTAGGAAAATATAACGTCCATAATCGTTTGCTGCTATAGCAATCAGCACGAGAGTTGACACTCCATGCGTTCAGATTATGATGTATGCTACTCTCTAAACAGGGTGCCATCTTGTTGTCCCAATGAAAGCCCTGCTCGAGAGTTGCGTATGTCATAATCTGAATGCATGCAGTGTCAACTCTCGTGCTGATTGCTATAGTATGTTGAGGAAGTTTATTACAAGTTTCGTCCGAGTTTAAGGACATTTTCAACACTCATATTGTGCCTCTTTTCGTCGCTAGATGGCGCCAAAGTTTCCCCATACAACAAATAATTGTTCAGACACTATCTGCCAATTGGGACCATGGGAAAGGGAGAGCCTGGGAACTGGGCCGTTACAAACTACTCCATTTAAAGCATAAAATGTGAATACATAATAAAAGACCAATCCTGAAATTGTACACGCATCATATCAAATTATCAAATTTCCCATGTGAATAGTTTGGGCTGTCTCCAAGCCTGTTTCCAAGCAGATCATTGCGTGTGGAGATGAAACATCCATTGGATAGGATGCCATGCAAGGTATACAGGGTGAGTGAAAAGTATAGTTCCATGCATGTATTTCTGAAACGGTGAGTTGCACAATGTTCCTGTTTGTGTATGGGATAGGAAGTGTTATATCGCATGTGACCTATGACATCGTCATCAAGGTTATTCCAATTTTATCTTTTGAACCGTAGCAGTTAGGACCCTAGTTTCAATTTGAAAGTTGTAGCAGAACATAAAATTAGTGTAATGAACGGCGTTCCACAATTTCTGTGTTACACTGTGAATTTATTTGTATTTATCCCTATGCGGTGCTAGCAGCTTCCCTGCATGTGGTTTTCTCCGCATGTCATTTCGATGAAGGTAATGCAGGGAACCTGCCCTTGATAGGACATGCAAAAATGGACTTAAATCCTGTGTATTACAGACGATTTTAAACATGGTTCGTGTAAGCAATTGCTGAAATGTGGTACGGATTGTTGTGGTTCGTGTATGGGATGGGAAGTGATATGCGGGTAATCCAAATATCGTATCGCACATAACATAGGACGTCATCTTTAAAGGAAAACTGAACTGGTTTTTGACCTACCAATTTTCTTCAATAAACATGAAGATGAAGTAAAAAGAAACTTCAATCATGTTTGGTGTGGAAATATGAGGTTGCAAACAACAATAGGCAAATCTATCCTCATAAAATTTAAATTTAATGACGATTCCGTCTACATGTTTCGGCTAAAATACGTAGCCATCTTCAGGACGATTCTTGACAACAACAATTGAACAAAAATTTTAAAAACGAGAAAACCAAGCGAACACAAATGAAATGAAATCTGAATGAAATCACATACCAACAGAGGAGCATAGGCAATATTAATTAGAAAGGCGTGTAGTGGAGACCATGGAGAGTTGGTGGTGTTAAAACTTCAAAATCATCAGAGAATTTTAAGGTATTTACAGATGAACAGTGAGGTTGGTAATGGTGGTTGTGGAGTGAGTTCAAGAGTGAGGGGAGTGGGAGTATTGCCTACCCAACCATTTTACCAGACTTCCCGTGTGAGGGCCTGGTTTATCGTTTAACACCAAATGGGTGGTATCCTGGAAAGCCCTATCAATTTCAATAGTTTCTATTACATTCAGTTTTGCCCAGCCCTCTTCAAATTTTAAAATATCAGTTTGCACTTTTTTGGGGTCATGTCCAGAAACTAAAAGGTGGTCCGAAAAGTTTGAAAAATGGGAATGGCCTAGGTGTTCCTGAAATCGGGTGCAAATATGTGGTATTGCCATTTTCAATGTTAGGCATGTGTACATGCAGTGGGGAAATGCAGCATGGAATATTTAAAAAGTTACACTTTCTAAATCTACATTAATTTATCCAAAGGGTTTTTAATAAAATTAAATTAAATTAGCTTAAAGGCAAAAACAAGGAACAAATCTGTCATAGCATAACATGGAAAAACGGAGCACCTAATGGCAAAAAGAGGCACAACAAAAAGGGTCCCACAAGCATTCTTAAAGGAAAATCATTCTATTATATTGTAATTTAAATTATCCAAAAATAAACACAAATAATAACAGGCACACAAAAAGGTAAAGAAACTAAATGTAGTATAGTTGGTTATCATGAAGACAAATTAAGGCCTTGCCATCATTCTGATAAAAATGTGCAGACATCCATTTATTAGGAACATGCAACAATTGCAATAATATAAGGATAGTATTCTTATTTTGTATACGTGTTAAGCTGTCCATTCATAAACAAAATCCTCCAATTTTGTACCCATACATTTATTCTTTATCCTGCTAATGTTCTATACCGTGGCTATACCAAGAGTATATGAAAGGGAGAGTATGCCATCTCCATAGGTCCTGTATAAACAATCTCTGGTCACCCTTCGCGCGCGCCCCCTGGCAGAGAGAGGGAGACAACAACTCCTTGGAGACAACAACACCATCTCACTTCCAAAGTGGGCGCCACCCAGAGTCAGATATCAATAATTATAATCATCTTATTTTTACAATAGTATCGATATCGCGGAAAATACAGGGTGGAACAAAAGTCCCGATTTTTCAAAAATAACTTGATAAATATGCACGATACGCTATTGGAGACTGAGTGCGGGAAGGATCATTATGAAATGGGCCATCCACTTGGAATGACAGGAATGACCTTGGACTGCGTGTTCAAGGTTATTGGAAGTCTGTCTTTTGATCC
>JAVBJR010000268.1:0-2974 GCA_031546965.1 Dysgonomonas sp.
AAATTTCATGGAACGAACGCTTAATTTGAATAAACCGTTATATTCATAAGAAGTACTAACCTCTAAGCTACAATTTAAGCCCAAGTTTGTGTTCCTATCCTTCCTGGAACTGTTTTTATTGGCTTCGACGTGAAAAACGAAGCTGCAGGGCAAAACGGAACGCTACCCGATTACACCGTAGTTGGGAGCGGTTTTAACGTCAAAACCGCACCCAAGCCGCGCCTTATAAAAGGTTAGTTCACATAGACGCGTCAAAACATGCGTCCCGGACGAAATGTGCGGCATAAATTTGCGGCACTGTGAACAAATTTGCGCCGTGCCGCGTGTCACCTGCCGCACGTCGTCAAATCAAGCGTGAATACGCAGCGAAGTTGAAAAATTTCAACTTCGCCGCGCGGCGGTCACGATTGCCACCGCCGCGCGACATTGCCGCACGTTTTGACGCGTCTATGTGAACTAACCTTTACGTTCACCAGCGGCATATTTTCGTGAATATTTGGAGATTCGCGTTTCCAATTCACGGATTATTGCATCTAGTAAGTAAAATAGGTTCATTACTATGATCTTTAATTGCGTTTTTGCAACAATTACGACATTTTAATTGTTTTAGGCAAATTTTTGAACTCAGCCAGGCTCAAGTTTTTGGATGTCGCGTTTTCGCTTCCTATATCTTATGACCAAAACCTATCTGGGCCATAATTATAGTGTAGGAAGTGTTCGCAGGTAACTACGGGACCATAAATTTATAACATAAATAAAGTGCATGTTGAGTGTTCCGTTATACCCATCAGTCGGGGCATTTCGGAACATTTTTCATTTTGTGTAAAACTATTTTTATTGGCATGTAATAACGTTAACACACTTGATAGTGTATAGAACCCGTTAGCACCAGGATTATACTTATACGTACCAAAACCAACATTTTTAATTTCTAA
The DNA here is from genome assembly GCA_031546965.1 of Dysgonomonas sp. Lineage (GTDB taxonomy): Bacteria > Bacteroidota > Bacteroidia > Bacteroidales > Dysgonomonadaceae > Dysgonomonas_A. The sequence goes on from JAVBJR010000268.1 coordinate 936, forward strand.
AGCTTTATTTTATCTGGAAAAATTCAAATGCGTTTTGTGTTCCATTCTACCCCGCTCTCCCCTACCTAAATTTTGCTGACATAATACTGAAAATTCGAAAGTGTTCATATAGTCATAAGCAGACAAAAGCTTGACTTGACTTGACTCTTAAAACTAGTAGACTGTAATGAAAAGTTTCATTATACTTTTGAGCCAATTGCTTGTGTTTCAGAAGTGAAAGTGTCATATAGAGAAGCAAAGTTTGTGTACTTGGGATGTCGGCTGTGCTCTTTCTGAAGCGTGACGATGCGCAAGGGAAGAAGTGTTTCTTTCATGAGAATACGAATCGCTGGGGGTCTTCAGGGACCTTAAGTACTGATTGGGGCTTTTGCTCTTTCGCTCAGGGCAATCCAGAGCGGCGGAGCGGAAGGAAGGAGGCCAAAATTGCCACCCTCTCCATATATGTAGTGCTATATACTGTACTTGCACGTTACATTCACTTGCGCCATTTCCGATTCCGACAATTCTTGGCTGCGAATTTCCGATGCCTATTGGGGAAAGAACATGTAATTGTAGCATTTTGGGCCTAGACGACCAAATAAATCTGCAGACTATTATCCTAGCTCCTATAAATTAATACATATAGATACAGCAACTCAAGGTGATAGTATTTCGTCACCAAAAACGCCTTAAAGGTGAATTGACAAGGTTTTGCAACATATCCTGAAAACATTCTCCCTAACAGAGCTGATGCCAAAAAAATGATTGCCGCAAACGGAATTGCTCTCAAAATGGTAAAAAAAGTTATAAATGGTGAAAGATTGTGACGCCATGGTGTCACCAAGGTGCTGGTGTCATAGTGGTGGTGTCACAATGTCCTGTATGGCACATACCTACTGTTCCTCTATTTGGTGTAGAGTTAGCAGTAACACCTAGTGTGATAATAAGGCATAAAGGTTGTATGGATTTGAACATGCATCCATCCCGACGATGATTGCAAACCATCGTCCTCCATTTTGTCTCACTGTGCTATTGGCATCTAATGGTGCGTAGGGCCTCCCATACACAAGTTTTCAACGGCGCTCCTACGCACAGTTTTGACGTGCATGCTCCGCCGTCTGCTTCAATGATATCATTTTAAATCATTAATATATAAACACTTGTTATTGCTCTAAATGAGCCCAAATTTTTGGAACAAGCTTCTGAATTTGGTGAGTATTATATGTAATGTATTTAATTTACATTGGTGATGTGAAGTTAAACCTTGTCAGTTCTCCTTTAACACCTGCAGAAGAATAACTTCGTTTGCCAAACTCCATATGCTCTAGCATCTTTGCTATTCCCTGTTGCAACAAATCGTTTAAATTCCATACAAATGTTTTTTTATAAATGTATGCAAATCTTTACAATATATTCTAGCAAACGTATTAATAGTGAATGTTGATTTTAGAATAAAACATTACAAAATTCCCTGAGTTAACTCGGGGAACTACTTTCTTTGAGGAGTGTGATGATATACATAAACATTGTGAAAGGGCCAATAAAATTACTATCACCTTCAATTGCAAACATGTAGTACCAAAAGTGACTTTTTAAGCAATTTATGCCAATATTGTAAATAAGTTAACGTCGCTGAACTACTTTTGAATAATGTATTGTGTATCTGTTTTTTGGTATCCAATGGGATTGCCACTCACCTGAGAATAAATTGGATGGAGTGGGGGTACGTGTTTCAATATCGCCACAGAATATGGCAAAGAAGAAGTATTTACGTAATACATAGTTAATATATTTTGCCAGTAATTCGTAAGCAAAAGCAAGAGGTTAAAGCTAACTTGCGCAATACCGCAGCTACATTTGCACTCAAGTTAATATTTATAGTGCATTGCGCGGTCTTGCTTTTACAATATATCTCTAATATTTTATTTTCAGTATAAAAACGGTTGTTTAGAAATCAATTGAAGTTTGAATAATTCAAATAAGGAAAAAGTGATGGACGTTTTGTTAGGGGAATAGCATATTGAATAATTCATCTTGGATAACACATAAATGCCACCTCT
>JAVBJR010001293.1:0-2744 GCA_031546965.1 Dysgonomonas sp.
AATAAGTAACATTGTTCAATAAAGAAATTATTTGCAATGCATGCTGAACTAACTTAATTAATAATGACATAATGGGAACAAACTACACAATATATTCTGGGATTTTCTTCGGATTGGTGTCTACTGCAAATCGTAAAAACCTTCTAATGTTTCTAGTATATTGCTGCGAATTTATTAATATATGTTGTTAAAGGAGAACTGAACTGGTTTTTGACATGCCAATTTTTTTCAATAAACATGAAGATGAAGTAAAAAGAAACTGTTTGCCAATTCCCGTTTCGTAATACGACGAATATTGGCTTAGATATGTTAAGAAATCTGAGCTATGACGTAGACAAAAAGAGGCGTGGTTTAGGGATTCGCGGGACTTTTCAATGCTAAATTCGGCCAAAATCGAACGTTTTGCCTCTGATGACGTAATTTTTCTCTGGCGCAAATCGCAAATCGCACTGCGAATAAATTTCAGAAAAATTTTCTGACATCGCCAACGTGTTTTCTGACATGTTTTCAGCTACTGGACAAAGTTTCAGGGGGGGGGTTTACAAAACCAGTTCAGTTCTCCTTTAAGCCGAATTTGAACGTAATATAATCTTAAAGAAACAGTTCCCTGTAAAATGAGAAAAAAAAATTTTTTTCGATCACCGCGGAAAACTATACAGAGCAATTTATAATGGCATAAATTTGCCATAGTTAGCAAGTAATTAAATTTAAACACGTACGTAATATCTGTTTATGGAGGGTTATCAGTTAAGGACTATAATTTTAACCTATAGTTCTACTACTCAAATTTGTTACCATTCTCAATAGTTTGGCGGGAGAACAACATATTTTGTTTCATTTTAGCAGAAAACTTTCTCTTTAAGTTTTTTGATCTTCCTTTATTCTGGTTTCCCGTAAATGGTTCAGTTTTTTCTTCATTGTATCCAACTTTTCATTCAGCTGTTCCCAATTGCATTGTTGGTCAGTGTAGCATTTTTCGGCCTGGCTGCCTGATTGGTAAGCATTATACAGTGTATACTCCGCTGCTGCTCCTACTAACAGTGGGACACCAGATGTCACAGCTTAATACAAAGCAGGCAAAGAAAAATATATAGAAAATTGCTTAAAAGTTTGTAAATCACATTTTGTTGATCATACCGATCGTACTGCGGATTCCACAGGCTGATGTAATACCCAAAAGGTCAGCAGCAACAGGTGCAATGATTGCAGCGGCACTGGCAAAAACTCCAACGCAGATCTGTATCGTCATTATTTTCTCTTTGTATGCTAATTGGCAATAATTAAAAATCCTTTTAGGTTATTTGTAAGAGTGCGTACTGACAGCAAAGATGTTCTATTACTGCTTTGATTGACAAGAACATTACAAATTTGAAAGAATTCATAAAAATCTGTAACATTTCTACTATAGTAATTTCCACGAATTAACATGCCAATTCTATGATTTTACGTGCAAATTTTTAAATTATAAGTTTGGACAACGTTTCAAAATGTCTGTAGAGCATGGAAATTATTATTTTAATAGTTCAATAGCAGCAGCAATTCAATCATTTATTAATGGTTATAATATCTTGATGTAAAAGTTTCTATGTAGTGGAGGTGTATACAGTATACCTCGAATTGAGTGGAGCCCCTCATCAATTTTACGCTTGATCAGTCCCATGTCTGATATGCAGCTTTCAAGTTCTATAGATACCAAGTCGTAGTTGAAATCAAAGATTTTAATCTTTGCAGCTTTTTTTGATTCTTCGCAATCGATGATATCAATGATGGTTTTTCCCAAATCTTCCAACTTTTGAGCAATTACAGTTACTCCGACAGCAATACGTGTCAGTTCCTTGTTGCCCAATTCCAATTGGACCTTATGCTCTTTCAAATCTACTTCAGTTACCCTTTGCACGTTGTCTAAGATGGATTTGATGATGAGAAAGTAAGGCATAAGGGATGTATATGATACCAAAGGATCTAGGAGTTGTTTTAGCTTATTTCCAACATCATCGTTTTTGAATAGTAAGCCAACTGCTGATACTACTTCTGCAAAAACTTTAAGGTATCCAGCATCTTTTGAAGCCTCAGGATTGTCAGTCAGAAGATTCTTTATATCCTGCCCCATATCCACTAGAATTTTGCCTATTGCAATTTTGTCTTGGTCAGAACCCGGTTCTCCGACGTTTGCGGACATTTTGGAGCAACACCCAGGTTACAATGTAATAAAAATTATTTATTCTGAAACAGTGCAGAAATTCATTATAATCTTGAATACGGGATACTAATTTGAATTATAAGAAACTTAAAGGTGAACTGACAAGGTTTTGTAACACACCTTGGAAAATGTGTAATTCTATAGAATTGATGCCAATAAAACGATTGGCGTAAATAAAACTTTTTGAAAATTGTTAAAAAGTTACGAGTAGTTAAAGAGAGTGACAGACACCCTGGCATCATGGAAGGACGGTGTCACCGAGCTGGTGTCACAGTGTCCTGTTTTGGCAAAATTTGAATTTTCAGCCAATGAGGTCAAGCTCCTCTGCAGTTTCAGCAAATGGCAGAGCATATCTATGGCACTCCTGTGTACAATTCTCACAATATGCTACTGTGGCAACAATGCTTCAAATGGCCTCAAATTTTGGGATAATGTTCCTAAATAAGTAGCAATCAAATACTACTTTTTTCAGGGTATGTTGCAAAACATTTTCAGCTCACCTTTAAGTTAATTTTCAGGTGCATAGCAACAAAAACCGTGTAAA
>JAVBJR010000530.1:0-2609 GCA_031546965.1 Dysgonomonas sp.
GATGATAGTAAAATGAAATGGAAGAAGGCAATGGAACAGGAGGTTAAAAATATAAATTCAGAAACAGATTTTTGGAAGTTTGTGAACAGAGAAAGGAAAAAGAAAAGGAGAGTCGATAATTACATAGCGGAACAGGAATGGATCAGGCATTTTGAGGAGCAGTTGGGAGGAGGAGAAAGAGATAATAGAGAAAGTGTATTTAGTGAGGAGGTAGGAGGGGTGCCTGAGACTATGTGGGATCAGAAGATTGCGGAGGGGGAGGTACAGTTGGCAATAAAGCAATTGAGAAGGAAAAAGGCAGCGGGTGGGGATGGAAATTTGCATCACAAGACGTGCAAAGGGAATTGTGTGAGCTGTTAAATATGATTTGGGAAACAGGAGAAATTCCGACCGAGTGGCAGGAAGCAATTATTGTGCCGATTTATAAAGCAGGGGATTATAATAAGGCCGAAAACTATCGAGGAATATCGCTCCTGAATACAGCATATAAAATTTTGGCAATGATTGTTAATGAAAGACTGACTAAATGGGCAGAAGAGGGGGAAGTATTACCAGAAAACCAGGCGGGGTTTAGGAAAGGCAGAGGTACTAGGGAAAATATTTTTATTCTACACTCACTGGTGGAGAAGCAGCTTAGGCGTAAAAGAGGAAAATTATATGCATATTTTGTGGATTTAAGGCAGCGTTTGATATGGTGGATAGGGTAGAAATGATGAGAAAGTTAAAAAGATTAGGAGTAAGGGGTAGATTGGGAAGGTTTTTGGAAGTAATATATACAAGGACAGTCAACCAAGTGCAATGGTCGGGAGGGTTGACTAGGGCATTCAAATCAACTCGAGGGGTTAGGCAAGGCGGCCCACTTAGCCCGTTATTATTTAACCTGTATATAGCTGATCTGGAAATGTGGTTAAAGGGAAACCAGGTGGGAGGAGTTGTTATAGGAAGTTGTAAAATATACATGTTAGCCTATGCGGACGATATGGTGTTGGTTGCAGAGACACCAGAAGAGATGCAGGGGATGCTAGGCAGTATGGAGAAGTATTTGACGAGATGGAAATTAGTGCTGAATGCGAGTAAATCGAAAATTCTGATCTTTAAGAAAGGAGGCAGAAGAGCAAAGAAAGAAAAGTGGAATTGGATAGGGAAGGAAGTGGACGTGGTGAAGTCATATAAATATTTGGGATTTTGGATGCAGCCAGATAACGGTTTCTCGGTACATGTTAAGTATGTGAAGAAGAAGGCAAGGGCGGCAATGGGGGCAATTTGGGGAATAGGTGAAAGTAATATCAAGGGAGATTGGAAGCTGCGGTGTAAATTATATAAGGCTGTGATTGAGGCGATATTAATGTATAGGGTGGAAATTTGGGGATGGGAGGAACAGGAGGATTTGCAAGGATTAGAAACAAAGTATTGGAAATGGCTGTTAAACCTGAATTGGAATACGCCACAGTATATCGTGCAGGAAGAGGTAAGGGCAGAGGGGTTATGGGAAAAGGCATGGTGGAGAGCATATAGATACAAGAGAGATTTGAGAGGGCAGGACAGGTCAACATGGGCACAAGAGTGTGCAAGATGGAGAGCTGATGTGAAACAGAAGGACATTAGATGGAGAGTCAGGAAACGGTGTGAATTGGTGAAGATAGGATTATCGGAGTATGGTTTAGCAGAGATAGAATTGTGGGGAGTGGATGTGAGGGGGGAAATTGGCAGAAGAATGAAAGATAGGAGGGCACAAGAAAACTGGAGAAGAATTGAGGAGTCAAGGTATAACAGGGTATATAAGGAAATAAAAAAAAATAGAACGGGGAGAGCAGAATATTTAAATGCTGAATGGATACCGGTTAAGGAAAAAATTAGGATGGGAAGATACAGAGTGGGAAACGAGGTGAAGGCGGCTGAATATTGGAAAGATGAGGGAGAAAGGAAGTGTAGGATGTGTGGGGTAGATATTGAGACTTTGGTGCACATAGTAGAAGAGTGTGGTGGGTGGGAGTCGGAAGATAGGACAGGATGTGAGGACGCTGTTAAGTGAAGACGGGTCAGGGATCTGGCAATTGAAGAGGATGGATGAAGAGAGGAAGAAGAGGATCAAGCAGAACACTGGAACATGTGTGTGATGTGGATGGTGGTCAGTTATTAAGTGTGGATTAAGAGTGGCAAACAGTAGTGAAATTGTTCGAACGATGGTGAACACTGGGGGAGCAGTGATTGTAAAATATACGTACAAATGTGTTGTACATGTGTGTATTTATTTATTTACGATATGGAATGTATCAAAATGGTCTCCTTTCAAAACCCCGGTTGGGGTATGAAATAAAATTATTCATTCATTCATTCATATTTGATAACATTCATTCGCCATGTGCGTGTGGCCTCTGTGGCACAAATGGTTAGCGCGTTCGGCTGTTAACTGAAAGGTTGGTGGTTCGAATCCACCCAGTGGCGCTCGTTTTTGAATAAATCCGGAAATAACTATGTATGATATGGAGTAATTGGCGTAAGTTTTTGCATACGTTTTGAAATGTGTTGATTACTACTATTCAATCTAATTACAAATTATCGTTTGAACGTTTAAGTAAACATAAACTACCTCATAGATAGCTACAGCA
>JAVBJR010001250.1:0-7611 GCA_031546965.1 Dysgonomonas sp.
AGCACCAATGTATTCGAAATGCCTTTAGCATGATTTCCCTCATTTAAACTATGCACCTATCACAAGAAACGGCAAAGTTAGAAATCGATTGACCTTCAAAAATCGATTCAAGGTCACGTGCGATAAGCTTTTCGTATTCCCCATACATGACTTCCTATTCAACTGCGAAGTCTCAAAATGGTATCGCTTACCGTTTCAGATATCAATACAAAAACCATAGACTTATGCCTCACCCTGTATAAGGGTTGCCAAATAAGTAAGTAGACAAGTTTGCAATAATTAATTGGCAAGAGTTTGTAATGGGTCACCTATTGGGAATGATAACGAAATATTGTAGATAAGTATTGGAATTGAATAATTTTTGTGGACATAGCAGAACTCTGATACAAGCTCGGTGCCATTGTTTTCAGTTGGACGACAAATTGCAGGACAGGGTGACAGAGGACCTTCTGCAGCAGGTCCTGCTCAACAAAGCTAGAGATTACTTTTAATGGAAAAAATATGTGCCATTTATAAAGCCTGTCTTAACTCTTGTTGGGCAACCCTTATACATTTAATTTTCATATCATAATTGTAATAGTTTTTCCCATTCTTAGATGTTTGATATTATGCTACCCTTTCATAATGAAGAAAGTACGCTACAGCAGTTTCTTGATATATCAGCACCATTTACTATCACGTCTGTGTCATCAATAATAAAAACCCCGTCACCGCAATTCGGCACAGGGAATTCCATGAAATCCTACTTCCTTCCATTCACACCCCTGGTTTGGGTTTCTGTGCTGATGGTAGTAACGGCAACAACTGTTACGTGGGCACTGGTTCGAAACTTTCATTCAACAGGGCAAGAAAGAAGAATCATTCATCTCGTGTCATATCTCCTGAAAAGCGCATGTGATGTAATGAGTATTTTACCTTTACAAGGTGCTTACCTAAACATTTGTGCCTTGAATTAAGGACTTTGAAAATCCCACCGCTGTTCGCCAAGGTTCTTGTTGATTGCTATCAGATCTGAATTAAAATCTGTTACAGAAGTAATGGGCCCATAAGTTTGACATCAATGGTTAATTCACATTCGGATTCAGTTGTTAGGGTTTTTTTTTCAATTGGCTGAAGAGTGTAACACTAATCTCACAGGTTAGTAGAAAAGGGAATTGGTTCCCAAGAGGGGTTATAAATTGGAGTAATTTAAGTACAAGCCTTATGAGTAGTACTAAGAGATATACTCACATATATAAGGTTATTACAAAGTTTATATCTTTTGTTAATAGCTTTTACATTTGATATGTATCAGAAAGTAATACAGTATGCAAATATGATGCCATATGTGCCATTTCCCATGCTGCCAAAATTGTTTAACTTTGACCCTTGTCTGAAAGTCATCTGTGCTCCAACGTTTCAACCAATCAGGGCCCAATTTTTAACTAGGTATGTACTTGAAGCGCGCATCCCATTTAGTTGTTAAAAAATTTGTTCGGAAAGTTTAGTGCATTTTTAAAGCATTGAGAAATTTTTGAAAAGATGAAAGCTGTGCTATGCAATGAAGCGACTCCTCAGTTGCTAAGGTACAACACTGTGGTATGAATTGCTCTTATTGGCATGTATGAAAATAAAACAGTGATTTGTAGTTGCAACCTGCTTTACAAATAAGGGAAACAAATACAGTTGAACGTGGTTATAACGACATCGGATGAAGCATCAACTTGGCTGAAGTGGCAAATATCGTGCTGTCCATTTGATTCCCCATATCACGTGTGTTATTTGACATCACTTAAAGTGACTTACTTAACGCTCGTAGCGTCAATTTTAATAGAAAAGTTCCGAGATTCAGGGTGTTTGGAGAGCTAAACTACATTCCTGACTTTGAAAACCGAGTCATATAGTCATAGATAGAATGTCATAGAGTCACTAGAATAAAAACGCCAACCCCGTTTCTACCCTTATTATTGTTGATATCAAAGAAAATTTAGAAACACAATTTTGGACAGCGCACAGAAAACATACAATTTGCCTATTGTTTAAAGTCATTGTTGTAAATTTAAGAAAGAAATTAAATTTATGCTTCAGCTGGCACCTTTCTAAATGGGAATATTTTCGCTTTTAATCTTTGTCATAATCAATGACCTCGTTTTTCATGTCAACTCGGTTATAACGACATAAATTCTACAGTACCGAAGATAGTGTTATAACAGAGTTCGACTGCTTGTATTAATTGTTCCTTAGCCTTATATTCTAAAGCAACTTGTAACATAATTATCATAATTTTTGAAACGCTTTTGGTGTCATAAATGAATTTTATTTATAACCTCTGCTTAAAATTCTCCTGCCTGAGTATTCAGCATGTCCAACACAGACCTGATGATCCATTAGTTCCATACATAACTTTTTTAATTTAATTCCGTTTTTAGTCATGGCCTCGTATATCTGTGCCAGACTAACTGTTCCCTTTTCCAATTAAAGGATTAGCCCATAGCTCTATTGTTCACCAATTAAGCGTGAGGGTAACTTTTGTGAAAGAGTTGAATCTATAAAACCAGAAAGGACAACCAAGCACTGCACTAATACTTTAATTGGAAAAGGGAACAGATAGCATGCGCAGGTATACCTAGTGACTAATAACGTTATTCTGTATTTCATAAATTGACTTGTAATTCAAAGATTTGAGGAAAGTGATGTGTTGAAAATGGCAGTGCTTTGGACTGGTTGGACAGGCTGAATTGACCTATTTCACGTAAGCCACCATTGGCTGAACAGTTTTTCGAAATGACATCATTATGAGAGAAAACTGGTTTTCTGACAACCGCAATCCAGCTTTTGCCTCACTTTAGCCTCCATATTCCTCACTTTGGCCACCATATTGGAGGCCGTGAAATTGGCCAATTAGCTCAGGTGGCTGAATTTTGTGCAGATTTTATTAACATTTTTTTTACAATACTAAAATCCTTTGATATTTATGATATTGATATTACAAATTGCTTTGGGATATAGTGCTTCGAACAATTAATACATATTTGTTGCACTTACTATTTATTTCCTTTTAATCGAATGGCGCCTATTTTTTAAGTACTTCTAGTAAATGCACCCAAATTTCTGAAAGTAGTTTTCATAAACTGAATGGGATGCGTTCTTGAAGCGCCCAATTCAAAATTATGTCCTATCTTGCACAATTAAAAAGTTGGAACACAGATGACCTTTAGACCAGGGTCAAGGTTAGACAATTTTGGCACCATTAGAAGGGGCCCATATGATTTCCTATTTGTCCGCAGTATTAATTTTTGACATGTTTGATCCCATAAACTATTGAAGAATGATACAGACTTTATCCATCATGCATACAGGGTGATCCTAAAGTCTAGATGCATTGCAAATATTATCTGCACAAATATACATGGACCGACCCATGATGATGTGGTTATCGAATACGGAATAATAGATTCCCGATCGAACAGTTCCTTCCAAATTTCCATGTGATCTTTCCTTCAAGGTCATTGGCGTCGTAACTTTTCAACCGTTTGTGATAGAGCGCAATTTCGAATTTGGCGCTGTATGAGCGCATGATTTCCAGAAAGTTTGGTGCATATATACACCGTAGAGATATTTCAGAAATGCGGGTCTCTAAGGTAAACGCTTTATTGGGCAGTGATGTGTCACATTATTTAACTCTGGAACGCTCGCGTTGGCGCCTACCAGGCGCCAGGTGTCTTAAATTTGTGATATCTCTGGGGAAATATTTTTTGAGCGTTTATCTTTTCAGTACCTTCCTAAAAATAACCATAGCATCGATTTTGTTAGGTTTTATGACCTGCTTTATCGTTATTTGTCTTCTTTGATGTCTCAAAGTGAACAGGCTAGAATTGGTGCTTGCCAGACGCCACGCGAGTAGTAGCAAATTTTAAGAAATCAGTGGCGCCATCTGTGGACAAAGTGCCACACTAAATGCATAATGGAATTTAGTTTCTGCATGATATCAGCTGATTACAATTAGAGGTCGTTTCTACCTAACTGAAGGTACGATATTCTCATTGTTGATGTATTTTTCACTGAATAAACTGAGTTTAAGATTGATTGTTGCTTTGAACTTGTTTTTGAATTGAAATACAGTTTTTTTATCATAATCACAGCATTTTATTATTTCTGGTCAATTTTGGCAATAAGAGAAATTTCAGCTTAAATTTCTCAGCATTGGCAAGGAAAAAGTTTTAAAACAATAAAGTGACACGCATAATAATTGAACAGGTAAGCACACACGTAAATTGATCTTCTGAGATAATTATGGCATCATAAAAATAATTTTGTTGAATCACCAGTACGTTTTATGAATTATTTAGTGAATGGCGCCTGCCAGGCGCCCACACGAGTGTTTATGGAAAATATTGCACGCGAGTGTTCCAGGGTTAATTAGGGTTAGCACCTAGGACATTTTGCACACTAAAAACAAATGGTGTATAAAAGGCGTGTGTAAGGTGTTTTCTAGGTGTTTCAGAAGTATACACCATTTCAAACATCCTTTGCTCTACATGAAGACGCTTGTAACACCATTTGACACTTCTAAAATATGCTAATTAGTCTCTTGGTGTTTAAGAAGGTGTTCCTGAACTCTTAAAAAGGACCCTAGCAAATATATACCTCAGTTTTTAAAAAATAACTGTTGTTTTGTGCCATAAAATGGTGCAAACCCAACATTTATGGCACAAAACTGCAGTTATTTTTTAAAAAAACTGAGGTAATTTTTTGCCAGGGGAGTTCAGCTCGTGACATCATTCAAACACCTTTAAAGGTGTCCCTGAACTCCTATATTTCTTAGTGTGTGCTACTCAGTTTTGCAGGTATATTTTCATAAATGCCAAGCAATCCACTTCTTACAACACTTAGTGAACTAGGCTTCGCTTCACTGCAGGGCATAGCATTTATCATTTCAAAAACTTTTCTACGGTGTATAAATGCACAAAATTTTTTGGAAATAATTTTTAATACCTAATTCAGAGAGCGCTTTTCCAGGGCACAATTCGAAATTGTGCTCTATCGTGAATGGTTGAAACGTTAAAATACCAATGACCTTGAAGTAGAGGTCGCACAGAAATTTGTAACGCATCTTTCAATCGGGCATCTGTTATTTCTTATTCGATATCCACATCATCGTGGTTCCATCTATCTTTTCCTTGGATGAAATTTGCAGTGCATCTAGACTTTAGTTTCACCATGTTTGTATCTTCTGAACGTTTGTATCTTTCCCAACGTTCCACTATTTGTTTATCCCTTAGGCAAATAGCAAACAAAACTTGAGGATGAACTAGTATTTACAGTGCTCGAATCTTCCAGATACTCTGAAGGTGGTCACCAACAGAAATGTGGGTCACTCAAATAAAGGGCATAGAAAGTTTGAGAACCCGTCAACAAGCGATGTTATAAAAGAACCGTTGCAATCACCCGTCATTACTTAGTGTTACCTTAATATCAGCAGTGGTGCAGCTTGTACGCCGTCGAGATACCAAGCCTAATAATTTACCCAAACTCTTAATTTACCCTACAACGCAGTAGTAAAGTCCAAGTGTGTGAAAGGCTCACAAGCAAAATATAAACAGTTGCACAATTGTAACACAACTACGAGGGAATGTTAAACAGTAGGTGAATTGCAAGACGTGCATTCGAATGCGAGCAACCTTAGAGAGTTTTGTTTTTATGGTTATATTTCCTGCAAAGCAGGGGCAAACAGGTTAGATTAATTAGCTTGTAATCCTCCCAGTGAAGAGCCCCATTTAAAAAAGAACTTGTATAACACAGATTTCACAAAATTCAATTTGGTAAAACAAAATCCTGGAGCTGTGCCTTGGGATTGTCATAACCATTATCATAGCCATTTATTGAATTAGTGGGATTACAATATCCTCCAATCACAAAATGTCTTGTGATCTATAAATTTGTAGCTACAGTGCATACTGATAGTCCATGAAAATAATGAGACTTTCTATTTTTGGACTTCTCAAAGTCATAATTCCTATAGTACATAATATACACTGACTTTTTGGTAACAGCAGAATTGGCAGTGGGAGGTCCAACAATCCTAATAAGTAACTTTATCAAAAACATATCTGCTAGATTGGGGGTCCAATTGTTTGTTACAATCCCACTGATTCATTTAGTGTGGCATGCAAGTGTATGATTAAAACATGTATTATTTACTACTAGGTGTGTCTGTAGAAGTTCCTGGGAATGCATTTAAAATCATCTTGGCAACATTCAGCGTTTTCGCCTTAATTAACATAACGGCCTATTCTGCCGGCTTGATAAGCTTCCTGACAAGCACTAAGATCATTATGCCTTTCAAGACGATAGATGAATTTTTCCAGAATGACAAGTATCATTTTAGTAGCTTAAGGAATTTCACGGATCTAGCAACCCGATTCCACAAATTTACAGAGGTATTTTCTCCCATTCTTGCTTCATCGAGTTGTTTGCCATGTGTTAAATTTCACTTTTTGCACTGCCACATTGTTTCGAAGCGGTCGAAACAAGCAGCCTACCAGGAACTGGCAATTAACAAGAAATTTACCATAGCCCCAGTGGGAACTAAATACTCATCACTTTACGAAACCATTGGGGACAGCATGTTTGTCATCCCAACAGAGATATGTGACTACATTACGATGGTGTATGAGCCAAATTTCATCCAGGTATTTCGACACATGATTAAGTGGGACAGAAGGATAATTTTCATGAAGAATTTCCCTCACGACGGACTGTTCTTAAAAACGTGAGTCAGTTCTATTTAAAACTTTTGTATTGAGCAAAATGTTGAAAATTGACTATTTGTATGTTGCCGCTCGTAACACGCATCTCATGTGTTGCATCCCTTACGGAACTCTTTATTGGCATGCATGCAGCAAACATACCAAACGATTGTGATGTGCATATTTGCAACACATCCTTGTCACATGTATGCAGCATGTATACTGCATAAAATTGCAAAGCTGTAGATATTACGCTAGCAGCCTTACTGCTGCATCCATGCAAAACTTTCTATAATGGATATTTCAAATTATGCCTGTAGTGCAAGGAAACTTCACGAAGCAGGACTGTACAAGAAGATCCATTCGGAACAATTATTTCTAATGAAGATCATTGATGGTAAACTTCAACTTGGACATACGGTTAAGGCTATACATATTGACGTCATGAGTATCCTGTTTGAGGCACTTTCCATGTTCATCTTCCTTGCCTGTTTGTCATTAACAATTGAGATGATCATAGCTTGGAGATTCGGTTATCACTACTTAACTTAATAGAATTTAAGCATGTGTTTTCAATTGCACCATTTATCGATTGATGTAGTTTATGAATACATTCTAGTTCTAGTATACAATTTTTTTCTCTTGTATAGCAATGCAGATAAGAAAAACTTTAAATAGTATTGCAGGCAAAGAATATGGAATAACTTCAAAATTGGAGGTTTTGTACGCAATTATAGGTCACAAAATTAAACTGGATGCTTTAATGCTCATTCCAGATATATTAGTAATTTTTTAATATCATATTTCAAAAATTGCAATCATTTCTTTACTGTTATTTCATTGCACCATTTACAAATGCCTTAAACCACAAACATGCTGGGAT
>JAVBJR010000460.1:0-2903 GCA_031546965.1 Dysgonomonas sp.
TGGGGCGGATTATTCTCGACGATCGATTGCACGTTGGTACATTTGCGAAAGAAAGAAGACCCTTGGAATTCAATAGCTAGTGGTGCATTGACTGGTGCCATTTTAGCTGTCAGAAGTAATAATATTTAATAAAGTAATTTAGATTTTATATTATTAATTTTAAAACTATTATATGGAATTTTCTCGTATTTTTAGACGGCACTGGCGCAATGGTTGGATCAGCTGTTATAGGTACATTACATTGTTTAAGTACAATTGCAATTAACAAATATAATTAACAAACCAGTGTTTTAATATTTACAAATTTAATTACAATTGTAAAATTTATATTTGCATTTTTAGGAGGTGTTTTATTAGCACTTATTGAAGGTGTCGGCATTTTGTTCACGAGATTCTCAGCAGAACAATTTAAACCAGGTTATTAAATACTCAAATATAATGTTAAATGGTTACTTTAATGTGTTAAAGTAACACTAATTCTGTATTTTTCTAGTCAATCCACAGATGGAAGATCCTTCGCAACTTCCGCCCAGTCGAGATATGGGTTTCCGCAGTCCGCAATATCAGTGACACTGATCCCTATATCTTGTTAATTGTAATTATTATTAGTGTAATTTCCTTTGTTCTTCATCATTGAACAAATTATTAAGCCATCTCATATTGTCCCATTTATTAAAGTTTAGATTTAAAATAATTAGCGAGATTATTTTTGTATATTAAATGCAACAGATTTAAAATAATATTAAATTTAATGACATAATATTGAGTAAAATTTACTTTTGGATTTGGATTTTAGTTAAAATAGAACATTACTATGTCAATAATTAAATTTCAGTAAAATATTTTGGAATAAATAGTTTACGTCTTAATTTGATGATGTCTACACGCGTGCGGAATAAATGAATAGCTGGACAGTAAAACCTTGATAATTCAATACCTGGATACTTTGTCACAATTTAAAAGCCCAATCTCCATAGACATTTATGTATAAAAAAAGCTGGTTATGCCGTCAACCGGATTAAAATGCCTGAAATTAAAAGTCCCACTGGTGACGGCTTACCGAAATAATATTTATTTTACAGAAAAATAGAAAGAAATATTGTAAATTAAATTAATTTAATTTCTTTTTATTTAAATGTTAAAACCAGAATGTTTAAAATTACTCCATGTAAAGTTTGGAACGATGGGAATTTACTCGACTGTGTACCATCAAAATTTTAAACCTACAAATTTATTTAGACATTTCAAAACACAAATTATTATTATTAATATTATTATCATTGTTATCATCATTATTATTATCATTATTATCATTATTATCATTATCATTATCATTATTATTATTATTATTATTATTATTATTATTATCATTATCATTATCATTATTGACACCAGTTACCATGTTACCATGCCCAAAATTTAACCACATTTTTCTTCACATTACATTCAAATATTTTATTCGCAAAACTCCGTAAAGAAATTTCCAACGTCTTCTCGTAAATTAACCGTCTCATTTCCGGAGTTCAGTTCATTATCCAAATACCTTATATAATTAATAGCCAACTTAAGAGTCTTAATTTTAGACAATCTTCTATACTGGTTGTTCGTATCTCTCGGGATGACACTCCGAAGCTGTTCCAAAGCCTCGTTTAACTTCCTCATCCGTCGTCTTTCTTGAACGTTTGCCGCAATCCTTTTCTTATCCATTTCTTCCATTATTTTTCTGCTTGATATTCCTCTGGAGAATTCCATTTAAATTACAAATTGTATCAATGTTATCTGGGTTTAGATGCTCATTAATAATTAAAATCGCGGCAATATAGAACGCGATGAAATATTAACGTGAACCTTTAACGCGTAAAGTTGCTTTAAAATAATTTCAAACTTACCCCTATGTATCATATCCTGGAATGAGACCCCATATGGATATTTTACCCTTTTACTGTCTTTCAAATGAAAAATTTCTATCTGCCAAATGTGGCCGAAGAAGTTAGGATCATGCCGTTACCCTAACAACAAGCGCAAACCATGCACGGAATACTTCTTAAAAAATATTTGCCATATAATTTATTAAGATTGGGTACTAAAGGGGTTATTTAAAATATATATTTATTAATATATGATTGCGACAAGCTTTGTACAAGGTTGTCTAAAAGTTACAGATCTTGGTATCAGGCTGTAAAGTATTTTTATATTTCTTATATTTTTCTATTTTGTCCTCTATTTTGACGAAAATTCCTATATTTTCCTATTTGTGACCAATGTCGACTCAATTCCGGTACATTTTGCATTGATAAATTCATTTACAAATACTGTACAGTGAAATCCGTTTATAAGAAACTCGAAGGGACCTCATAGTTTGGTTCTTATAACCGAAGTTTCTTACATCCGCACTTCTGATAGAAGAAACTTTTTGAAAAAGTTCACTATAACAGGAGTGCTGGTAAAACATTGCACAATAAAACCAAGGAATACTAATGTGTAATGGAATGGAAGCTCCATGTTGAGAATGATCCTCGTGTTGGTCACCAAATGACCTAT
The DNA here is from genome assembly GCA_031546965.1 of Dysgonomonas sp. Lineage (GTDB taxonomy): Bacteria > Bacteroidota > Bacteroidia > Bacteroidales > Dysgonomonadaceae > Dysgonomonas_A. The sequence goes on from JAVBJR010000460.1 coordinate 2,542, forward strand.
GACACATTGCACATTGGAACGTTTTGAAAGCTGCCATATTGAAAAACACTATGTGAAATGTAGCTGAATTTGCGAAGTTTGGACTCTATTTGCTACACGTTGAATAGGTCTACATATTGGAAAAAAGGTAAGACAATTTTGCAAGAACTTTTAATTAGCACTAGACTCATTTCATATGGAAATATTAAAAGATTGGCTTTATAGAATCTACTGTCAAACTTACGTTCTCTTTCAAATGACTACAAACCTGTCAAACCGTGACGTCAATGGAATGAGCTCATTGGTCAACAGAACACTAAAGTCTGCTCCTTTGAGACCGACATGGGGAGCGCCTGCTACCAAAGCTTCCATTCCATTACACA
>JAVBJR010000202.1:0-2975 GCA_031546965.1 Dysgonomonas sp.
GCGACGTGACAATAATTTACTCAACTGCATGCCAGATGGTGTATAGCAACCATGAAAGTATGTGACGCTTCTGCTAATGTACTCCAGGCCATAATCAATTTCAATTTCTGCCTGCATGTGAAGGAAGACGTGAAGAACACAAATTTGGGGATTATTTCATGATGTACAGTTTAAAATGTAAAAGCAGATACTTCGTGAATGAGAGAGGAATTAAATTGAGCATTTCCATTCATAATTTTATGCTAAAACATATTTAAAAGCTATTTTCTGAGCGATATAGGAATCACACAAGGGAATGTGATGGTGCCAAGATGGCCGCCAATTACTCTTGTTCATTGATAGCATCAAGTGATCTTGTGGGTTAATCAATTATAATAGTCAATTAATATTGGAATATTTATATTCTGCTCACAAAGACACAACATGTCTTTTGTTTTCATAAAAAGTTTTGTGTATGCACCTTACATGTAAGGTGTGGCAATAACTTATACAATGAATGGTCCTGTATCTTATATGCATATACTATACATGTTCCCACGAGTTGTGTGATGTTGTATATTGTAAATTGATGTGTGACAGTGTCTATGAACAGCTACAATATTTTTTCACCAGCCTTATATTGTTTGTTACTATTAAAATAATTGCAGATTTGAATAATTATAAAGGAAGAACGTGTCTTACTTATTAAGGAGTTTTAAGGCTCTTTGATCTTGTGCCTTGGTTGATGTGTATTGATGGACAATTATTAGATTTACAACAGATATTCAAATCTGCAATCTGATTGATATTATAATAATTAAACTATCACAAAATGCATATCAGTATTTTCAAGACACCTTCCTTGCCTGCAGGTGGGATTTATAAATAATTAATATCGTGAGGAAGATTAACATTATAGACTCGCGTATATCATATTGCAAGCTGTCCTGGATGGTTGCTGTTTCACTCCTCTTCCACCAGGTGGCAGTGAAACCACTGATGCGGACGTTTGCCATGTGACATACCTATGGCAGGAACATACATGCGTAATATCAAGAGTGGATGATATACACAATGATGATGTAATTTACTTAAATTTACAACATTGGCCAAATCCTAACCCTAACTAAGCCGTGTAAATGTGCCATATGTTTAATTCTTGTACAGTGGATGCGGTGCATATGTTATTAGCCTGAGTTTTACTTGGATATGGTAACACTCACATGCATTATTACCAAGCAAGTATAATTTGGTTGGAGTTTTTCTAATGGCGTGGTGCATCACTCCACTGACGGATTAAATTTGCCAGTGCGAATAAAAGCCAAATCCCTTTTTCACATATATGTCGCTCGAGTAAGCTCGATATTATTGGGCAGGTCACGTTTTGGGGTCACAAGTCACTTCTCACTTTCAATGTCCGTTTTGTCAAGCATATGAATATAGGAAGAATGAGCGGAAACTCGCATTATAAAGAAATGAAAATTTCTCTGTTCACAAAGGCAAACATGATTCGACTGGGCACTTTTTGTGACTGCCATTATGTAAGTCAGCATATGTATAGGCTATGGGCTCATGAACTGACTGAAGTAATGACAGCCACAAAAAGTGGGACTTGTTTGTTGTATTCAATTTTATAAGGTGCATGTTATAATCGGAATTTTAGAATAATAATCAATTCTGCAATAATATATAAAATCTTGCGAAGAAAGTTAATTCAATGTGACTAACAATTTAAAAATGTATGTTTTAACATGCAGTTACATTATCATTAATCCAGTTAGATCAAGGTGTATACTGATCCTGGAATTATACTGGAATTTTTTGTTGTCCTTGAAATCCTGGAATTTTTCTAATTCCTGGAAAATGCATCATTTTTGACACTTTAAATAATTTCGTTTATTGATTTCTGTGTTCCTCTTCTAATTTGCTTATTCATCAGTTTTTAAGGGATTAATGTAGTTGTTATGTAACTATCTTTGCATTTTGTGTCCTGGAAAAGTTATAAATATCCTTGAAAAAGTTGGAAATACACTGAAATTTTTAAATGAAAGTTTAGTAGACACCCTGTACATAAAAAAATCTTTCTTTAGTAGAAAATTGACAAGGGAATATTGTGACATGTTATTGAATTTATTGCTAATTGAAGTTGGTGTAATACTAATTGTATTGATTTATATAGGGAATAGGTTGGCTTCAATGTGTTGACTCAATTTAGGTGCATGCATATGTGATGGGCATGTTGTCCGCAAGTTTAGTATACACTTGCATGTGTGTGGGGGCCCTTATAAGTGGTAAAACAAGTTACCTGTAGAGCGACATGGTTATAATTCATGATTTGATTTTTATCATGCATGTCCGGCAGATGTTACCTTCATGATGTATTCTGCAAGATTGTTGCAACAGTGCCTTCTTATTTAAAGGCTTTATAATTTTGTCAGGTTATAATTTTAAACGTGTTCGACGTGGTCAACCATATTTCACCATAAAATATTTTCTCAACTCAAACAGCAGTTTTCCAAGATATTTGCCCGATCATTGACCCCAAATACATGTGGTATGGTCGCTGTGGGCCCTCAAAAATTGTGCATTAAAAATGCTTGCGTGCAGCCCATATGGGTCTACGGACTGCGGGTTAGCACGCTTGCGTGCAAGATCAATGAATTGGTTAGGATGGGGCCCCCGGGTTAAGACACTATGGTTGTGTATAGGACCCGTGAGCAACTGGATTATATTATTATTATATTATATATATTGAAGTGTGTAGGAGACAAACCTATCGTTGGATTTTTGCTAAACTGCATTTTTCCAATGTAAAATACCTCGCTGAATACAGTCCCGGTAAGAGATTCAACATCGAATTAGCCATTCAAAGGAAATGAGCAAATATGTGTGGTTTCGGTCTCTGTTGTCTGCTTATCGGAGTTATACAGTATATTGAACAGTGTAGGAGAAAAACCTATCGTTGGATTTTCGCTAACCTGCATTTTTCCAATGTA
>JAVBJR010000969.1:0-3995 GCA_031546965.1 Dysgonomonas sp.
CAAATCTTTACAAAGTCCATTAGCCCCAATAGCTTACAATGGGCCTAATGGCCCTAAGAGAGTAAAGGTCCTAATAGAATTCAAAGGGCTCATATGTGCTGAGTAGGCACATTGAGTGCAATTCCAATGGGCCTAATCAACACAATAGGCCGCATAGTTTGCCGGTAATGACGTAAACCACTTTTATTTGCGCTTCGGATCCAACATGTGCGGGTCGGCGATATTTGCGGCCTGTAAATTGGGATGGTAAAGTGTGACGTAAAAAATGGGCGTGGTGAGGCGCGAAACCCCGCCCTATATGCGGCCTGCAGAGTCGACCCGCACAAATTTAGCTGCTATAAACGCACCCTCAGTCAATGGACACAAATGCACCCTTGCCCACGAAAATAAAAGCACCAGGAAATGTATCAATTACTCATTCCGTGAAAATTTGGCCGCGTGCCAATTACCACTTTTACACTATTTACCCAATAATTAAGATTGCATTTATTTTAATTAGATTTATATTTAAAATTACAAAATTTCAATGTCTGTGACAAATGTCCTGCTTTGCGCATACAATGGCCATATTTTCCAAAGAGATATCTCTTGAAACGTATTTAACAAGTGATGCATTGAGTCCTAATGTAGACAGGAAGTGAATTCTGCCTGTGTCAATGAGAAGTTTGCACTTTGATCCAATATTTTCTCGGTCTTCGATGCTCAGATCCAGTTTTGTGTACCTCAAAACAAATACATAGAAATGTTTGTCAAATGTGAGTACACTGGATTTGATGTTCCACCTTAATGAAATAGATAACCTACTTGATTTCTATTTCTGGATTAGAAAAGATTCCTTCGTCATTACCTTCAAAAAACATTCAAATGTTAGTATTTAAAGTGTAATTATGTAATGTAAAAAATACTAATGAAGGTTTACATTGTTGGTCAAGTGACAGTCTACTTCCACATGTTGCCCAACTGCTCATTCTGCACAGAATAGAGAAGTCTTGCGCCGTGAAACCTTTTCTCAGCAGAAAGTCTTTGCCGGTGTAACTTGACCATGAACATCTATGGTGGCAACAAAGGGCAAACACAACACCGCAAACTTGTCTCGGGTCTGTATCCGAAGATGAAGATTGGTAATTTTTCAGACACTGAAGAGCAAAATCTGGTTGAATAACACGAAACGGATGAACATTAGCTCATTTGTAAGTATTTTCTGATGGTATTATTCTACCTGTAGCTGCACCGCAAAGATGTTTGCCATGTCCAACGGTGTTATGAACATTAATTACTGCATCTGCTGCGTAAATAGAAATAATTCAAATTTCTTTCTATATATATATATATATATATATATTTTAAACCTACATTTTCTCATTTATTGAGTACAACCCTTCAATGACCATAAAATTATTACAATTTACCCAGATTTAAATGCTCAATTCCCAGTTTCAGCCGAGTTACATTTGGTCCATCTGCTGTCTTCAATCTGTTATCAAACTACATTCATAATATTAGTGGCAATATTTTATTTTGAATAATCATATATGTTAAAGGTGAACTGACAGAGTTTTGTAACACCCTATGATATTTGGACTGTAGAAAGAATGATTAAAATTACAACTACGAGTTCATTTAATAAAAGTGTTTCAGCAGATTGAAGTTTGTGTGTTTTTGGGCCTGTGCGGAGAGGCTAGGAGGGGAAAATTCTAGTATGGAGAGTTTGTTCCTGCATATGAAGTGGGGAAGCCACCTGTATATAGCCAATAGGCATTAAGCACGTTTTGGTGCAAAGGTGTGCCATACACGAAGTCCCGGATGTAAATTTTAACAGTGTGAGGACTTGAGGACCTATTTTAGGGTAAAATTGCGAATTTTTATTTAAAAAAAAAAACGAATTGCTGGAAAAATTAGATAAAATTTGGACATGTGCAAATACATGTTGTTCATGCATAGGACAATTTTCAGAGAAATCGGTTGCAAGAAATTTACCCTGTCACTTCACCTTTAATTTTTAAATATGTTCATCGCGCTGTTTTACAACCCAACTAACTTTGTGACGCAGGCTGCTGTGTTCCACTAAAATAAACTCTGAATTCACAGATGATTTGATGCATTTTGATATCCAGAATGATGTCTGTCCCCTTCCCGCGCCAAACTCCACAAAACAGTGTCCATCGCTTAACACTCCTATTTGATCCATAAGTGCCAATAAAGCTGAATTTTGTTTCAGATGTTTGCTTGCCCATCCTCCATCTACACATTTCTCCAATTCTATGTTGACCACTGGGTGTGATAAAACATTTACAGGACTGCTTGGCCTTACAATATCCTCTGTAACCAAGTAAACCAACCCACATTTTAATATTTCATTTACAAATATTCTCATATAATACATATTATAAATTAATTCATTACCTGTTGCAGTTTCCACTTTTTGGATAAAATCCACCAGCTCAGAACTTGATAATGAACTCAAAGTAACCTATTTTTACAAGGGTTTTACATTATTGAGGACAATTTAGAGTCTAATTTAAACCAGTATACCATTCAATATAGGGTCATTCCATATGTCATTTTGAACGATTTTTTAAAAAAAGTTCACCCATTATTCCAAAAAAATATGATAATTTAGTATATTGAAGATGGGTATCCAGTAAGCAAAACCCTGAATGGATTAGTCCTGAAAAAATTTATTGCAGATTCCGCAGGCATGTGATGCGTACACAAATTTGGCTTAGCAGAAGCTCAAAATTCAACATTTATGTTAATAACTCCAATAATAAACCCATCAAAATAATGAAAATGTGCACTCTAGTGTAGTTTTTAATGACAAATCCAAATCTGCAAACAGAAATGTCCTACGACTTATACTTTTTTTTAATATAAGCATTTTTAGCAATAAACTTCAAGCAATAAAATGTCAATGTGGGACCAATTTTAAAAATCTGAATTTTTAACTGTAGTTGCAGATAAATATTGCCCACATGTGGTTAAAATTTCAAGAGAGTGTTTTTTGTTCTCGATTTTTAATTTTTTTAAACTTGTGCTTCAGTGAAAATGAATTTTTCTAACCTTATTTTGTTTATTTATATTTGTAGTTAATTGAATTAAATGTTATTCCCAAAGGAAATGTTTATTTTGCAAGAGTTCTTTGTAATGTTGATCTTATTATGCATTACAATATTCAAACATTAATCAGTGTAAACACTTGTTAAAAATAATTTAAATTACTTAGGTTGTATGAATTGCACTTTGATGTAGACCAGTATTTAAATATTTACTTATTTAGTAACAATATTTAATAAATGCAATTTTGTGGCAATATATTTTTTTCATTTGACAAGTACAAAAATCTAGGGGACTGTATGTACCCGTCATGTTTCTAAACTGAAAATGTGTTACAATATAGAGGGTGAGTCACCTAACCTTTGCGTGGTTGGTATTTTGGAAATGAATGCAAATATAAAAAACAAGCATGCGAACATGATTTACATGTTGGGGACATCTGCTCATGTGCACTTCAGGACTTTCGAACACAATCAGGGCGTTCGAAAATGTAGAACCTTTAACTTGCAAGATAGGTAGGATTTTGGGAAATTATGCGCACATCTAGCTGGTTCGGAGTGTGAAAAATATTGGAAATACGATGAAAATGGAGCGGAGATATTGGTAGCACACCAATACTGCAATGCATTAGACGCATTGCTGTGCTACCAACATTAGGGTATCGAACGTCGATATCCCCATCCTCAAGTGCACATGAGCAGATGTCCCCAACATGTAAATCGTGTTCGCATGCTTGTTTTTTGATATTTGCCTTTATTTGTTAAATACCAACCACGCAAAAGTTAGCCGACTCACCCTATGATTGATTCCCTCTAAGTTAAGCTACAATATGCGATGTTGTACAGCTCCATGTATTCAATATTCTTTGATATAACACAAATTACCGTTTTCTAAACTAATGTTGTTTTGCCTGTGAAAGTTATAAACAAAGTATTGCGGGC
>JAVBJR010000232.1:0-3464 GCA_031546965.1 Dysgonomonas sp.
CATAATGAACTTACACAATTAAAGTAGTTCAACGGTTATTTTTTGACAATACCATCTATATTATGTCGCAGAACCCGCTTACCTTGGGTGTTATGCAATCAATTGTATATTTACCGCGCTGGCTCAGTCGAAAGTTAACGCGTTTGGTTCCTAAGCCTATTTTTCCACACGCATCGATCGCATCGTTTGGCTGGAGTTTCCATTCCATGACCTTAGTATTCCTTGAGTCCGCATAGGGTCTTGGTCAGGTTCCGGAAGACATCACTTACCAGACTGAGGAGGAATGCGGAAAGGCCCTGGGACCTTATCTCGCCACCCTGTTGCACCAACACGAACATGGCGCATCCACCGCAAGTCGCCAACTCCGCGCAGTACCTCATCTGTTCAATGCATCAAAGAAAAGGTGAGTCATCAGATGATGGACTTTAGATGGTTACTTTAGATGGTTAGAAGTCGACGTCACTTACAACAGATTTCACGTCGACTCCACCGAGGAGGGACTCGTTGACCCGTGGACGAAGATACACCCCGATGCTGAGAACCAAAAGGTGTAAGAACAGCAAGGCCAGACGGAACAAGAACTGTTTCTATAACGTGTGAATTACACCCAAAAGAGGATTTCAATTTGAAAAGTAACATTTGTGTCATGGTATCGCACAATGTATTATAATGGCGCAAACCCTGGCGAACGTCTTCCACTTGTCTTCCAGGAGTCTCTGGACAACTCCACTGCCCAGCATATCGAGGTGCTCGTCCGTCTCACCGTTCAGGATTATCATCAGCGCCGACTTCCAATCTGTCATTGCGTATTGTATATATCAAAATTTCAAATTATATTTAAAATTACCACAATGAAAATGTAAAATGCAATGACTTTTCCAGGATTTCCATGGTGGAAACCTGTCCATGGTGGAAACCTGTCCATGGTGGAAACCGTCTATGGTGGAAACCGTCTATGGTGCAAAATGTGAAATGTTTCGGCCAGTTGACACCGTAATTCGTTTTTAAAAACCTGTGTGTGCTGGAAAACCTGTGTATGATGGAAACCTGGGTATGGTGGAAACCTGTATATGGTGGAAACTGTCTACAGAGTGCAAAACTATCTATGGTGGAAACCGTTTATGATGCAAATTTTGAAATTTTTTGGTACATTGACAGCATGATGTGTTTTAAATAAACCTCTCTATGCGTGAAATCCTGTGTATGGTGAAAACCTGTGTATGGTGGAAACCTGTGTATGGTGGAAACCTGAGTATGGTGGAAACCTGAGTATTGTGGAAACTGTCTATGCTGCAAAAAAGTTAAATGTTCTGACCAAAAGACACCGCACTTTGTTTTTAAAAACCTATCTATTCTGGAAAACCTGTGTATGATGTAAAACCTGTTTATGATGGAAACCTGGGTATGGTGGAAAAGGTATGATGGAAACCCGGGTATGGTGGGAACCTGCGCATGGTGGAAACCTGTCCATGGTGCCAAATTTGAAAGTTTTTTCGCCGATTGACACTGTAATTTGTTTTCAAAAACCTATCTATGCTGGAAAACCTGCGTTTGTTGCAAACCTGTCTATGCTGGAAAACCTGTGTATGATGTAAACCTGCGTATGGTGGAAACCGTTTATGGTAGAAACCTTTCTATGGTGCCAAATTTGACAGTTATTTTCGCCAATTTACACCGTAAATAACCGTTTTTAAAGACCTCTCTATGCTGGAAAACCTGTCTATAGTGGAAAATGTTTCTGGTTCTTCCACATACTACCACCATATCCACCATAGACCGGTTTCACTGTATAACAACAATAATAATTTGATTCAGCGCACATGAAGTTCAACAAAATATTCCCGCGAGCGAACAAACCGATCACTTTAAAATCCTAATAATTACAATACTCCATGTTTTCCACGACCTGGAAATCCAGGAAATCCAAGAAGACAAGTAGACACCCCTAAGTACCCTTTAGTACTATACACAAAAGCAATTACTTGTCTTTCCATCCGGAAGTATCGAGTCCAGCGCACTCAACGGGTAAGCGGAACAAGTGATGTTACTGTATCTCCAGAACTCCTACGAAACCAAGTTTACGGACATCACCCCTTCGATGACCTGATCACTTATCCATTCATACTGTTATACGTACCACCGAACTGAGTTCCAACATCTCCCGGAAGATCTCGTCTCGTCCCAAGGTACACGCAAGAGCCAGCGGTGTCAACCCCGCTTTGTTGACTATCTCGTTGTTGGCCGGCCTCTTCGGATGTCGAAGCGCGTAACTGTACATGTCCTACGCAGATGGAAGACACCGCATCATTCATCTACACCACTCTTCTTATAATACGCGCCAATACAACCAAGAGTGGATGAACGCCCTTGTGGAAATGTCCTATAGCTATCCTATAGTTTCCATAGTTCTTTATAGTGCTCTCACAGTCACCTATAGGGTCATATAGCCTATAGCCTATAGGTCTGTATGGAGTCCTATGGCTTCCTATTCCACACTATTGCCTATAGATATTACTCATCTGTAGGATGCTATAGCTGCCCAAAGTGAAGTGTTCCCTATAGTCTATAGGTTTGATTGGTGTCCTATGGTTCCCTATTCCACACTATTGCCTATAGAATATAACTCATCTGTAGGATGCTATAGTTGCCCAAAGGGAAGTGTTGCCTATAGGTTAGAGTGGAGTCCTACGATTTCCTATTATACACACTATTGCCTTTATCAAGTTTGTGAACACTCTTGTCATCACCTTAATCATGTTGATCAAATGAATCATTCCGTTGGTCATGCAGTCCAATCACCCTGAACACTGCACACAAACCAATTTATTGTAAACTGTCCTTAATTTGCAAAATTACATATTGCTGCTGCATATTTTAGATCAGTCTTCAATTTTACTATGAAAATATCAATTTAATACTATATAATTATAATATCACCTCAATAACAGCTTATAAGAAAATTTATTTTTTATCAACTAATCTGGTTAATTATAATTAATTTCATATTTCTATTAATTACACAGCTCATTGCCTGTATGTATGCAACTAAATACATAATTTCTAAAAAATCATCAATAAGACACTAAATGAATGTGAAATGTTAATTGTGAGTTTCTAAAGCACATCAATAACATGTTTTGGTTTGATTTGTAAAGTTATGGTCTTATGTGTTTCTAAAGAAGAAACACATAAATGAAAGGAAATCTGTGTTGAGAGGGGATACCGAGTTCCCCTTTCTCTAACTGCCACCCACATCCCTGACCCCTCCTTGGGAAGCTGACCCAATCCCAAGGGCATTAGTTTTTATTTTATTTTTCTGGCCAATCACTGGCATGGGCAAAAGAATGTACAAATATTCAAACTCTCACAACCCTGTTGTGCACTTGGAAGCCACCAAAGTACCAACGGAAAAGTAAGAGAAATACTTATATTTTCTTAATTCTTTGTGTATATGCGGTGCATTC
>JAVBJR010001077.1:0-5128 GCA_031546965.1 Dysgonomonas sp.
TGAGGTAATATTTCAAACTCAATCGTATCTTTATCCAGTACTTTGTACATAAGGAGCGTTATTCTTTGTTATTTTGCGATTACAAATTTAACGCTTCCTTATTATTTTATCCTGAAAACTTAATAAGTCAAGACGACTTCACTATTATATTGGCATGAAAATTAAACCAAAAAAAGAAAAAATAAAAGAAAAAATAATAGTATGGGTTGGCTAGCGGCTTATGTTTGGGCTGAGTTATTCATACATTCATGGATACATGGGTCTGAACATTTAGATATTCAAATACACAACTATCAAACTTACTGCCACGCTTCGAAGTAATGGCTTTCGAGCATTGCTTCAATATCCGATTCTTTATAGAGTATCTTGCCTCCCAAGTGAACATAAGCGATCTTTCCCTGATCCCGATAATCCTGCAATGTCCTGCGGCTGATTTTTAGTTTCTCCGATACTTCTTTGTCGGTGAGCAGGTATTCTCCGTTTAATCTTGCCCGGCAGCTTTCCGCCATTTTCTTTGCCTGTTTGCTTATTCTCTCCAATGCTTGAAAAAATAAGCCGATTTGTTCTTCGTTTTCGGTGATTACTTTCATTGCTTTATTTATTTTTTGTTCGGTTCTGTATGTTGATTTTGGCTGTTTTCGATTAATTTTTGTATATCCAATCGCTTGTAGTATACTTTATGGTTAATCTTGCTGAAACTTAACTTTCCGGTGTCCCGATAGGTTTGTAAGGTTCGGGGGGAAATATTCAGTATAAAACAAACATCTTGATTGTCTATCCATTCGCCCATATTCTTGCCTTGTGTAGAATTGTATACGTTATCCATTTCTGTGGTAAAGGTTTCAAAACCAGATACCGTCTTTTCAAATAGCTTTTTTTCGATATTGATTATTTCCATATGAATTGCTTTTTTAGGAGATTAATCCTCTTTTTTGAGTAAATATAGGAAGCAAAACAGGGCGAAAAACAACCGTGTAGCTTACCGCTGCGTTGTTACCGCATTCTGCGTTGTTTGAGTAGTTTAGTTTTGGAATTTGAGGAAATGCGTCAGGAAAATGAAAGGAAAAAGGTTTAGTTAATTCATTATTTTCTTTGACAAAAAACAAATCAGAAACAAATAAGCAGAATACAGCAGACCGATGAAACAGGCTACTCTCTTATAATAAAGAGTGTTAGGCATTCAGTTTATGTAAAACTGTCATCATATATTTGCTTTGAAAGTTGGCTGAATGTAGCAAGAGGGAACCGGACTAACGTCCTGTTCTTCCTCTTGCCCTTCGGGGTAAAGCCTTCGGCTTTAGCTGATTACTGAGGTAATCAGTTATAAAGGCTATTATCATTCAATGAATGATGTATCTTGAAATCAACTAGTTAGTATTATTTTTTCTTATAATTCTTTTATAAATGACCCAAAAACTTAAAAATAAATCGACTCTTACCACCATTGGTATTGACAGGCAAACCAATAGGTTGATAGATAAGTTGTGTAAACGCTATTCGCTGAAAAAGGGGGAAATGGTAAAACTGGCTTTTGGGTATTTGGATAAGGCGTGTATTAATCCTGCCGAAGCTCCCGAATCGGTTAAAGCGGAACTTTCTAAAATTAACAAACGGCAGGACGATATTATTCGCTTTATCCGCCATTACGAAGAAGAACAACTCAATCCGATGATTCGCACTGCCAATAGTATTGCTCTCCGATTTGATTCTATTGTTGCGGAACTAAAAAAGGAAATAAATATAACTTTACAAGATACAAAAGAGCAAAAAAAGCTTATTCTTACTAAAATCAGTGAGGTTATCCATACGCATGCAGAGGTTATTAACACTCAGGCTAAACAAATAAAAGCTTTATACCAGTTAAATCAAAAGGATAATACCAAACTTTTGCAATTGATAAATCTATATGCGGAACTTTCTATTTGCGGGATGATGGAAACTAAGAAGAAAGAGAACCTAAAAGTAGAAATAGTAAATCTTATAAACGACAAATAAACCCATGAATATTGACTTTCCTCCTCCATCGAGCGGTATTTACAATAATGCAGGCAGCAGCCGACAGTTAGCCAATTATTTAGAGCATGAGGATTTGCAGCGGATGGAAAAGGGTATTTATACGGAAGGCTTTTTTAATCTTACACAAAATGATCTGTATAAATCGCAGGTAATAAAAGATATAGACGGCAATATTGGTCAATTGATGAAAACGGATGCGAAGTTTTATGCAATCCATGTAAGTCCGTCTGAAAAAGAATTGCAGGTAATGGGAAATACCGAAAAAGAACAAGCCGAAGCAATGAAACACTATATTCGGGAGGTATTCATTCCGGAGTATGCCAAGAACTTCAATAAGGATCTAAATGCAGAGGATATTAAGTTTTACGCAAAGGTTCATTTTAACCGTGACCGTTCTAACAATACTAACAATATACACTGTCATTTGATTGTGAGCCGAAAGGATCAATCCAATAAGAAGAAATTATCTCCGTTAACGAATCATCGTAATACTCAAAAAGGAACTGTTAAGGGCGGTTTTGACCGGACAAATTTATTCGAACAGGTGGAAAAGGGTTTTGATGAGTTATTCAATTACGACAGGAAATTGTCCGAATCGTTCGAGTATTGCAACACTATGAAAAACGGATCTCTCAACAAACAACTTCAAATGCAGGAGAGGGAGAATAAGATTAGTTTAAGTGATGATGATTTGGTGGGTAAACAAACCAATCTGCCAACGAACTGGCTTGCTGACCAATCAATAAACCAACAAATCGGTACGCCAACCGACTTATCAGCCAGTCAAGCAACTAAACCGTTTGCCGAGCAGCCAACTAATCAGCCTTCCGGATTTTCATACTTGGGACTGGATTCTGTGTTTGGTATTTTTTCCCCTAATGAGAATCGGAACAACGATGGACCTCTTCTACTCAAAAAGAAAGGGAGAAAAAGAAATAGTTGAATATCTTAAAAATAGGGCTCTGATCGCAAAAGATTACCCGAGATGATAACACGCACACCCTTTGATGATTAGAGAAATTGAATAATAATTTTAACAATATTATTGCAGAAATATTAGATAAAAAGGAGATTTTAATTTATGATTATCCGTTTTGTGACCCATTAAATAATTATTATCTTTATAGTCAAATCAATACGTTTTATCCATGAACTTACTGAATTTTGTAGCAGCCTTTCCAGATGAATTGAGTTGCAAAGTAAAATTTAAAGAATATAGAGATCAGCAAGGGGTTGTCTGCCCCCAATGTGGTGGTAGGGATCACTATTGGAAGAAAGATAAAGAAAGCTATGAGTGTAAAAAGTGTAAAACCCGTCAAGGTTTACGAAGTCATACCGTCATGCATGGCTCTCATCTACCCTTTCGCTATTGGTTTATAGCTATCCACTTGTTGACTTCTACCAAGAAGAGTTTTTCGGCAGTAGAACTTCAACGTCAGCTCGGGCACAAACGCTATGAACCCATTTGGCTTATGCTTCATAAACTGCGAAACATAATGGGCAAACGTGATGAACTATATGATTTGGCTGATACTGTTGAGTTAGATGAAGGCTTCTTTACCACAGAGATAGATGAAGAAGAAAAAGATAAACCTTTGAAACGCGGGCGTGGTAGCCAACGCAAAACAAAGGTTGTGGTTATGGCTGAAAGTAAGCCTATTGAAGGGGAAAGCACAAAAAAGGGTAAGCCACGCAAAGTCGGGCATCTTAAAATGATCGTTATTGACAATCTTCTTTCTAAAACAATAGACTCTGTAGTAGAACAACATATTGACAAGGATGCAATTATTGATTCCGATGATTCTACGTCCTATGTCAATCTAAAGAATTTGGTAAAGGAACACCGCCCAAAGGTAATCCCAAAGAAAGAGGTTGGCAAATTATTACCTTGGGTGCATATAGCTATCAGCAATGCTAAACGAATGCTTTTGGATATTCATCACGATATTAAACCCGAATATCTACAAAACTATCTCAATGAATTTTGCTACAAATTCAACCGAAGATATTTTGGTGAGAATCTTTTCGATAGACTACTTATTGCTGCGGTATCCTATAAAAATCAATCTAGGTGTAGTTGCGGATAATCATTTAATAAAAAATATTATAATCATAATATTAGTGTAATAAATAATCTATTTTATCCTGTAGAAGGAAATTTGAACCATTTTCTAAAAATTAAAATTTTAAAAGTTTTAGATAAGAAACTATTATCAGAAGGGGTATCTGAAAAGTATATAAATGTTGATGAATTAATAAATCAGTTTGTTACTGTTGGTCATATTCATAAATATATCAAGATGGAGCTTGAAGAACTTTGTAGATTTAGACTAATAGAAACTGATGAACAGATTTCTGATGTTGATGTTATTGAAGAATTGAAATTAGATGATAGTGTGTGTATCTCAATGAAAGGACATCATTACATCAATACTTTAGTAAACAATTTTTCATATATTGAAATGACTTTAGAGGATACTCCAATATTTAATAATACTTTTTTCTTAGAAATGAAGAATGCTTTTCCTCTTTCTGATGATAATGGAAAGAGAAATCTAAAAGGTCGGGTTGCTGTAGCTGAGAAGTTTATATCATATCTAGATGAAGAAGAAAAAAGTGAAACTCACGAAAGCCTAACATTAGCAGATAGAATTACTCCCAGCATAAAATATGGATGCAATAGGGATATTATTAGGATTAAAAGAAAATTAGAAAATAATCAAAATAATTATGTTGACAATGAAAAATGATACATCTATAAAATAACACTATGCCACAATCATTATAGCAGAAAATGAACAAAAAAATTGAAAACTCTATTTTAGTTGAAAAGAAAACCTTATGAATACTGCTAAATGGATTATTCTTATATATTGTGTCATATCCTTGATGTGTTTATTCAATAAAGGGATTAGGCATCTTTATTTAAGTGTTCTTGACAAGTTGTATGGGAGGTTTACTAGACTGAATAAACGAAAATTCCATTAGTAAATGCGAATTTAAAAAACACAGGAGATAAAAATCATGATAATGATGATACATTGTTGGTAACGGTAAATAACTTTTAGCGTAGCGTAAAGAAAGTTATTATCGTTATCAATAATGCAATGTA
>JAVBJR010000525.1:0-3945 GCA_031546965.1 Dysgonomonas sp.
GTTATGGTATTGATATCAGCCATACTTGTGCTCCGTTTCAAGGCTGTTTCATAGGGTTTTACCGGTTTTACATCGAGTTTTATGCATCGAGGCAGTTTTCGCATTCGTTTTGTATTTGGGACAGCACTAAATACATTGAAGGTAAGTTCTGAAATTAAGTCTTAAAATCGAGTAAATTTGTGTTTTACAATTTGGCTAAAAAACGTGTTTCAACGCTTTTTCATAGGGTTAATTACATCGAGTTCAAAACATCGAGGCAGTTTTCGCATTCGCACTTCGTTTTATTTTAACCAGCACTAAATATATTGAAGGTAAGTGCTGAAATTAAGTCGTAAAATCGAGTAATTATCTGTTTTACATTTTGGCTAAAAAACGTGTTTCTATGCTTTTTCATACAGGGTTAATTACATCAAGTTTAATACATCGAGGCAGTTTTCGCATTCGTTTTTAATTAAACCAGCAATAAATACGTTGATGGTAAGTGCAGAAATTTTTTCGTAAAATCTAGTAAGTTTATGTTTTACATTTTGGCTAAAAACGTGTTTCAATGCTTTTTCATAGGGTATAATTACATCGAGTTTTATACATCGAGGCAGTTTTCACATTCGTTTTATTTAAACCAGGAATAAATACATTGAAGGTGATAATTATAATTTTGTTTCAAAATTCCATTTCAGGATTATCAAGAACATTAAATCTTACACTAAATGCTGAGTGGCGATCGCTCAATTGCGCACAAGTATGGCGGCTCAGTACACTTAACTTTTTTCTTTCACGCGTACCGAGCATGACGCCACGCCTCCCATACCAGTGGCGCCTCCTCAACCCAAATACTATACACCTCACTGATTGAAGTGTGCAATTTGCAATTTGCTAAAAATTATATACAGTCGAACCTCCATAACTTGAATTTTCGATAACTTGAACAAACTAAGATTCCCCTGCCAGATGCATGACCTATACTTTCCATGTTAAGTTTATTCTATAGCTTGAATTTTCGATAATTTGAATTTTTCCTTGGGTCCCTTCAGATTCAAATTATGGAGGTTTATAACAAAATATAGTGCATTTTGACAATTGTCAAAATAATAAACAAATTAAAGTAAGAGATGACTATATAGTATATCTGTCACTGACTTTCGGCCAAATTTAAATAATGGCCATCGAAAGAAGAAAAAGATTTCTTGTAGAATAATTTTGGAACTTAAATGCTAATTTGCATCATATGACGAATAGGTTTTACATTTAGAAAATTAGCAATGCTTCAGAAAGCAATGGAGATTACACTCTCTATGTGTATGTTACAGGCAAACGCGTCACTCAGGCAGTGATACCAGTCCCTAGGCAAAGGTGACATAAAAAACACCGTAAAACGCTGATTGCGCGTTAACTATGCGTTTTATCGAAACATTAGCATGAACCTAAATTGTTCGGATGATCAAATTACATATTATAATCTAGTTTTCAAAATTTTCGGAAATTTCGATCTGGTTTGTTAACCGGCTTTGTCGTAACTTACATGTTCGTCGATCACATAAGTGACGTTAAGAAACCTGACCGAAGTTTCGAAAATTTTGAAAAGTAGATTATGATATGTAATTTGATCATCCGAACAATTTAGGTTCATGCTAATGTTTCGATAAAACGGATAGTTAACGCGCAATCGGCGTTTTACGGTGTTTTTTATGTCATCTTTGCCTAGGGAATGGTATCACTGCCCGAGTGACGCGTTTGCCTGTAACATGTATACTGCAGCCATGAAATACATGAACAACAACACCCTTTAATTGATAATAAAAGTATATTAGACTCATTGGGCCTGTTGAATAAAAAATAAGTATACAGTGAAACTCTTGGAGGCAGTTTCCATAATAAAATCACTGTCTATAGCGGAAACCTGTTTATAACGGAAAATATTTCCTGTCACGTGGGTTTCCGTTATACACAGGTTTTACTGTATATACTTTTTTTCATGATATGTGAAGCCCATGTTCCAAATGATTTGAATAAAATGATGTCAAATGAAGTGCTAAAATTTGTTCTACATTGCAGAGTGAGCTACGGCCATTGGGCAACTTGTATTCAAATATTTTGAAGAACACTCTCAAACATAACTTTCCTCTGTGTACGGAGTTCTTACTATAGTATAGGCATAGACATATATACTGCTTTTACATGGACTGCCAACTGTTGCATTCTGGGAGAAACGCACGGTGTTCCGGAGTGGGTGGGGATGTCAGTTACCCCCACTTCCAGATTCTCCCAACGTATCGGTAAAGCTATGGGAAGTGAATGCTCGTTTCGTACTTCATTTTTTACTTTTGTTTGGTTCTATGTCAGTTTCATCATAGTTTTCAGGGCCAACAAGGATTCATATCAACATTATCAACATTATATTGATAAAATCATGATCGACCGAGTAATTGCTAACAATTTTCAAATATGGTGTATAAGGACACTGAGCACTCAAAATTACCTGCTATGGATTAACTCTATATTTCCCCCCTCCCTTGCCAATAATTGTTAACCAGTTAACAATAATATGCATTCATTAATAATTATTGTTGTATAATTTAGCTTTGACAAGCCTATTTAAATGTATTTTGTCAGTAACATTTTGTTTTTTCTGGCAAAATACGGAAAATGCGGAACAATATTAGAAATACAATGTTGAAATGGTTGAAATATGTTCGTTAGTGGCTATTAAAAATTTAGTAATAAATATATTTAATGTACATAGAAAGTATTTTAAATTACATTTACATTACATTTGTAAATTTAATTTTAATGCATATAGAAAATATTTTAAATTTCATTTACATTTAAATTACATTGCATTAGTAAATTTAATTTAAATTACATTTATTTAATTTACATTTAATTTATTTAAGTTACATTTAATTTATTTAATTTATATTTAATTTATTTAATTTGCATTTAATTTATTTAATTTACATTTAATTTAATTTTAATGTACATAGAAAATATTTTAAATTACATTCATATTTAAATTACATTACATTTGTAAATTTAATTTATTTAATTTAAATTTAATTAAATTTTAATGCACATAGAAAATATAGTAAATTACATCAAGAGTGGATGATCCACTCTTGATTACATTTACATTTAAATTACTTTTGTAAATTTAATTTATGCTCACAAATGACATTTCCCATATCTCCTCATTCCATAATCTGTAAATTTCGCCCAGTTTCATCACTTGACACTTGATAGGAATGCAATATTTTCTGAAAACGAGGCAAAAATGTGGGAAGCACATGTGTTTTCATAGAGGGAAACGAGTGCGGGTAACTGACATGACGTCACACAGCTCGAGCAGGCGGTCGATTTCACGATAGCATGGCCGCCATCTTGAGTTGGCAGTCCATGTAAAGGAGTATATATGTCTATGGTATAGGAGTGCATTCTCTGAAGCACCTGCTTTTTAACGTAGAATACGTTTTTGCTTTCATGTATATGGTATAAGGGGTACATGGAGCAAATTTTCAACGGATATGACGTCATCTCGCTTGCTGGAGGCCGCCATCTTGCTTTTTGTGGTAGCCACCACCTTGCTGTTTATGGTGGAGCCGGTGGTGCTTCGGCTACAGTTACATTTGTGGTTACAAATGTAGTAACATTTGTGGTTACAAATGTAGTAACACTTGTGGTTACAAATGTAGAAACATTTGTGGTTACAAATGTAGTAACATTTGTGGTTACATATCTAGTAACATTTGTGGTTACATATCTAGTAACATTTGTGGTTACAAATACAGTAACATTTGTGGTTACAAATACAGTAACATTTGTGGTTACAAATACAGTAACATTTGTGGTTACAAATGTAGTAACATTTGTGGTTACAAATGTAGTAACATTTGTGGTTACAAATGTAGTAACATTTGTGGTTACAAATGTAGTAACATTTGTGGTTACACA
>JAVBJR010000583.1:0-2952 GCA_031546965.1 Dysgonomonas sp.
ATTTTATCGTTTCTCGTTTATAATTTTCCGTTGATTATTTCCGCCAATCCATATGTACGAACGCCGATTTCAGGAAAAAATCGGCAGAATTTGAAATTCCGTGCAACTGCAACCGTCGACCAAATATCGTCGGAAAAATACGTAAAAACAGGTAAGAACATCCGTTTATCTAATATAATTTACTCCGCGAATTTAGCATGCTTAGTATATTTACAAACATTTAACTAAAGAAACCAACTTTCTCCCTTAAACCCCGCCCACCGGATCACGTGCTTTGCCGATGCTCTACCTTAAAACAAGCGTTTTCGAGAGTACTTGATCGGTAGTGATGAATAACACAGGGTTCCAAGTGTTCCTATATTTCCTAGTTTTTCCTATATTTTTAAGAGGTTCCTTTATTTTCCTATATTTGGTAAAAATTCCTATATTTTCCTATTTTTCCATATTTTTTCTGTAATAAATTAAGCATATTGGAAAACCATGTTTGGGATTTCTGTGGAAAATATGATCTCTGCTGCATGCAAAAATTGGGAGTGGAGCAAGAGGTTCGATCAGGGTGTCTACTATCATGGAGTTCCTGGATTTCCTGGAAAAGTCATGGAATTTAAAAATGGTCATGGAAATCATGGGAAATTCATTTAAATTTGAAATGGGTCATGGAAACCATCTAGACATGATTTTTAATTGAAAAAATATTAACGTTTTCGCAATAATATCTGCACTAAATTACATTAATCTACAGTAAAACCTGTCGATAGTTGAAAATTTGACTTTGTTTTACCATTTCTAATTGATTTAAAACAATCTATATTGGAAAACCTGTCTGTGGTGGAAAGTTTTTCTGGTCCACAGATTCCACTTATTAAGATTTGGAATTTTGCATAAAATAATCATGGAAATCCTGGGAAAGTCATGGAGTTTTTTTTATATTTTAAATGTGGTAGACACCCTGTAGATGAAAGGAAGCACAAGCTTATCAGTCACCTCTCCAATGAATGCAGCAATCCAAAAAAGTTGAAAAAATTCCTAACATTGGCAATTTTATACAGTTAGAATTTTGTCACAAGTAGTTCAGTTTAACGATGCTTTGAACATTCCATGTAAATGCATTTATTTAAAATGTGTTTAGTGAAAGTTTTGATTAATTAAACTTTGAAATTTAGCGTTTGGTCAGCTTGAAAAATATATTTTTCTCTTTCCCAAAATCTGGAGTTTTAATATGGAGTCAATCTTAAACAAGGTTAATTTAATAATTTTTTGTTCCTATATTTTTCCTATAATTTTTTGTAATTCTCTATTTTTCCTATATTTCCTATATATTTAAACTTATTTGTACTTGGCAGCCTGATAACATTATCATTTTCCTTTTCAAAACGATAAAAACCGATGTTTTTACGATCCCGACGAATATTGAAAAATTGGGGATGTTCATGCAATGCAATGTTCTTGTGCGCAACGTGTACATTGCCTTAGAACGGCTGGTGTTGCGTGAGAATTCATGCAACTCCATTCTATTGCACACAACTAACAATGTAGAATTATTTTGCATTTTTTGACATATCCGACCGATTTTTTGGATCGAAAGCGCCAAACGAAGGTGAGTTACAACAATTTTTACGAATTGAGAGTATTTGAAGTAAAGTTTAAGTTTTATTTTAAGTGTTTGGGTCAAAAGAACGTTTGAAGCGAGCAGGGGTTTTTTCGTTGTTTGGGGTTTTTCCTTTATTTCTTACATTGGCGAGTACGATCGTCATTCTGCACATTGACTAGTCATTTTGCAGAATGACGGATTTCTCACATTGGCGGTAACATATGCAGGCTTTTATGAATTGCCATTTACATAATGACAATATAGAATATAGATGAGACAGGTTAAAGAAACTTTAGCAGAAATGCTGTGTGCAGCAACTCTGCATGTCTACCCATAGTCTATGGTCTACCAAAAGTTAAGTGGGACAGTGGAAACATTTTAGATATTCTGGATAATGTTTGTCACAGTGTCCGCTATCACCAGCATCAAGTTGTACAGGTAGTTTAAAAACACCCTGTATAATTTAACATGAATTTAATTTAATGCCAGTGTGTCTTCAAATTCAAATGCGAGCCGGACACCATAACCTCTTGGTACGCGTGTCCTAGCGTGGCTTAAGCTGAACTTGTGCAATTGATGTTATTCTACATGCTTGATTGAATTGCTAACTTGCATTAAATTACAATTAAGTTAGAGTCTACAGTGTGTGTTCCAGCTGAAGGATACCTTAATGCTGATTGTTCTTGAGCTGAACAAAAGTTCTAACTGCGACATAGCTATCAGAACTTTTACTATACTATTCTTGCAAGGGCAGAATGCGGCAATTCCCGATTGGTTGGTCTGGGCCGGTTGCTTCACTCGCGGATGAAAACTGGGTGCTGTCACAGGGCCAATAGGAATACATTGTTTGAGCCAGGCATTCAAATTAATTTCGAACAATTTCGATGCGTGAAGTCGATATTTACGATCAAACCAATGCGCAAAGCAACCGGTTTGAACCTGCCAATCAGGAGTTACCACACCCTACCCTTGCAAGATGGTATACTGTAAAACGTGTATTTGAAGCGCACCTTTAATTGAAGCACACCTCTAATAGAAGCACACCCCGTCAAAGGGATCGAAAAATAGAATTGCACCCTCTTATTGAAGCACTTTTAAAATGTAAACATGATCACCACCATTCTTGTTTTTAGGCGGCTTTGGACTCCCATATAGCATGCTGTTTCAGTCATGTCTAGCTGTGCGGAATCTGAAGGACCGACCCCATGGAAGTGTAATTAGAATTATGGCTTGACATTCATGCTGGAGGTCGAAAAATAGAAGCTCACTTTCTTATTGAAGCACACCTCTAATACAAGCGCACCCTTTCAGAGTGATCAAAAAATAAAAGCGCATGCGCTTCAATTAAAGGTTTTACGGTA
>JAVBJR010000749.1:0-4635 GCA_031546965.1 Dysgonomonas sp.
CATGTTTATTACGGAAAACTGGTAGGTCAAAAACCAGTTCAGTTCTCCTTTAAATAAGTCCTGAAAAACTCCAGCTCTTCTCATATCCATTCAAGCTAATTATCTGCAAGGAGTTCTGCAAATGTACAATTCAACATTTAAAGGAGAACTGACACGGAAATATTCGACCTCACAGATTTGGTCGATCGTTTTGCCAACTCGTCAGACGTGTATTGTGAAACTTCGTTGCGATTTTCAGATTTGTTTACTTTACCGTTTAATTGTTACGACGACAAGAGTAAAGGTCCATTTCGGTCGTCAAGTCGCAATGTACGTCACGGATCTGAAACACTGCAATTGACAGAAATTCAAAAACATTCGATTCTGATCGACCACGATCGGTCTCATTGGCTCGCGCCATTTTGCCACAGGACATTATGATGCCAGCGCCGTGACATCGCACTTCTGTGACACCATGGCGTCACATCTCTAACTAGTCGTAACTATTTTGTACTAACAATTACAAAACTATCGTTCCCGCCAATCGTTTTATTGGCATCATTTCAATAAAGTGTTAATTTTTCAGGGTATGTTCCAAAACCGTGTCAGTTCTCCTTTAACAAAACAGGAAGTCAAGACATCGAACCACAAGGCAGAGATACTTCCGTATAGTACTGTGGTGCCACTGAGAGAAGCAACAGGGATTATGAGGGGCAAGGGCAGGGACTCGTACACCTAAAGGGGTGGCTGCCTGTTAGACTGCAACTGGATGACTACGAGCAACCGACCATATGACATCACAGGTAGCAGTGGTCACCCCTTTAGGTGGAGGAGTTGCTGACCTTGCCCCTCATAATCCCCGTTCTTGGAATTGCTTCACTCAGTGGCACCACAGTAAATACGTCGAGATTAAATAAAAGTGAAATGTGGTTATACTGTACAATGTTGGAAAACGTTTAATTGCGTGTTAACGGTACATGAGGTATTCTTTGAGAGCTCGTGGCAAGTTCAGAGATGAAACGTCGGATTCGAGGAGAAACCCTTTTCGCATCATCATCGCTTCTCGCGTCTTCAGCCTGCAAAGTTGAAGCAGACTTTCCAGCGGAACTGGTAACACATAATAATATAATATGTTAAAGTGAATCAGCAGCTCCATATAAGTACAGTAGTAACCATTTAGCGTCAGAATCTGTATACTGTCACCACGATTGGTGGTGCCGGCAGGAATTTTTGTATAGCTTACAAGATACTCCGGATACGGTCAACCGATTTGTGTGGTCGCTTCGCGTTGACTGTAAACTGTCCCTACGGCATATGTGTGTGGCAAACGCTTACCCAGCAGTTGGTCCAGATCGGCCCATCTGATTGACGACCTCATCGGATTGGCTTTGCAGATCGATTTCACAGTTGAATAGAGTGGTCTGAATCGATGGTGGGGTGCGAACTGCACAAGAACCATCAGCACATCCAATAGGACATCGGCATCCCGCAGATCCCTGGCCATTTCCACCAGTATTTTTCCCACACCTCCCCGTACTTCAGGATCCCAGCTTTTTAAGCGACCACCCAACACCAACAATTCGTGAAGCCGGTACGGTTGTTTGAAAGCACAACGCATGACTGGAGAAACAAAATTGTCATTCTGCAAGCATAATAAATGTAGTATCGCTTAAATTTGACACTTTGGTGAAAATCATCAAATAAACACTAGCAGCATTCAATATTATCGCCAAGTCACGTAACCAAAAGTTCCATAGACTGACCAGCCAAACCAGTTTATAACAATGTTGTGGGTTGGATTTTGACAGAGATTTTGATGCAGAGAAGCCATATTTAAAACTTATAGTATTCACATTTTACTAATTATAATAATCTGATTTATATAACAATGGTTATGACTGGAGACTGAATCACAGCCACTGGTTTCGCAAAATGCACATATGCTGGAATGCCAATGTTACAGCTCCCTTCACTGACCATCAAGGAACTGTTAATGTCCGCACCACGTTCCACTAAGAAGCGGACAAAGTCCGTTGAACAGTTTTCTGCCAGCGCATACTGCAGAGGATTGCAGATGAGATCGTTTCCTAGAGTGAATTGCACACTGTGGTCAAGGAGAACGGTCATCCAATGGCTCACTGCACTTACTGCAGGCTAATTCCAGGGCGGTTTGGAACAACCCTTCGTAGCGGTAAGTTGGGTTCAATGTTTGTTGTGATAATTGTATGTACCGTAAAGTGCTGTATTAGTTCCCTGGGGAAATTATTTGGTTTTTGTGTTTTTGGTCAGGAATTCAGAAATCCAAATATTTTCCCCAAACCAAATAATTTCCCCCTCCGAATTTTAAGAGTTAACAATCAACTCCCAACCTTACCTATGATCATTATAACATTGAAAACCGTTGTTACCTATTTTGAGGATTCAGCCCAGGACCAAACAAAACTGAGTTTTTATTCTGACTTTGATGTCACAACACCGTATTTATAGCTGTGCGATTACGGATAGTTTGATAATTTTGGAATCCATTTAAGTTTCCCTACCCTATTAATTTCCCCAGGGGAAATTATTTGGGGGGGACTTATACAGCACTTTCCGGTAGTGATTAGGGTGTATCCCACTTTCGAGCAAATGCTCCAGTATTTCAAGCATGAAATATAATGCAATAAATGAAAGTTTTTCAAGACCTGTACGAATGCGGTGAAAGTAACTCATCGGCCAACTACATTGTCTTTGCAATATATCGTAACTCACAAAATACTGTATTGTAAGAAGTCGAGATCTCACCAGAGACCTGCATGCATACCTATCACGCGCAACGGCTAAATGAAGAATGCTAATGCCACCTTCGGGTAGTTCCAACGCACAGTTGCTCTTAATTCGATCCAAGAAAGCCGGCAACCAATCGGGGTCCTCGGTCACTCGACTCCCGTAGCTGGCCTTCAACAACTCGTACTGACTGGTACGTGCCAGCAAAGTCTTAACGCAACTGTCAGGCAAGAAACCGAAAACGTTAGGAAATTGGGTGCCGTAGTATCGGGTTGGAAATTTTACCCAAGGTGGCCTTCCCGAGTTGCTAGATGAATCGCCAAGGCCTTCTTATACTTTGTGGCGTGATCGGCATCCGTGCCCTCGTCCAGAAGGAACCGAACGCAGTAAAACCGTCCGCGCTGCGCGGCCAAAATCAGCGGCGTCTCACCGTTGTTGCATTCGACATCCACGTTTGCGTTGCCATCAACAGAGATAAATGCAAAGATGGTTTTAAAAGTGCGTGCTGCGTTTTAACCTCGTAATTAAAATTAAGCAGAGACTGTTCGTACCATTGCAAAGCTTTTGGTGAATCAAGCGCAAGCATTGCAGGTGTCCATTCTGAGCGGACACTAAGAGCGGTGTGCAGCCTTGATCGCTGGGGACGTAGACGTTGGCACCCGACTCGATGAGCAGGGTAACCATGTCGCTGTTGCCCACGAGTGCAGCATAAAGGATGGTAGTGACACCGATGTGTTCGACCGCATTCACGTTGCAGTCCAAACGCCGAGTCCTTGCAGCTGTAATAATCCCAATATATAAACCGAATTCCCTGATTTTTCCCCGATTCTCAGGTCATTTGTCATAAATTTCCAGGATTATCTCCAACCCATAGCAATTGGGATATTTATAATAAAATATATTTTATTATATATTTACTTGTTTCTTTAACAGCATTCATTATATCTGAAAATCAGTGCAACTTTTGTTAACAGCTGTTTTAGCACACTTACAGAAAACCAGAGTATGAAATACATTAATTCCTACAAAATAAGGCACTTCCCAGAAGAGAATTAAAGGAGAATTGACACGGTTTTGTAAGGTACCCTGATGATCGGCTGTTAAGTAGTTATTGTGTCCCTAAAGCAGAAATCGATATAAAATTGAAAAAAAGTTATTCGCAATTTTACCGATTTGTGACGTCACACCTTGTGCTGTCGCAGTAGCGCAGTATGAAGTGCCTGTTGCTCCAAAACGAATGAAATGTCTTCAACCAATGACATCCTAGTGAATGATGTCATCGTACAAACTGCATTTCTAAATGCAAACGAATGCATTGAATCCCCGCCCAATCATAGCTCAGCCAATCTTGAAAACTTGGCTCTCCCGTTGTCGCCGTGATTCACGCGAGGCGAACAATGAGCGCCCTATACTCGCAGCCCTCGATTCCCAGGGCCGTTTTCAGGGTCGTTTCCATGGAAACGCTTTGGCGGCGCATTCGGTAAAACGCTAATAACTTTTTTGTTTCAATTTTTAATCTATTTCTGCTTTAGCCAGTGTTATATGGGACACAATAACTACTTAAAACCCGATTATCAGGGTACCTTACAAAACCGTGTCAGTTCTCCTTTATGCTGCACACTTGAACCATAGACATATATACTACTGGGCTGGACAGCCAACTGGTGCATTCTGGGTAGAGAGGGTGTGAGAAGTGGGTGGCCAAAGCGCACTCCCAACTTCCTGCCAGTTCGTGGGAGATCGAGTTTCACTTAAAGGAGAACTGTCAGGGTATTTTTCGTTATTTTTGATTGCAAAGACAATCAGGTCGCTAAATTGATCGAGGGTCAAAGAATATTCAGGCCGGTAGCGAATTTTTTCGGCTGCAGGGATGTTGAGCAATTGCTATTC
>JAVBJR010001163.1:0-4867 GCA_031546965.1 Dysgonomonas sp.
CCAAACATCATTTATTCTCACCCCAATGGCCATAACTAAACACAATGGGCCTGATAACCCCAAATTAACACAACGCACTGCATGGCACAAACTTAATACAATATGATGCATGGCACTTTCTGAATTTCATGGCCCGATGGCCCTTAACAAACTGAATGGGCCCTATGGCCATTCATGATCTCAATCGGCCCGATGGCCCAAACCTAACGTGATTGGCCCGATGGCCATCACTGAACACAATGGGCCCGATGGTCCTCACTTAACACAATGGGCCCGATGACCCTCAATTGACACTGTGTTCTATGGCCCTCACTGAACTCAATGGGCCCCATGTCCTAACTTAACACGATGGACCAGATGGCCATCACCGAACGCCATGGCCCGGTGGTCATAATATCATGCAATCGGTTTGATCACCCCGCTGAACTTCATCCTGGTGGTCCTACCATCACCAAATCATACACTCTTTTCAGATTTCTTTGCACCCACTGCCCACCGCCATGTCACGCTTACCCTCACCCACACCCAGCAATGCGAGTACATATATTTTTCTTTTCCTTCATTCAGTATTATTATTCAATTCTTACATTTTACCTTCATAACATCATGTGCATCACCGTTTTTCATATTTCCCCAGGCACCGGCACATCAACAAGAACTTCCACACCTCCAACACCGGATTCGTGAACTGGCATTAACTAACGCGGAAGTTGACCCAGACACACATAACCATCATCCCAACCTACCACAGCAGCACACCATTGTCAACTCCACCCACCACCAACGTTCAACCCATCATCCCATCACAATGACCAGTACACGACGTCCACGTCCGAGAACTCACAGGCCATACGATTCCCACAATAGGCACAGGAGGAGCCGACAGGTATACAACACGTGACTTCCATAATTAAACAGCACCAAACCACAATTTATTATAACTCTCATTTCAGAATCCATTACTGCAAACCCTTCAGTTGCACCAAAAAATGCAGGATGCAGCAGATGTCAGTGCACAAGCACCGTTGTGCTCTGACATCTGGAATGGATGCTGTCTACCAATGTGAGTTCCTCCTCGTCACATCCCAATAACTGGAGGAACTCGCCCGCGAGTACTATGCCGCATGCGAGGCCTGGAGGTCTTGCCGTGAGGCATTAACCACATGGGAACGGTAAACATTACCGACATCCACTTTGTTTTCACCTGCACAACATACTTATTGTATTCATTCTCCATGCAGGGATTTTGGGCATGGCTGATTTCCAGACTTCATGCGAACTACTGCCTTTTTACCAATAAATGCTGTTTCATATGCCCCGAGTTCATGTTTCCCATTACTTTTGTATTCTCTGTAAATACATTCATTAATTAACCTCACAATCATGTCCTAACAATCACATTACACAAGTCGCTCATTACATTAACTTTACAGATTACAATCACAACAGTGCATACCCAATTGGTTCTTTCTACCAATTCCACATTCCATGATTCCAATTACAGTTCCATAATTCCGTCATTACATTCATTTCTCAAACACACCATCCACCGTCAATCACCAACACAACATGTTCCGTTACCGAATTGTGCATTGTTTGCTTATAATACCATTTCTCATCATCATTACATTTAACTAGCAGCCCACGACCCACGACCCATCATAATCTTCCTTACACAAAGTTAAACTAGCCACTCAACTACCTCCTTACCTGCTAGAAGGGGGTGTCGATAGCGCCATCACCCTAAGCGCAGCACTGCGGGTTATGCAAGTAATCCGCACCCGGATCATTTTGTGGTGTACATACAACATTAACAATGTACATGGCAATGTATCAGTACTCACTGCGTAATGTGAGACCATGGCACCCACAGCATACATAAGTGAAATGAAACTCGTACCGACATCAGCCAGGCATATATACATGCCTTGCCTCCATGTATACATGGAATGCAATACGTCCTGACAATTTTGGGATCATTGCTCTGTCACCCTTTCACATCCAGCACAGAGCCCGCAACCATGGTACTTATACTTGTGCATACACCAATCATGCGATTTCAGGTGTTATTCGTGTCATACACGAAAAATGCAACACGTTCACTGCAATGTTGACCATCATTATTTGTCCCACCCGATGACCTGCAGCGCCCCGCGAAAGTTAGCGCTATCGACACCCCCTTCTAGCAGGTTAGGAGGTAGTTGAGTGGCTAGTTTAACTTTGTGTAAGGAAGATTTTGATGGGTCGTGGGTCATGGGCCGCTAGTATAGGTAATAAAATAAATAACCTGAAATATTGGTTATACCAGTATTATGTTGTAGTGATTGACTTTAGGAAATTCAGTAATTAATGTGAATAAGTCTTTATAGTGCATGTAAAAAAATGGAATTGACTGGAATAACGACCAAAATCTGCCTTCCCTTGCATGCAGGTCGTTAAACGATGTTTACAGTACATTTTTTTTATAAAACTGCATCAATTTCATCCCAAAACTTCACTTTTGTACTATAAAATGATGGCTTTCCTTTCGAATGCATTCCATTTGAATGTATTCCTTTCGAGAATATTCCAATCGGAACTAATCCATTCGAACTTGTTATCGTTCAAAGCAAATCCTTTCGAAGTTAATCCGTTCGAATGTATTCCTGTTTGAAACTAATCCGTTTTGAAGCAAATCCATCAGAAATCAATTTCATGCAATTCGAAGCTATTCCCTTCTACGGTATTCCCATTCCAAACTATTCCATTCGAAGGTATTAACATTCGGAGCTATTCCAATTCCAAGCAATGGGTGTTTTATTTCGAAACTATTCCTGTGGAAGCTATTCCTAAAGCAATTCCTTTTCAAAACTAATTCTATTCTCAGTTATGGGTTTCGAAGGTATTCCGTTTCGAAACTAATCCATTCGAAACTATTCTGCGTCCCCGCCAAGGGGTCTCCCATTGATAACTTAAAACAGTTGTCCATTGTTCTCTTTTTTTTTTATTTAATAGTTTTGTATTGTTCATGTATATCACTCAGTTAAATAGTTCTGTATACAAATTGACAATATTTGGAGTCTGTGTCTCCATGTCTCTCTCCGGCCCACTTCAAGACTCTCGTCAACCCATTGGACCAGGGACAGCAGAGCCACACCTCCCGGGATAGCAGCAGCAGCAGCGCCATCTCCCTGTATCCCTTTCCACCTCCTCAACAGAGGGAAGGAGATTAAAGGGAACTCAGTCAACAACGCCCCCTTGCTTAAGTTCCTGCGTCAGCCTCTCAGCAGCAGCATACCCTAGGCAGCATCACCGGTCATCCAGTCAGTCGACTCCCAGCGCCATCTTGGACAGGGACTCAACTCGGATGTGACAGGGGGTAGTCAGATTTTTCCCATTTTTTCACAACTTCGAAAACCATTTTTTTTAACAAATTTCACAACATATATTTTTAAAAATTCACAATTTTTACAACATACATTTTAAAAATTCACAATTTTCACAACTGAAAACAATTGATAATTTGCTTGGAAGACATATACTTTAATAACTAAGCTGGAAAGCTAGGGTGCTTTACATAATTCAATGTACAGTAAGATCAGTTTTCCCTGGTTAAATATTAACAAGCAGTGACAAAAACTAAGTTTTTTGGGTACACGTTTATTTATAAATCGACATGAGTAAATTATTAATTTGTGCTTTTAAAGTCCGTTGCCACAAGCGTCGTCACTGCAAACAAACACACAAACAACATTCACAACAAACGTAAACTTAGTAAAAAATCCGTTACCACAAGCGCTGTCACTGCAAACAAACACACAAACACCATTCAAGGCAAACGTATATAAACTTAGTAAAAATGCACATTATTGTGATGAAACATCATACAATGATTACCTAAAGCATATTGATGCTGAATTAAAGAACTGACAGGGTAAAACATCATTTTTAACCATAAAAAATCATAATAACAATGTCAGGTCATATTAAGATGGATTTCGTAATATATATTATTCAATCCATAATTTACATCTACTTCTTATTACAACATAATTTAGAATTCAACTTTGTAACATTATTAAGACTAGATCAAAACCCTCTTTCCTACTGCATTATTTCAGTAGCAACATTTCATTACTTTACATGAAAACCACAAATCAAAGTTAGTAAACACACATAGCCATATCATAAAGCATTTTCAACCAAAATTAAGAATGTCATTCACCAGAGAATGAAATAACATTATTATTATTACATTATTAATTTGGGAAGTGTAAAAACAAATTGTTATTCTATTTTTTAAAAATTTTCACATGTGTATTAAAATTTTCATGGTTTTTCACATCGCGTCACACCCCTGATATAGGTAACCCGCAGCGTTTTCGCGACGCCATCTCGTGCCAAATGCAAGAACTATAAATACAACATTCCAACAGCTGAATTACTATAATTTCTGCATCTTTTTAATAAACAAGCATTCAAAAGAAAGAGGTAATTTAAATGCACACAACGTGCAACTACTGCAAATCGCTCATTATTAAAAACGTCATCACCGCCAGCCATTTAATTAAATCCCTGCACATTTTAATAATAATTCTAGAACACGTTAGAATTCCGAACATAAATAAATAAATGGGTGTTAATTCTGCGCAGATAAAATACCCAAATACGGTCAAGTAGGCTAGAGTTACTGCAAACAGATTTTGAAATGAGATTCAAAGTTCGCAATTTAATATCCATCATACAGATACGTTATTGGGGCCAAGTTTGATTAACAAATTGTAATGTGGGCGGAAGAGGATAGAGAACGAGGTTAATGCGGAAAAGCCACCGGAAGACGCAACTTTTTAACATCAAGGACAACCGGAAGTGAACAAAACCATTCCAC
>JAVBJR010001136.1:0-3253 GCA_031546965.1 Dysgonomonas sp.
TTTTATACAATCTAAAGTTTTGTGCTAAACTAGTTATTCCATTTTCAGGATTCATTTTGTCTGCAATCAGCAAAGATACGATTCAGGCTACTGCTTTCTTCCTAACAGTTGTGTACGCCCATTTAACAATTGGAGGTACCAATATACATGACTAGTACTTAATTTATTTAATTGCATATAGTATACCAGTATTTGTATCAATTGATACAAATGCACATCTGAATTTTTAATTGTTCCAAATCTACAAATAACATTTCATTTAAAATTGGTTCCAAACCTGATGCTAAATGTTATTTTGTGAGTCAATTTTTAAAATTGCGAAATATTCTAATGACGTCTGATCATTCAATCATGCGAAACATTAGAATACAGGCCTATATTCCAAAGCAAAAATTAATGACAATTAAACAATATTCACGTCTCTGATGCATGAAGTGTGCATACTAGCTCCGAGTGTTCATTCAACATGATTATATATAATTAATTTACAGGGTTGGTGTGGCCATTGGAGGCGGTACCAACATGGTTACGGTACATGGGATATTCGTTACCGCAGACGTATGCCATGGATGCTACTCGGTCAATCATGTCACGTGGTTGGTCACTGCAATATCAAACAGTGTGGCTATCAGTTGTCATAACCATCTCTTGGATAATCATTTTTACGATCTCGTCCATGATTGTACTGCGGCTGCGCAGATGAACATCTGGCATGTATAGGATAGACCTGCATTCAGATATTGTATAAAACATGTTTACATTGTAAGTCGGTCAATTGTGGGAATAAGACATATCTGTGTGGTGTTTGTACTGTAGCAAATGCAGGCCTCTAAGTGAGACTATAAAAACCTATATTTATTTTTGTTGTGACAGCTAGAACATTAGAATAGTGCAATAGTTTATTCACAGATTTATTGAATCAGCCTTTGGTAGAAGTGCCTTTGCAAGTGGGAAGTTTTTGTTCACAATTGTAGGCCCCATTCATCAACTGCTCATTTCTAAAATAGTTTTGGAAGTCATAATTTCATAGGATTTATAAACCATTGATTCTGCAAGGTATTATGTCACCTTATTATTGTACTGTCAAGTACAATAGTAGATTGGAGTCAATTCATTTGGAATATTGTTTTAATTATCCGTGTGATTTACGTGAATCAGCAGTATTTTACATATGATGGTTCATAGTTATTTATGTTATATGATCAACTTGAGCAGTAACTAGCTAAGCATTCTAATCAATTATGATACTTTCACAATGTTTTCAGGATTACATCATACTATGATACTAATGTCTATGATACTAATAGTGCATAATTCCATAACTAATGGTTGTAAATTTAATTAATAATATAATTGTTGAATGTTGAATTCTGAGAATTTGTTATTGTGCTGAGAATGTGTTGCGTAACAATTGAAATTTGTTTATTATTGATTGTGTAATAGGTTGAGTAATAGGTTGAGTCATTGCGTATAAGTTGGTTGTTATTCTTAGAAATTGTTCGCATATTTAATGAGTTTACTGGTTTGTTGCTATATAAGACGCGAGTTTTGGATTGTTGAGTTAGTCAGGATGGCTGGACCAGTCTCCAGTATTGTTGTGGATGGCTTCGCTGTATGCCATATTGTAAGCCAGTTCGTATTCCAGTTAACTCCTGTTGTTCAACTAATAAACTAAGCAAGAAGTCACCAAGGGATCAATATTTATTGAACTTGAAAGTACAGTTAAAATCAATAATATATGTACGTGTATGTAATACATGAAGAATAAATCATTTTATTCACTTGTGAAGACAATAAATTGTTCCTTCTCTGAGTGTTTTATCTCATAACCAATGGCTTGTACAGTGAAACCTGTAAAGTTGACCACCCTTATAATTAGACCACCTGACTGAGTAGACCACATTGTCATGGAACTGAAAAGTCCCATAAGTTTTACATAGAGGTGACCCTCTGTAACCAGATCACCTGTGCACCTTGGATGTTGACCGCATTTTATAGCACGCTGACATACCTTTATAATATGTTTGAACCTGATAAGTTGATCACTGTGTAAGAAGTGTTAAAACAAAATTGCTCTTTTGACAATTTCCTACCCTGCAATTTGACGCCATGATAAGAGAAATAAGTAATAAACAAGAGGCAGGAATTTATTTGCAATTCCTGGTGATAGTGTGATATTCTTATGTCATCGGCCAATATTGACTTCTTATTGTCTGTCAAAATTTTCACAGATTACCCCTCAATATTGTCATCAATGGGGATAGGGGTGGAAGGATCAGAAAAAATGATGTCATGATCTAGGGGGAGGGAGGGGGCTGAACAAAGTGTGACAATGTTAGGGATGGGGTTATTGTAATATGTGACATAACAAATACAATCCATATTTTATTAATGTTTCCAAACAACATCTATGCACATTTTTCAATTCAAATTTTACTTTTTATCGTATATTGTGAACCATTGTTGCATTCTTATCTATGTCCCATCTCAAATCTCGTAATACTTTTTTTGAACAGTCATAAGGCATTGATTATGGGCATAAATTGCTTTGCATGGTGTGTATCATATCACGTGTGTATTAAATGCCGTTTAACAATTGTTTAGTGACCCTGAATGCGTTGTATAGATATGTGTGTATTATTATACAAGGTCTACTGCTTGCGTGCCAATTGTGACCAATATTTTCATTTACCGACTGTCCTTGCATGTCTCGGTTATCATTGTTAACGCAAAGCAAACGATGGCTGTTGATGTCCAAGGGGTTAGCAAAACTTACAGTGCTCGACTTGGAAAATCTACAAATGTCTTGAAAGATGTTCATATTCATGTACAATTTGGACATGTGTAAGTAACACAGGAGGAATATAAGTAAGACAATTATACTTGTTTACAGTTACGAAGTCACTAATATGTATATGTTGTCTCAAGCACGTCCACACAAACTTTACATATACGTAGATAGATGGAGTTCTTGGATCTTGTGTTTTTAGATATGGTGTTCTTGGGCCAAGTGGGTGTGGCAAGACAACTTTGCTTCACTGCGTATTGGGCCAGCTCAAAGTGAACAATGGCAGGGTTTTGGTGTTCGGGAAGCCTCCAGGAACTCCGGGACTAGGGGTACCTGGCCCTAGAGTGGGTTTCATGCCTCAAGAAATGGCTTTGATACCGGATTTGACAATCATTGAGACGCTGCGTTACTTTGGAAGACTTCTACTAATGCCAGCGGATAAAATACAATCAAGAACTGTGTTTC
>JAVBJR010000306.1:0-7462 GCA_031546965.1 Dysgonomonas sp.
CGGCTCTTGATTTGCGTTATTTTGACGATCAAACTCCCAAGTAAACTCCCGCACGTTACTTTTCATTGAATTTATTCTGGGAGAAGTACTGCATAGAAAAATCTCATGTTTTGGGAAAAGTATCCTAAAAATGCAATAAAAATTAAGGAAAATTACCGACAGAATCAAAAATATCGAAAAATACCCTGCTAGATCTCCTTTAAGATGATCATGTACCTATATTTTAAAAATGTACCCAGTTATGGAATACCTATGTTAAACACAGATGCTATGAAACTGAACTTGTTAAAAACAAATGTAATTCAACTCTTACACCCTACAGAACGATTCCTGGTCTTTTCATCACAAATCTCATCACATAGCACTTTGTTACACGCAATCCGTCACTTTCAATATCACACATACAAATTACACAACCAAGTGGTCACACATGCACTTGGGCAATAGCACAACTGGACACTCACAAATCGTGACATGCACCTCGTCACACACTCCTAACGACACACTTCTCGTCACACAACTTGTCACACTACTTGTTACACACTGCTCAACACACACTACTCATCACACACTCCTTGTCACACACTGCTCGAAACAACTTGTCACACACTGCTGGACATAAAACTCGTCACACACACTTTGTCACACTGCTCGACACAACTCATCACACTCCTCGTCACACAATACTCATCACACACTACTCGTCACACATTCCTGGTGACATACTACTCGTCACATATTCGATCCTAGTGACATACTACTCGTCACACACTCCTAGCCACACACTACTCGTCACACACTCCTAGCCACACACTATTCGTCACACACTCCTAGCTACACACTTCTCGTCACACTACTTGTCACACTACTTGTTACATACTGCTTAATACACACTACTCATCACACACTACTCATCACACACACACTCCTTGTCACACTGTTCGACACACAACTCGTCACACTCCTGTTTAACTGTACTTACATAAGTCCTTTGTCATCATGCTTGAGAGGTCCATTTTGTGTTGAATGTGCTCTACAAGTTAGGCAGTTGTATTGTGGTAGAAGTTTGAAAACATTCTGGGGTTTATATACTGTGCTTGACATATGATATGCCATTGATGATCAGTCTGACAACTTATATTAATAAACGTGTTTACAATCCATTCCAAAATGTTACAATCAGATCAATAATTACAATATAATTTGGTACAGTTGGTAGTGCCCCACACATGTACATTCCTGGTATCACCTTACATACGCCCAAAATGCACTACATCCTAAGAGTAAAAAAATTTTAAAATGAGCAAAAACATGCAAATATATATGTGCATGTTTTTGCTGCTTTTTTTAAATTTTGTATTGTGCCATCGTGTTTGAATCAAACACGATGGCACAATATTTTCAAACATATATATGTATACACTCGTGGTGTCACCCTGCGTAAACCTAGAAATACACTATATCCGAACGGTAAACAAATGAAGTAGCAAAAACATGCACTTATATTCAAACACAATGGCACAATATTATTGTAAAGTTTACTCTTCGCCGACTCGCGAATAACGTTACTCTTGGTCGCTACCCTTCCTCAGTTACCGGTATCTCCGAATAAAGCAACACAACCACCGACTCGTGGTATTAGCATCCGTTTATTCAGTACATCACCAACTCGTGATGTCACCAGACGTAACAATCTTGGGCAACGGCCCCGAGGCTCTTTGTCTCAGGGCTTATATATATAGTACATAGAGACGCCCATTGGTCATCACTGACCAATGGGAAATATACACGCGAGCGGCGGCTCGCGGCCACCCATCCTCAAGGGGAAAACAGGTGCGGGGGAGTAATGCATTACACACATGTGACATGTCAACTTATTTATTACAAGTGACTGAATTGATCCGTTACATTATCACCCGTTATACACACTCTTAATTGGTATCACCCTGCATATATACCCCATTAAACTACATCTGACGCAACTGCAGATAATCATTTGCTTGTCACACGTTTGGTCCTATTCATTTGATTGATATTGTTGCTTAAATTCCTAAGGTCAATCTTTGATGGATCTTGACACAAAAACCATATGATGCAATTTAAGGTATAAACCACATATTGCGAATTTCTGTGAAGTTACACATTAATGCTAATAAAAAACGTGGCAGAGATTTCTAATTCGTAAGCTCGTATAACTTCCAAAGGACAAGTGAAACCCCATGGAAATACATAACCATTTAAGCAAAGTGTACAATCCAGACCCTTATTGCACCCTGCGACTTTGACGTGTACTGTCCCATGAAAAGAACCTTGCAAAGCAGCAATACAAATCAAATGAATAGGTCCAAAAATGTAATTTGCAAATGATTACACTACCCAACACACATTTTAGTGCCATTAATATTACTCTTATTCTTGGATGTATTTGGGGCGCTGATTCCAAAAATGCCATCAGTTTTGCCCTATCAGCTCTAGTTTTGGAGATATAGCCTATAATAACCATTTTCCCGATTTTGCTTTTCACTCATAAAGTTTACCTACCAATCCATAATAAAACATCTATTTTATATTTGTTAATGTTCATATAATTTGATGCATTAGAATACAGATATATTACAACACTACTAAATATGCTTATATAAACCTGCAAAAATTAATAAACCACATCTGGAATTTTTAACCGTCATGTTATCAGGACTTGGTCCCGAGTTTAATATGCATCATTACTTGAGAGATTTAGGATCATCCAGCAATTCTGTCAGGAAAGTGCATAGGATGAAGGTCGATGTTGCCCAACTGTAACGGCCATAAATGTCCGCACTGTGTTTTTTGGGATAGGAAATAAATAATTATTAAGAGGGAAAAGAATATTATTTAAATGGTAGTTTAATATAAGGAATTTATAAAGTTGGCAATTTCTGAGAACTGGACTTGTGTGCTCTTCTCCCATTGGTTTGCGACCTCTGGGAGATTTGAATACGAGTCTAGTGGAAAGTGCAACTGAGGTCATCGATTAAGGGGCGGAGTTAGGATTAAAATACCAATCGAATCGTTAGTTTTAAATAGATTCTGACGAATATTTGTGTTGTATAAAAAGCCGTGACAAGGGAAATTTCGGTCTCTTGTGATCTTGCGCATATTTTCAGGAGTGTTAGTGGTATTCTTTTTGAGATATCTTTCATCCTTCTCGTGGGATTTACGAGTTTGTACCCAAATTATTGGGATTTGTATTCGACCGGAAGCTACCGGGGATTTCGAATATCGGAGCACGGAAGTTAAGTTGTGTGAGGTTCGAGTGTGTTTGAACCGGGTTGTGAGGTGGGTGATTCCTGTATAGTTGTAAAGAGAGCGATTGGTTGAGCTCTTCTTAATCCTTAATTCTTATTTCTTGTATTCTTGTGTACCAAGGGTGTTAAGTTTCTTTGTCTCTCGTGTACGCGGGTCTTTGTGCGCGGGTTTTTGTACGCGGGGTTTTGTGATTGCGGTGAGTTTTCCGCTGTGCAGTTATTAAACTTTACTTCTCTGTTTATTTCTACTTTCTACACTTAATTATTTTCAGACTTATTTTCAGACTAAAAAACAGATACTCAGTGCTATATTGGGACCGAGTATTATAGCAACCCAGGAGGGTTGTTATATTTTTACCTCGTAAACTCATTCGGAACAACCTATAACCGTTAGTTTTCCGAAATAGTGTACCGATAATTTTAAATTAAGCCTGTAAGTTTTCCCGCCACGATTTTCCACCCCCAAAACACGCTCCACCCGGCCGTGCACGATCTACTCCCTTAATACAAATTAAATAATGCAAATGATACACTTTAATTATTA
This sequence comes from Dysgonomonas sp., assembly GCA_031546965.1. Classification (GTDB taxonomy): domain Bacteria; phylum Bacteroidota; class Bacteroidia; order Bacteroidales; family Dysgonomonadaceae; genus Dysgonomonas_A. The sequence goes on from JAVBJR010000306.1 coordinate 3,832, forward strand.
AACTGAATTCTAATTTAAAAAGAACAAATGTGCATGTTGCATGGTGCATACAATATACAGTTTTCTGAATGTAGCCTAAAGTCAGAAAAGGCAAACTTTAAAATATATAGATCCATAGGCAAATATATACCTATGTTTCAATTTATTACTTAATTAAGGCAGTCAAACAGATCAAAGATACCTTACAAAAAAAACCATGCTGGTTACCTTCAGCAGTCATTGTCCTCTCCAAAAATGAATACAAAAAACCAATGATTTCTCAGTTTGTGCCAAATGAACCTACTGTGGGACCATTAAAGGACAGATGCCTGTATATGTAGACAGATAGAAGGTTAAGAGAGAACTAAGCTGTCACTAAAGATACAGGTGAGATTGACTGGCAAAAATGGGCAGTCTCATTTAGCAAGCAGGTGCATATGAAGCTGTAAAACCTAAATTATTTTTAAAGAATAGCTATATGAATGTTTATAAATTATTCAAATAATACATATGACCCTGATGAGATATCCTGTTGCTACAGATCCTAAATAATGAAATAATTTCAATGTAACAAATAAAAAGCAAATAACGGAAAAAAATTCAGATATATTTTAAATCACTGTAGAATTCCATTGGATTGGTCAACAGATTGTGTCCCACCCAAGATTGGTGCTCCAATCAAGGAGTTATAACTCCTTGCTCCAATAGTAGCTCAGGAATTTTGGCCGTGGGTCCCATGGTCCTGGGATTTTTCAAATTTATTCTACATCTTCAGTAGAAGAGTGTTATAGTGCATCTTCACAAGTACTGTGTTCATCTGCATCTTCTGCATCTTCACAAGTACTGTGTTCATCTGCATCTCTGCATCCTTCAGAAGTGCTGTGTTCATCTACCTACATCTTCTGCATCTTCACAAGCAGTGTGTGTGTGTGGGACAACTATTTCTACTTCAGCTGAGCTTCAAATACTGTAAGTTATTAATTAATTACAAATTATAAACTACTGCTTTGTAAATGAAAACTCATTGCTGAATGGAAAACACTGTCATACAACAATGATTACATGCAATGATAAAAGTATATTTTTCCTTTTCCCACTTCACAAATTCAAATGGATGCATGCAACATGTAGCATATGTCACACTTATATTTGCTATCATTCCGAAATTTGTTAAATGACATTTTAATTTTGTATATGTATTATGGAAATTTAAAAACATTTTGCCATGTTTATTGCAGGGGGTGGGGGGAGTGAAATTGAATGATGTATTCTGCCTTGCCAATATGCATCAAAATAACTTGAAAGGGATTTAGGGGCGTGTCCAACCCATTTGGTTGCATTCCTTCTCTGCCAATACAATAAGGTTGCAGTGAAACCTGCTCTGTGGTGCAAACCTAGCTCTGATGGAGTAAACTTTCACTTTTGTTGGTGCCATACACTAATTATAAATGTTTAAAAAAAGCCTCTCTATGCTGGAAAACTTGTCTTATGGTGGAAAGTTTATCCAGTCCCATGAGATTCCACCATAGACAGGTGTTACTGTATTTTGTTTGTACTTAACAGAATGTATTTATTTATTGTGTTTAATTCATATTATGTGTGTGATTTTCACCACATAGAATAGATCTGCTGTAAAATTGTGAGTTTGTATAAATATATACATACTACAGTCAGTAAAACCTGTCTATGGTGGACACTTTTACTTTTGTTGGTGCCATAGACTAATTATAAATGTCTTAAAAAAACCCTCTGCATGCTGGAAAACTTGTCTATGGTGGAAAGTTTATCTGGTCCCATCACATTACCACCACAGACAGGTTTTACTGTATTGTATATAGTATAGATAACTTTATTTGTAAATGTGGAAGTTCGAGGGGGGGCAGACAGGCAAAGTGCCAAGAAAGTGAATCTTGTGAAATGTTTTGGTCAGGGTAATGAAAGGGTTATTGAAAGTAGGTTGTCCTATGACAAGGTATAATGTCATAAGTGTTCCTTCTAATGTTGTGCTCCTATTTTCCCCTTTTGTCACATTTTTTAGGCACCCACCCAAAATGCTATGATGTTACAAAACAAAACAAAAATATTAATTTGTGTTGTACTATACCCTTTCGTGGAATTGTTAGATAGGCAATTTTGAATGTTACAATTTTTGGGGGTGCTCCTTGAAAGTGTATTACGTCTCTGTTGCAGGACTTTGAAAAAGCCACAGTACTTTAGTAAATATTTGTTGTTATTGTGTTTTAATGGCAATTGGGCTGTACAGATTTTTTATGTGAAAAGTTACAAATTATTATAATATAAATTGTTGCTGAGTTAACCTAAAGTTAGAAATGGCAAGCATTAAAATATATATGTCCATAGGCAGATATATTTGTTTGAATTAAAAGCAGTTAAAGAGATTGGCTATCTTGTTGAATTTTGGTTCAGATTATTTTGGGAGAGGAGGAACACTTATGAGATTATACCTTGCCATAGCACAACCTACATTCAATGACTCTTTCATGACCCTGACCTGACCAAAACCTTTTGCAAGATTCATTCACAATGTCTGGGCAATTTGACCCACTGCGGGTACAATCAATCAATTATATTTTAATAGTGTGACTCCTCCTACAGTGAACTTGTGAGAAAATAAGCTGTCAATTACATTTTAGTAGTGTGACCCCTCATTTGTGACCAGGTGATCTGGTACTAAAAAAACCACCTGAAAGGGAAAAACAGAAAAGTTCATTCCCAATTCATTTTCCAGAAAGTATAATTTTTATTTCAAGGTTGTCTACCCTATTGACCTTGATCTTAACTGTGAAGAAATTCATAAAATAGAAAGGGGTTGGAAAATAGGTCAAATGAAGTCCAGTAGTCCCATCATTCAACTGCTAATTTTAAATACAGACATTTAAAAAAAAATGTAAATATTGTTGTAATCAGAATTTTGTTACAAAGTAAAATGTACAAGTTCCTATTAAAATTTCATTTGTGTTGCCATGGTGAATGGTCAACAGGCCAACAATGATAGTTTCACTGTATGAGGGGGCACTCTACTAAAATGTAATTGACACAATTAAATATCTCACAAGTTCACTGCATTAGAGGTTGTATTAGTAACATGTAATTGACATCAGGAAAATTTCTGCCAGCAGTTAATTTTGGCAAATCCCTGAACCAAAATTAAAACCCCTGGGTTTTTGGAGGTGCTCTTCACAATGGTGTTTGTGGCACCTCCATCCGCCATCTTGCAAAATGGCTGCCAGCAGTTACTTTTGACAAATCCCTCCCATCTAAACCAAAATTAAAACCCATGGGTTTTTGGAGGTGCTCTTTCACAAGTAGTGTGAGCACCGGTTTTAGGCCGCGTTTATGGTCGCAAAACCGATCCAAAATTGCGATTCGGTTTCAGGATCGCACGTCCGATCTGACATTGTCAGATACAGAACTCGCATGCAAAATAGCAGAATAAGTGTAATGAACATTTTAGAAATTGTGTTAAAATTAGTGGTTAAGAATGTCGCTTGGACTGATGGCGTGAGAAAAGGTCACATTGTTGACATTATGATTTGAACTTGGCAAAATTCTTGTGTCTCATGTACACAAACATAAATATTGTGGGGCCGGCAGTGAGGACCTTTGACCCTTTCTCACGCCCTTAGAAAGA
>JAVBJR010000227.1:0-2519 GCA_031546965.1 Dysgonomonas sp.
CTAACCTTCCCTCTATCCTTACCCTGTGGCACGACAAATCTGCAGTATCGATTGACGTTTGAGTCACCAATCAACACTGCAGACTTGGTTTTAACATCCCCAGTTGGACTTACTCTCCCTTCCTTATCCAACACCCCAAACCTGTTACTAGTCTTAACCTCGGACGATACCCCCCACCCAACTCCTCCCTTGGCAGTTCGCGTGGGTGTCACCCATTCCCCATCCCCACTATTACTGACTGTCTGTACCAGTACTGGACTGGCCGCTGCCATTTCCTGCACCATAACCGATGAGGAACACGGCATGTGAAGTGGGGAAGCCACCTGTACATAGCCAATAGGCATTTAGCACGTTTTGGTGCAAGTGGCATGCCATGTGCGCTGTCCCGGATGTAAATTTTGACAGTGTGAGGACTTTTGAGGACCTATTTTAGGGTAAATTTGCGAATTTGTATTAAAAAAAAAAACAGAATCTGTGAAAAAAATAGAAATAAATTGGATATATGCAAATACATGTTGTTCATGCATAGGAAACTTTTCAGGGTAATTGATTTCAAGAAATTTGCTTTTTATTCTGCATTAATTGCAAAAAACATAATTAATAGTTGTTGTGTTTTGTCTGTAATTGAGATTGCAAATTTATTTCGAGTCCGAGTAATGGACCTTTTCATTTGTGGGGGGGTTCATTTGAACCACCTGAACCCCCCCTGCGTACGCCACTGAATATGTCTCCATGAAGTTATGGTTCACCGTTGACTGGACATGCTACAGTTTTCCCCACAAATGTTGTGTCATAGCAGCCTACAAAAAACCTGGAAAAAGTATGGCCCATTGAAAAACATGTTCGACGCCAGTGCCATCTGGTGGTGACTCCCAATGTCATCAAAAGGGTTAGTAATGCTCATTTAGTTATAAAGTCATTTTCATGTCAGTTTTTTAACATTCTGCTATGTGTCACAAGTCGCAGGTCACTTGCTACTTGTAACTTGCAATACAAGGCAAGGGGCGACAAATTCCTGCCTGGTCTTGTGCAAGGTGCATCTGGGTCTTGTCTGCAGTGGAACTGGTTTCAACTGGTTTCCCTCTTATATAACCTTATTAAGGACTTTCTACCAGTCTCTTATCTCATCACCTTTTCAACTAAACCAAGTTCCTGGTTCCTCAAGGTGAGGACTTTCTTCCAGTCTCTTGTCTCAACGTCTTCTATAACTCAACCAAGTTCCTGGTTCCTCAAGATGAGGACTTTCTTCCAGTCTCTTGTCTCATAGCCTTCTACAACTCAGCCAAGTTCCTGGTGCCTCCAGGAGAGGAGCTTCCTCCAGTCTTATTTCATCGCCTTCTTCAACTCAACCAAGTTCCTGGTTTCTCAGTGCCTCTACATAAATATCATGTACATAGCTTTTGGATTCACGCAAACAATCAATTGCAGAGAGTGCTTGGAGTTCTTCAGGACTGAATAATGCTGCATTCATCATGGGGTTAAAAATATAATCTTCTGCATTGAAAGTACCCAGGCAATCCATGTTATTTCACAAAAATTCCACTATTTCAGCATCTTCCTATATGTCATTACTTCACAATTGTAAAAGCATGCATGATTTACACATGCAATATTTCACTTTTCAATTACTTTTCAATTACAAAGCCATAACTCCTGTTAATTTTTGTTTGTTCTGACATATAGTAAAGAATCACATCCAAAGTCAATGGTGTTCTCAAGCAGTAAATACTCTGGATTCCAGTGATCACCATATTGCGTTATCATATTTTACAATATCACATTTAGAGATTGTGCTACGATTGTCAAATCCTTTTTTCATACTCATAAATGGCAGTTGAAATATTTGGTGCTATAGTGTTTTTAAGCCAAACATTGTACTGGAACACGCTCGCCGTCCCCCAACTGAACTCTGTGATTGGACAATGTTTACTGCCACCCGCCGCCATCCCCTCGCCATCCCTTCCTGAACCTTGTGATTGAACAATGCTTACTGCCACACCCTCCTCGAGGGGGTTGGCAGCGGGTGGCGGTGCAAGTTATGGCTTCAAAATACTATAGTTAAGTCAAGGATTCCTTCATTGTGAAAGAAGCAGCAATTTATTTACCTAATGCACAGGCATGTCCAGCTCTGGTGGAATGAGATGCATCAGCATCAGATCAGTTGTCTTGGTGTGTAGTTGCTATCCATAGAGAGAAGGTGATTATTCCATGCATCCATGTAGATAGCAATGTGAAGTTTTATGCGTGGAAGGAACACAACATGTAATACATAGAGATGCTTGGGGTTATCCAGATTTAAAATGCCATCTCTTCCATTAGCATAAACATGGAGTAGTATTCGCGCTGACCACGAAATCCAGGTGGCGCTGCGATCAACGCCAAATACATGGAGTCTATGAGGATCAAAGATGGCCGCTGCAAGGTCTACACGGCCGTATTTGCACCATACGTTCGACGGTGATTTCGACGCTTCGAAGCGATTTCTGGGAATTTCGGTTGTTCCCCGCTGGAAACTGTTA
>JAVBJR010000748.1:0-4220 GCA_031546965.1 Dysgonomonas sp.
TGGCAACCATCGTGGCAAAAATTTGCACATGTGGACGCGAATAACAATTTTTGTTTACGTTTTCAGTGTTGATCCGTTCACCCGCAAAGATTGGTACGATGTCAAAGCCCCAAGCATGTTCAATATCCGTCAAATTGGGAAAACTTTGGTTAACAGAACGCAGGGCACAAGTAAGTTGAAAATAAAATGTTATACCGGTGTGATAATGGATGCTCATGGTTGATTTTTTTGTTATAGGAATCGCGTCAGAAGGTCTGAAAGGACGTGTATTTGAAGTGTCATTGGCGGACTTGCAAAATGATGAAATATCATTCCGTAAGTTTCGTCTGATTGCCGAAGAAGTTCAAGGAAAGAATGTCCTGACCAATTTCCACGGCATGGATTTGACCACTGATAAGTTGAGGTCAATGGTGAAGAAATGGCAGGTAATATAAAAGTTACATATGAATGCAAACGTTGTCAATATGGCCAATTACTAAATGTTCAATAAATTTTCAGACTTTAATTGAGGGACACGTTGATGTAAAAACAACAGATGGATACCTGCTTAGATTGTTCTGCATAGGATTCACTAAAAAGGGACCTCAACAAGTGAAAAAGACCTGTTATGCGCAACACAATCAGATCCGCATCATCAGGAAAAGGATGGTTGAAATCATGACCAAGGAAGTGTCTTCTAATGACTTGAAGGAAGTGGTCAACAAGTTGTAAGTATATAAAGTAAAAAAATCATTATTTTGTAAAGTGTAATAAAAATGAGACGCTAAACATTGGTATTTTGTTCAGGATCCCAGACAGCATTGGGAAAGACATTGAAAAAGCCTGCCAGGGCATTTACCCACTTCATGACGTATACATCCGCAAAGTAAAAGTCTTGAAGAAGCCCAAATTTGATGGTGAGTAAAATGGCTGCACCGAATATTGAGTATACTATGCAGAAAATTAATAACTAAAATATTACAGTGTGGAAGTTGCTGGAGTTGCATGGGGATGAAGCTGGTGGGACAACAACTACGGTTGATGAAACCGGAGCCATCGTGGAACGACCTGAAGGCTACGAGCCCCCAATACAAGAAGCTGTTTAGATGTCAATGCTTGGCTTGAAATAAATACTGAGAAAAATATTATGTAGCTTTTTTGTGCATTGGTTTCTATGGGAAAACTTGGATCATGCTGCATATAAATTTAATCTTTTGATATTGCGGTCAAACCTCGTTAATTCGTCGCTGGTGGGACTAATAATTTCAGACGAATTATGCGGAGTATGTTAACATGTAAGTCTATGAAGACTGGACTTTAAATTTTGACGACTTATCCAGGTGTCTAATTAACGAGGTTTGACTGTAATATGCATACATCAGCTAATTAGATCTGGGCATAATAATACATTACTGCACACAGTAGATTCATTCCTTGCATCAGGAATATTGTTGTGCAATTAACTGAGCTTTGTTGAAATATTAAGTATTTTTTTTACAAAGGTGTGCTTCAATAATATTAGGAATTATAATGATTTAAGGAAAGATTCAGTCATGTTAGACATTTAAAGTAATCAATTAGCCTATTGCAGGTTAGTTTTATTGTTGCATGTACCATATTGGCCGATCTAAATACAACACAACAAACTGGGTTATTCCATAACGTCTCCATACAGGTTTTTCTTCAAATCTAAAAATATTAAAGGCAAAATATATTAGAACATTTTAAATGCTTATATTGAACAACCGATCAAATGTTGCATACTTTGAGTTGGAGGAGCTTGTGCTGGACCCTTATTTTGGGATAATCTTGCAGAAAATTCCGCCTGTCGCTGCTGAAATTCCTGCTTTTTATTTTGGTATTCTTCTCTGTTCTTTTGCCTCATTTCATCATATGTGCCAAAGCTGCGTGGTTTGTCATCTTCAACTGTTGCAACGGGATCTGCCAAAAACATCAGAATAAATATCTTACAGCTAACTAAATGTCACATTAAACCACAGGAAATTAGTGTAATTCACATTGGGTATGTACAACAATGCGTAAAGGGAAACAACCCGAGTAATTGTTGCATTTTGTGGTTCAAGGTTCCAAGATAACATGACTAGTAAAATAATACCTACTGTCAACTGTTGGCCTTTGACTTTCATCTAATCCTTGGAATTCAACATTTTTTTCTACATCTATCTCCCATGTTCCAGTATTATCCACGTCCACAGACTTTCCATCTGATGTGGGTCCTCCAAAAATTGGATCAAATCCCAATCTAAATTGTAAAAAAAGACATACATATATCACATCATTTTATTAGGTCCAAAAAATATTAGTTATAACCAAGTTCAACTGACTTGTCAGTGACTGGATGCATTCTCTGACTTTGTTTCCTCAATGATTCTGCCAAAGGGCTGTTTGGCAGCTGCATTATTTTCTGAATGCATTTCCTTTGGTAGCTTATTTTACCAATCACATAACCCGCAGCTCCTGCAACTTTAAAACCAGTTCAAATTTACCATTTATGTTATCTTTTATCTTGATAGATAAAGTCCACAGCAACTTACTCATAACTTTCAAAGCAGAACCCCATCTTGGATGGCTTTTTAAACGACCTACAAATCAACTGAACTATAATTAAACAGTCTTCTTTATTGTCTGAACGTATTAATAAATATGCAAAACACCTGCTTTCACTGCATATTGAACAGCAATCATCCCTGCAACACTCAAGGGCAGACCTGCAACATCCCAAATCTTACTTTGGAAAATTGTAATTTTGCACAGAATGCAAATATTCAGATCGATGAATTACTTCTGTAGTAAAAACTCTCCCTGCCGCATTCACGTAAAACTCTTGATTCATCCGCGTTTAGTTTGTATTTCTGTGGAGAACGGAGAAAAATGTCCAGTAACCAAAATTGTTTCGTGCAACTTTCTTGCGAAGGAATAAGTCTGACGCAACTGCAGGTTACATCATGGATAGACTTAACATGCATTACGCAATCGAATGTTGCGCATGATTTGATTGCGTGCAACATAATTGCACGAGGGAGAATATTCTCGTAAGAACAATTCTTCAGCGCAGATTTGGCATAATAGCACGTAAATTTTTATGGCATTGCATTAAAATATATCACCTTATGTGAATGATGTTCCTGGCGATCTGAATTAACCTGCTCCAAATCGCTGGGATTTTCGATGACATCGAACCGCGCCGATGCAGATGCAGCACCGTCCGAGGCCATTTTGAAAATGTATTGCGAGGAAGGGGGCCGTTCATTATTTACGTTACAAGTTTGGGGCGATACCATCACTTTGATTCAGTGTACATTTCTCGGTACATTTAAACAGCAACAACCATACTGTAAATTGTCTTTTGTTTATAGCAATATACGAATTTAGCAATACATAATTAAACTCGTCATTAATGCATACATGCGTACTTGATTACACTTTCTCACAACATTATGAGTGAACGACCCCTGCCGTCCGTTGCGAGACACGCCACCGAAAAAATGATGAACTGCTATGGAGGTGAAGTCGTAAAACGGAAAAATGGCTTGCAAAAAGGAAGAACGGGACCATCGTATCCGATTTCGGTAATCATCACACCAAGTTTAAGTAATCGGTGTGCAGAATAAATAATCAACAACAATAATAAAGCGTAATAATGGAGGCGATTTCGCCAATGGCCGTCTCAAATTCGCCGTACTCATCCAAGACAGATATGTGTGGTTCATCTTCGGTCAGTCCTATTTTGCCGTCTGCTTTGGTAAACGTTGGCCGCGGTGGTCATTTATCGGAAAGAAACGCACCAAACATCGGTGCCATCGCAACTGTATCCACCACATCTGCATCCGTATCTGTTGTTACGGAAGATGAAGAGGCCAATAATAACACGTCCATCGGCCAACCTTTGGATGCAACCATCTCCGCAAAACGCCGTAGATCTGTGCTCACGTTGGAGCAGAAGTTGGAAATAATCAAACGTGCAAAAAAGGGAGAAAGGGTGATGAAACTTCCAAGTTATATATTATTTATAAAAAGTGTATTTTTCTTATTTTTCTTATTTCGAGATGACACAAGACACTGAATGCATTTTGGTATTTTAAAATAGGTGACAAAGCTGGCAAGTGAATACGGTGTGGGAAAAGCAACAGTGTCTGATCTGAAGAGACAGGAGGAGAAAATCATGGCATTCGTTGCAAGACTGGCCACCGATGGCCCCAAACGCAGGAAAACAATGCGAA
>JAVBJR010000191.1:0-2846 GCA_031546965.1 Dysgonomonas sp.
GTGGCCAGATTGTTTATTCGCGGTTCTCGTCCGATCACCGAAGTTAAGCAACGTTGGGCCCAGCTAGTACTTGGATGGGTGACCGCCTGGGAATACTGGGTGCTGTTGGCTTTTTATTTTTTTTTAACGTGATCATAGCTATTTACCGAACATGGCAATCCTAAGTTTATCAATTTCCCCTTTCACACGTTTTGATGATCATACCAAATCTGTTTTCATAATTTTTCGGTACTATTTCAAATCTGCAGTCTTCTCAAGTAGCAAGATGAGTGATTTAAAGGTGAACTGACAGGGTTTTGTAACATCCCATGATATTCGGGCTGTAGAAAGAATGATTAAAATTAAAACTGAGTTCATTTCTTTTACTTTTTTAAAAATTTATTAAAAGTGTTTTAACAGATTGAAGTTTGTGTGTTTTTGGTCCTGTGCAGATAGGGGAAAAATTCTAGTGTGGAGAGTTTGTTCTAGCATATGCAGCGGGGAAGCAAACTGTATATATAGCCAATAGGCATTTAGCACGTTTTGGTGCAAGTGGCACGCCGTTAGCACTGTCCCAGATGTAAATTTTGACAGTGTGAGGGCTTTGAGGACCTACTTTAGGGTACATTTGCGATTTTATTTATTAAAAAACGAATCTGTGGAAAATTTAGTCCAAATTTTGGACATAAGCAAATACATGTTGTTCATGCATAGGAAATTTGTCAGAGAAATCGGTAGTAATGAGTTTACCCAGTCAGTTCCCCTTTAAAGCCATATGTACCATGGAAATATGTGTAAGAGTTGTCAACGGCCATACCACGTTGAATACACTGGTTCTCGTCCGATCACCGAAGTTAAGCAACGTTGGGCCCAGCTAGTACTTGGATGGGTGACCGCCTGGGAATACTGGGTGCTGTTGACTTTTTCTTTTTTAACGTGATCATAGCTATATACCAAACATAGTATTCCTAAGTTTATCAATTTCATAATGAAATTGCCCCTTCAACTCGTTGTGATCCAGTGTTGAATAGTAGCCATGGTAGCCATTCAGAACTTTTTTTCATGTGTTCAGACCTTAAAAATACTTTAAATTGCCAAATATTCAACTCCGATGCAGACTTTGTTGTCGTAGTGATCAAACCACCAATCCCATTTCGTGGACGAAGTCCGCAGTCTCCTCAAGAAGTGAAATGGGTATCTGAAGACCAATGGTTATTTTTCTAACGAACCCTAGTACATGCAACTTCCTTGTATATTGCTTTTATTACTTGGGCAAATCTACTTATGTGTGTGTTTTTTTTTTAAACTTATAAAAAAATAACCGGCATTGAAACCATATATACCATGGAAATAAGCAAGGAGGTTGTCAACGGCCATACCACGTTGAATACACCGGTTCTCGTCCGATCACCGAAGTTAAGCAACGTCGGGCCCAGCTAGTACTTGGATGGGTGACCGCCTGGGAATACTGGGTGCTGTTGACTTTTCCCCCCTTTTTTAATGTAATCGGCGCTAATAAAATATAGTCCTGCTATACAGGGTGTTAATGGATAAGTGTTAAAATGTTTTAGAATGCATATGTTAGGCCATGTATAATTTTTTGTAATAACCTCATAGTCGGGGAAATGCTTAAAAATTCTAATCGCTGCTACATTCTTGAACACATATTGAAACTGGGACTTAAAAATGTGTTTCGCCATTAGCATTACGCACTGTTTACCAATGGTTAAAGATCCCTATAGTCATCATCTAGAGAGTAAAGTATGTGTAAAAATGGCGTCTGCTAAGCATGAAATGAGCTTGTCGTCTTCATTGTAGCATCCAACGGCTTTCTTCCTGCAATTTGCGTGTTTTACTGATATTATATGGAAAACAGAAAAGTACAATGAGACTCCTGGTGGTGATCTTCACACTGATGACTCCATTTTAAATGCCTTTTTCACATGTTTAGATATGCTGATTGGCATTTAGAACGTGAGAACATGGTGAGAAAATGATGATCCACCGACACGCGTAGTCTGCTTTGCGCGAATAACATGTATGAATTTGTAGTTTTTCTCAATATTTTTATTTTGTATGCATGGGAGTAGTAGTACTACTTTATTACGTACAGTTAAAAACAAAACTAAAGTGTTAAAATGTATTTAAATATTGCGTTCATTATAACATTTGACTAGAAGATATTAATCCAGAACGCCGTAAAAAGTGATCGCAACTTGCAATGCTGAATTTCTTGTTTCGCACAAAGAAAAATGACAATGCTCATGAATGTTCCTCTATTTAATGGAAACTAGTAGAGGTAATTATTTTTTTTTACTTTTATAAAACCGGAAGTTCATAATTGGTAGGCATACTTTTTTTATCCTCCCAAAAAAGTGCTGTCCATGATCTTTTCATTTCATTATTAACCCTTGTTTATACGACCTTAACACGTTTTAAATTATAAAATATATTGGTAATTTAGGCCATGCAGAAAAAGGTGATACAATGCATTCCGTTTAATTGGGACTAGAACATGTTGAACATTTCAATTAAGCGGCTAGCTGTGCTATATATGCGAAGTTACACAGACAGAGTTGAAAATGTATAAATTAAATAAATGTAAATTATATTTTAGGCTATATACTGAGCAACCAAAATATAATTCAATAAATTCTGGAGCAAATTTCACTGTAATGTGTGTTATATACGAATGCAAATTGAAGTTAAAGGACATCTAGCAGGGTATTTTTCGATATTTTTGATTCTGTCGGTAATTTTCCTTAATTTTAATTGCATTTTTAGTAGACTTGTCCGAAAACATGAGATTTTTCAATGCAGTACTTTTCCCAGAAAAAATTCCTTGATAAGTAACGTGTGGGAGTTTA
>JAVBJR010000160.1:0-3070 GCA_031546965.1 Dysgonomonas sp.
AGTGTGGCAGTCTCTTATTTGACTGTCACACTTGGTTGGCACATTGTACTGCTTGTTATTATAATTATGTAAATTAGACATGTTGTAAGAGCTCCAACACTGTTGGCCGAGTCCAAGGTTCAATCCAGAACTTGGATATAAACCTGATGTCAGGATTGAGTTTTGGCCACTTCTTCTTCTACCTTTCCAGGGGCAGGATGGCTGCTCACCACAATGGATGGACTCAACCTCGCCACTAGGTGGCTCTCTTCTCTCGCCATACTCTGGCTATTAGGTATTATGGTCCTCATGTCCTCCATTGTGACAGGAGCTCTCCTGCCCCCTCGTGGCCTTTTTCGCATTGTAAGTTATTGTTTTTAACTTGCTTGTTATCGTTCTCAACTTACATTGTTTTGGGTTATTTAATTAAATTGAAAACCCTTTTCAGTAGCGTGGAATGATTCCTTGTTCCGGCCACGCTACACTAGTTTCACGAGTTTGTAGGTATTTCAAACATGGCGGCGCCCAGTACTGCAGCTTCTGACCAAATGGCGGGATCTTCAAATCTGTTATAGAGAACGGATGTTAATAGAAATAATTAGATTCCCTGTAATCTACGATGCTGCCTTAAATGATTATAGGAACACTCAAAAATTTCAGCTTATATTCCAAGCAATAGCGAAAGCAGTAAGCTCGACTGGTAATATATGATACGTACAATCCTCAATACATATAAATATATACTATTTTCCAAAGTTTTAATTAATTACAGATAAATTCAGCGAGCTAGGAAGTCATACTTTACATATTCTACTGTTGTACACCTAACTGAAATGTTGTTTGTCATCAATGATCAATCAACCAATTTAGAAGACTGGTATAATTTTATTCATATAAATGTCATACATTCATAATTGCTAACTTTTGTCCGGGCGAGCTTCTGATTGGTCTATCTCTGTGTGACGTCATGAGCAGTGTGCGGACTGCAGTGTCCTACGCTGCGTTTATCGTCGATCTGTTTGAGCGGGTTGAAATAGCACCCCCTTCTCTTTCTGTCAGCTTTTCTGCTTGACACGCCCCCGCGGGAGCGATCCTCCAATCCGTGATCGCGGAGATCGCTTGGACAGTTTAGCTTGCATGCTTTTTGTCCGGATCTGTCCTGATTTGATTTTGCTCGCTATTTATTGCGCTGGTCCTGCTAATATCATATGCAAAACATGGTGGTGCCGGAATAGCACCTATTTTTATATTGGCATCCCGCAGTTGCACGATAAACGCATCAGCATGTTGATTTCGCTGTACTTGAAAAACTCGGTTTGAAAAGTGCATCCATGGAATGGCATCCCTGCTAATTTCAGCCAGCAATATGGACGATAAACGCAGCCTTAGTAAGTGTGATCCGATCCACTTTTTTCAAACTTGCAGATCTGCAAAACATTGACCCGACGCTCATGTGGTTGACGTATGGGAGGGGCTGAGGTTCATGACATCACCTAACGGGTGGCAGATCATCTCGTCACACATCTGTTCGTCACATAGCAACTTGACACACACAACACGACACAATCACTTCGTCACATGCAATACGACATACACTGCTCGCCATACACACCTCGCCACGCACTGCTCGCCACGGTCACTTCGGCACAGTCACATCGCCACACACAACCCGTCATGGTCACCTCGCCACCTACTATTCGCCACACACTACTCGTCACATACTACTCGTCACGCACTACTCGACAGCTGGCCACACGGACAACTCGTCACAGTAATCTCGTCACGCCCAACTCGTCTTGCCTCACCTCGTCACACCCAACTCGTCACGCTTCACCTCGTCACGCGCTACTCATCGCGTTTCACATACTCGTCACACTCAAGTCGTCACACTCAAGTCGTAAATATAAAACACATAAAATAATTTGTTGGGCCAGCATTCCACTAGGCCAGAGGTGAGTGCTTGCATCAGTCTTAACATTTTGTAGAATCTACATAAGTAGATCAATTACGCTACTGATGAAGCATGGAGATTGCAAACCTGAAAATGATATCCTGTGAAAAATCTCTACAGACTGTCATTGATACTATGCCATGAGTCTTTTGCCCTTTCAATAAAACCAGAAGTCACAAACTAATTGAAAAATTTGGGGTTAATTTGCACAAAAGAAATTAACACTGAACATTTAAATGTTTTTGGGATAGCCAGTGACCAAACTTCCTTAGAAGTTGGGTCATTGACTGTGTGTTGTCAAAGTCATCTTTTGCCCTTTCACTAAAGTCATAAGTCCCAAAGGAATTAAAAAATTTTGGGTGACCAAACTTTCTCAGAAGTATACTCACTTAATTTTCTAGGAAAGTTGGGTCATTGAGTGCGTTTTTGAAAGTCATCTTTTGTCCTTTCACTAAAAGCTTAAGTCCCAATAGAATTTAAAAATTTGGGGTACATTTGCACAACAGAAATTAACACTGATCATTTAAATGCTTTTGTGACAGCCATTGAACAAACTGCCTTTAGAAGTAAACTTATCAATCTGGGTCATTGACTATGTGTTGTGAAAGCCATCCTTTGCCTATTCATTAAAATCATGAGTCCCAAAGGCATTAAAAATTGGGGGTTAATTTCTTTGCACAAAAGAAATTAACCCCATTGGCTAGCAAACAAAACAAAGGGCCTAGGAAATATATAAAGGGCTAAAGAACCATTCAAGTTTTAGTTCAAATGGTAGCACTGGACAGTATGGACAGATTTTTCACAGCACATCATATTCAGGTTTGCAATCTCCAAGCTCTAGTTGTTTTACAGGTTATACAAAACATCATAACTGCTATTACTAATAGTGTCTCTGTATATTTCTCTAATTTTGGCAACAATTTTACTATACACTGTTTTTTATAGACTTCAGGGTGACCACTGTTTTTTTTTTTCAGGAAAAATTATAGGAATTATAGGAATTTCAAATAAAAATATAGGAAAATATATGAATGATTTTTGGAAGGGGGTAGAACTAGCAGAAAGGAACAGGATACAATCATAACAGCTAACAGCCATACAAGTGCTTTAGGCCAGTGCAACAAATTAAATGTTAATTCT
>JAVBJR010000199.1:0-3648 GCA_031546965.1 Dysgonomonas sp.
TCAGCTCCGACTTTCTACGGTTATAATCGGCTCAGCAAGCGTATTTGTTTTGACCTATGTCTCCCACTCATCGTACGTTCGATTGCGATTGCCTGCAGTGCGGATAACGTGAATCGAACCTTGGATTCGAACGCGAACTACGCAGCTACTGCGCATGCGTGAAATAGGTCTATTCCTCGTGACATCACTAACTTGTGATGCCACTCGTAGTAATGCTCGATGCACACTTGGTGCGATTGCGGCTGCGACCTGCGTTTGCGGCACGATTTGACGAAAATACCGCATGCGTCATAACTGGAAGTGCACACTAGGCACGATTGTGGCTGCCTTCCTATTGGCTGCAGTCAATCACGTGTTGTGACTAACGGCGCCATCTATGCCTAGGTTGTAGCACTACTTAATTTCCGGTTGTCTGTTGGCTGAGAGAGTCTTGGTTGGCTGCATTTTCGTCGATGATATCAACAGACTTCAACATTCCATATAAGGTTAGTAGGAAAATGTATTTTATTTTTTGTCCTAAACTAACATTGTGCAATTTTTGCAGCTGGAACCAATTTTTGTCTTGAATGACAGTGAATTGTGGCAATGCACTTGTATATTGCAGCAACTATGATATTGTTGCATATGCTTGCATGTTTCTAAATAAAAAATATAAATAGGAAATTGTGATATGAATATTTAAAAAATATTATAACTAGGACTGCATTGTGACCATATTTATTGTGTAAAATTCATGTGTTGTAAAACCAAAAGTGATAGATCGATATACACCTGTAGATTCCTTCTTCATTAGTAATCCTATCCAATTATAAATACAAATCCTGCTAAAGTAACTTTGGTTTATAAACTAGTATTACTTTAAAGGTACTACAATTCGTAATTTCAATAGTAGAATGTTGAATATATCAAAAACTTCTCTTTTGGAATTGTCTCAGTGAATGTGTTTTGTTAGCAATGTTTTGATATGGAATCCTAATTTATTGCATGTATTATTCTTCTAGATTTTTCTTGAGCCAAATATGGATGATGCTGATGCTGCTCTGGCCGTTGCCAGTTTTGCATACATTGTTGCTGCAACTACCGTTCTCATTGAAGTAATCTGATCGACAATGGTGGGTGCGCCCTGTGTATCAAGCGAGGGACACCGATGGCTATTCCAGCAATTTGTTGCCGCTTCTCGAAAGAGTGGAACATGATATGTATAGAAAGTGAGTTCTGATGCTGAAAATATTAATTTTGACATGCTCAATGGTTTCAATTACAGCATTTTTATTATAGCGTTTTGCGTGTGTCACCTGAAATGTTTGGTGAACTATTGGAACTACTTTACTCCTGCCATTGCCAAGAGTGACAGCAAATTTCGAAAAAGTATTCCAGCAATAACTAGACTACAGATGACATTGAGTTATGGTATTAGATCATGCGAATGTTATATATCTTCAACACTAATACTGATGTATATCATTAGGTTTTTGGCATCAGGTGATAGTTTTTCTTCTGTCAGCTTGCAATTCCGCGTTGGGCGAACAACCACTGGAATTATTATCAGAGACACGTAAGGCAATATAGGAGATTCTGCAAAAAGAATATGTAAGGTTCCCCAAGACTTCCCAGACTGGCCAGAAATATCAAAACAGTTTTATGAAAAATGGAACCTTCCATAGATGGGAAACATGTGCGCATGCAAAGACCTTTCAAATCCTGATCCCTCAACTTTAATTTTAAAGGTTTCTTCAGTAAAGTTTTGTTTGCAGTGGCAGGAGCAAATTATGAGTTTATTTTTGTTGACATGGGCCATTACGGAAGTGAAGGGGATGCTGGTATCTTACATAAATCGTCTTTACGGAAAGCAATGGATACTGGAAAGCTAAACTTACCAAGGCAAACTACATTGACTGGGAGTGATGTAGTTTGTCCTTATTTCTTCATTGGAGACCAAGCTTTCCCATTACGTTCGAACCTTATGCGCCCTTACAAAGGTAAAAATATCACGTACGGACAAAATATATTTAACTATCGACCCTTCCGAGCAAGACGCGTTGTCAAAAACGCATTTGGAATATTGGCCAACCGATTCCGAATTCTTCACCGCCCGTTGTCTGCAAGCGAGAAAACTAATGACTATATCGTATTGGCTGCAATTGCCCTCCATAATTTCTTGATTGCCAAGAAATGTAAAGTCTACTGTCCTGACAACTTCTGTGACGTTGAGGATACCACTAACTTACAGGAACCCGTTGATGGTTTGTGGAGAGAAAATGCAATTCCAACACAAAACCTTCACCCACATCGGCTCATAGGAAGTGCCAACTTCACTAGGATAGCAGCCTCAATAAGGGACAACTTGTCACAATACTTTTCCACTAATGTAGGACAAGTATCTTGGCAAGATGCAGCAGTTGACCGTGGTTATTATATCAGGGTTCATGCTGACAGGGAAAGTCAGGGAAATTGATCTTGGTCAGGAACTGTCATGGAAATTGGGTAAAAATGGGGAAAAGTCAGGGAAATTGCATGATCACCAGACTGTAGCCACCTTCATATCCCCTAATACACCCCCATAATTCTAATGCCACAAGCAAATTTTTGAAATCGTGAAATGTAATTCCTTTACTTCAGTCAAGCATCTCAATTTGTGTCTTAGACTCACATTGAGCTTTTTGCTGTTCTTCAGTCTACTATAAAGTTCATAGCGCAGGGGCGTTTCTGGGAAAACCTGATAAAAATAAATGCAGGCATAAAGTCTAAACTGTGATCTTTCCAATTATAAGCTACAAGCTACAACTGTGTACGAGTTTTAAGTTTGTGAATCTGTTAAAACCGTTAAAGAGGAAAACTGAATTGTTTCTCGGGTTTCTCGGGTTGGAAAATCGAACGGAAGTAAGCGAAGCACCAATGGAAATAGCATAGTTCAGTCTTTATAACTACTTATTTGTACAGCTAGTAGAACCTCTTTAAACTAATACTATAAACTAATATCCTCTGTAAACTGATATCGAAAGCCAGTCCCGATTTTTGGTTGATTCAAAATTTGCTATGTGGACCTTGCCTCTCTAAACTAATAACCTTTCTAAACTAATACACAACATCTTCCGGTACCAATGATATTAGTTTATGGAGGTTCTACTGTATTGGGTTTTCCTAGAAACGCAATTGAGCCATGAAGAACAGCGAAAAGATCACTGTGAGCTCACTGGGTTGCCTTAATGTTATCACACTTCATCGTCAGTAAATCCTGGAGAGGTTCTGTAATTTGTGTTTCTTGGTTTGATGCCAGTTATAAAGAAGTTCTCATCTGCATTGGTGCAAATAAATTGCTACATTTTAAAGGAGAACTGACGTGGTTTTGCAACATATGCTGAAAACGTTGTCCTTAACAGAGCTGATGCTACAAAATTTATTGCTGCATACGGAATTGCTCTCACAATTGTTAAAAAAAGTTATAAATGATGAAAGATTGTGACGCCACGGTGTCACCAAGGTGTTGGTGTCATAGTGGTGGCGTCTCAATGTCCAGTACGGAACACCTACCGTTCCTCTACTATGGTGTAGGCATATTATCAGGCAGTAGTCTTTCAGGTATGGACAGTTAGCAGCAATCCCTAGAGTGATAATAATGCAGAAAGGTTGTATGGATTTGAACATCCA
>JAVBJR010000664.1:0-3031 GCA_031546965.1 Dysgonomonas sp.
GGACGAAGTTAAATCTGTCGTCAATTTTATAATGTAATAATAAATGCAATTAATCACAGAGAATTTTGGTTTTGATTGTTCTATTTGATATGTCATTTGTGATAGGTACAACATCCTCATAAACATAACAGCAATATACAGCACCTAGTGCATAGGCCTTGCAAAACAGAAAAATTACATAAAAATGGTTACTATAACGAATTTTCGTTAAAAAGTCCTGTTCCATATAACAAAACCTCGATATAGAGAAGAAATTGTACGGTCCACTCATATTCGTTATAAGGAGGTTTGACTGTATACATAGTCAAACCTCGTTAATTCGTCACTGGTGGGACTAGATTTCAAACGAATTTGCAGTGATGAATTAAGTGGAGTTTAACATGTAATTCTATGCGGAGTGGACTTTAAATTTCCCAGGTGTGCCGAATTATCCAGGAATCGAATTAACGAAGTTTGACTGTATTTATATAGCTATGATTTATTTATAACCATTAAATTATTTATCAGTTTCATTCACTGCTCTAAGCTCGGCTATATGCTTCGTGCGCAATGATCTCAGTTTGCTTTATGCCCATTGGTGAAGCTAGTGTGTGTTAACGGGTTTTGTGAACGGCCATTACCATACAATGGCACGAAGTGAGCAGTCCATCTACTAACTCGTCGAAGATTTAACGTTCAAAATCTGCAGTTTCAATAGCATGGGACCTTACAAAACAGTGTCAGTTCTCCTTTAATGTTCATGAAAAAAGTGACTCAGACTTCTAATTTGGAAGCTCCTGCCAAAGGACAAGTGTAACCCCATGGAGATTCATAACCAATAATAAATAAATAAACAAAGTGTACGATCCAGACATTGCGCCTTGTGATTTTAATGTGTACTGTCCCATGAAAAGAACTTTGCGAAGAAGCAATACAAATCAAATGAATTGGACCAGAAATGTGATTGGGGAAATGATTATCTGAAGTTTGGTGGACATTTTTTAAAGTTGGCTTAGAAGAGTGTTTAAATAAATTAGGCAATTACATTGGACATATCTTTAGCTATGTACTTGGGAAGAAAAATACGGAAAACCGGATTAGCATATTACTTTTTTTGGTAAAAATTCAAGAGCAAATAACTTTTCTGACTATGCCTCGTATATAACTTGTTTAACCATTATTTGTATCATGTCTTCATATATGAAATAGTGATTTCCATATATGAAATATATTTATTTGTAAATAATTCACTTATGTGTGCAACACTGCATTTGCCAGTTATTTGTCCTGTCAATACATTTGTTTGTGTGATGCCTCCTATGTGAATAATGAATGAATGAATACTGAACGTTGGTTTCATTTATTAGAATAATCCATCTTTAATTGATGATGTTTTTGATTATGTATTCAGACTTGCATATCTACATCAAGATAGTTTTAGCATTCTGCGAATCACTCCTGAATACAGGTAAGCTGGTGATTCTCTATTAAATATAAAATACAAATAAAAATATTATGCCCAGCCTTCAAGTGTGTCTAAGAAGGGCACTACATCAGATGATGGCTTTTGAGAGATATCTAACGGCTCCCCATTGAAACATTACCGTGCAAATAATAGCGTAAATGTAAACTGACCCGGTTTTTGAACATAACCTGAAAAGTTTACTGTCTGTAGATATAATTGCAAAAACATGATTTACGCAAATGAGTTTTGACTATTCTCAAAATTAGTACAAAAGTTATGACTAAAGTGCGTCCCAGCCTAACAGCAAACTGGATTGCAGCAACCTCATTTGTTGGGGACTATTCACGCCAAAACAAACATGCTGCCTGCAAATAGTACCTTTAATGCTAGGCGCACACTATGCGGTTGGGCCGTCCGAAACCGCATTCCAACGGGGGATATTCCGTCCGGTGAGCATGTTCGTGCGCAACGGTGGCGCACATATTGAGGGCGTGGTTGCTGCTCGCGATCAACCGGACCAAATAACATGCACGTGAACAATGGCGGACCAATAGCATCGCAGGCTGCGTTCGACGTCCGAACCGGTTCGATACGTTCGACAAGTACAGGACCGCACGGTTCGGACAAGTACTCGACGACTGCCGCGGTCGGAAATGACGTCATTGCCGCGCATGCGCGGTGCCGTTTTGATAGCCAACCGGACCGGCCAACCGCATAGTGTGCGCCTAGCATAACAGCCAATCAGAAGACGAGAAAACGCGTTTCTAGCGATTGAAGCGACGACAACGGCAGACAAGAGTTACTTTGAACAAAATTCCCCCATCGCCACATTGATAAATCCGTATAATGTGGCCTAGCGAATCAGGTTGCTGCAATCTGATTTGCAGTTAGACTGGGATGCACCTTAGTTAGAGATGTGATGCCATGGTGTCGCAGAAGTGCAATGTCACTGCGCACGCGGCATAATGTCCTGTGGTGAAACGACGGCTGTCAATAGCACTGATCGCCGTCCAGCGGAATCGAACGTTATAGCGCTTCAGCCAATAACTGCGTTTATGAATTGTCGTAGATAGAGTGATAAAGTCAAATGTCAAAGGGCGGGAGTAAGGATCACAGGGTGGGATTAAGAATCCATGGGCGGGATTTGGCGCGGCTACAGCTCTATGGGCACGGCTCTAAAGCGAGGTGCAATGTCGATGCCAACATCCCCACTTCCGGTTCCATTTTATCGGGCCCAATGACGAACCACAGATGGAACCGGAACTAATGGGAGATTTGGCAGTTAAAATCTGTTAAAATTGGTGAATCATCAGAATGTGTAATATCCCTATGACCAATGAGCTCATTGCTGGGACGGCAGGAAGGTTCGGTCGAGTTCGTTATGACATCACTCTGAAGTCAAAAAGGGGTGCGACTGTATTACCCTACGGCAGGTGACCTTGGGCCCGAAATGCGCCTTTTTTCTCATCATAAATAAACTGTACCGAACGGTAAAAAAATGAAATTCACAACAAATTTTCAGAATAAGTGTCTAAGTAGTTGGGAAAAAAATGAAATGTCTCCCTTCGTTAAAAGATGAAATTCCCA
>JAVBJR010000692.1:0-2750 GCA_031546965.1 Dysgonomonas sp.
CAATGATCACCACTTTTTGGCACAATGATCCTTTTTCGATCGGTAAGCAGCGTGCAAGACACAATGGCCCACCAATCAAGTTAACGGTACCACGTGGTGGCGTAACCGGTGATGGATCGAGTCAATGCGGTAAAGCGTATAGAGCGGTTCGTTTCGTCACGTTCAATGGATCTTTTTCAGAAGCTCCGCCTTTTTCCAATATGGAGACATTAGTTGGGATAAAGCTGCAAACTGGTTGGCAGTAAAGCAGGCTACCTGCTTGATTCCAATTAAAGACGCCATTTTTAAGCGCTTTTCAGCCAATGGATGCTTACTGAAAAAGGTTAATTCAGCACGTTCATTTTGTCACGGTATTTCTGTCATGTCCATTTCGTCACAATATATTCGTCACATTAGTTTTGGATCATTAAACTCGTCACATTAATTTTGGAACATTAAACTCGTCTCATCAGTTTTGTAACATTCAACTCATGTGATGAGTTTATTGTCCCAATATTAAACATAATGTGACGAGTTTAATGTCCCAAAACCAATGTGACGCGTTTATTGTCCCAAAACCAATCATAATGTGACGAGTTTATTGTCCTAAAACTAATCATAATGTGACGAGTTTATTGTCCTAAAACTAATCATAATGTGACGAATTTAGTGCTCCAAAACTGTGACAAAATGACTGTGTTGAATATTGAACGTGCATAACTCGCCAAATGAACCGTAACTTTACATAATTCCACTTGTTTATACACTATCTACCTCCATTAACTCAATCACCACAGATTACGTCACGTACACTCTGTACACAACAAAATGGCCGAACGAAGTGGTTATAAATAACAGCAAGGAGGTTGGAATTAACTGTACACACGCAGTCCTTTCATATACCACCTTGGTTACATTTTGATACTAGAAATGAGAACAAGAAGAAGAAAAAGGAGAAGAAGAAACAGAATGAGAAGATGAAAAAGGAGGAGGAGGAGACGGAGAAGAAAACGATTAGGGGGAAGTAGAAAGAGGGCAAGTAGGAGATGTAGCAGGAGACGAAGAAGAAGTAGTAGAAGGAAAAGGAGAAGGAGGAGGAGGAGGAGAATGAGCAGGAGAATAAGGATAAAATGAAGGAGAAGAAGAGTTAGAAGATGCAGGAGAAGAAGAGGGAGAACATGTTGGATAAGAAGATGAAGGAGACGCATTAGAATGCGAAGGGGGAGGAGAGGATGAAGGATAAGAAGATGAAGGAAGAGAAGCAGCATTGGAATGCGAAGAATAAGGAGGAGAAGATGAAGAAGAATGAGAAGGAGAAGATGGAGAAGAAGAGGGAGAACATGAAGGAGGAGGAAAAATTAGAAGACGAAGGAGGAGGAAGAATTAGAAGATGGAGGAAGAGAATAAGAGTGAGAAGGATAAGATGAAGGAGAAGATGAGGGAGACGCTGAAGAAGAAGATGAAGAATGAGGAGATGATGGAGAAGAATAGGGACAAGATGAAGGAGGATAAGAGGGAGAAGGAGAAGAGTTAGAAGATGCAGAAGACGAGGGAGAAGATGAAGGATCTTTAAGAAGAAGACGAAGAAGAATGAGGAGAAGATGAAGGAGAAGATGAAGGAGAAGATGAAGAATCCAATGATAAGGGAGAAGAAGAGGGAGAAGAGGGAGAAGGAGATGAAGGATAAGAAGAGGAAGAATGAGGAGGAGGAGATGAAGGATAAGAAGATGAGGAAGGAGAAGAAGAAGCAGAAGATGCGGGAGAAGAGGGAGAATGAGGAGGAGGAAATGAAGGATAAGAAGATGAGGAAGGAGAAGAGGGAGAAGATGAAGTAGTAGAAGAGGGAGAAGGAGATGAAGGATAAGAAGAGGAAGAATGAGGAGGAGGAGATAAAGGATAAGAAGATGAGGAAGGAGAACAAGAGGGAGAAGATGAAGCAGGAGAAGAAAAGGGAGAAGATGAAGAAGGAGAATAGGAAAGAGGAGATGAAGGAGAAGACGCATTAGAAGACAAAGAAGGAGGAGAATAAGAGTGAGAAGGATAAGATGAAGGAGAAGAAGAGGGAGAAGATGAAGGAGAATAAGAGAAAATGAAGAAGGAGAATAAGATGGAGAATAAGTTGTAGAAGAAGCATTAGATTATGAAGAAGGAGAAGATGAAGGAGTAGAAGATGAAGGAGAAGAAGATGAAGAAAAAGCAGTCTAAGGCTGCAGTCACACGAGCGTAGCAAAACGGACAGCTTTTTGCCGTCCGTGTGCGCTTAACATTGTGGCCAATGGAGCCGGTCACACGAACGTTGTCCGTTAAAATTGACGACAGATTTACGTCACTCAAGGACGCGACACGCAACAGCATAACAACAACTGCGACTTCTATTTTATTCATCTTATTACTAAACGTCTTATGAACTGCAGCACTCTGTGTGACCGGGGTGAAAACGGACAGCAAATTGCTGTCAGGCAGCTGTGCGTTTTCATACGCTCGTGTGACTGCAGCCTAATTCAACGCACTGCCCCGCCCATTCTTGAGTTTGCTGCCGCAGCGTCGTCTGCTCTTTAGGGTTATCCTCTGTGGTTTGTACTTATCAGTTAATTCTAACCTCCTTGAGTGTTATAATATTACATAACTTAGAGCAGTAGATAAGAAGATGAGAAACTTACCGTTGACGATAACATCCGCGGTCGATTCAGCTTTTCCCACGTGGTTGACCGCGACGCACGCGTAGCGTCCGGCGTCGACAAACCCGATTCCCCTGAATTCCAGGTCACCGT
>JAVBJR010000009.1:0-84367 GCA_031546965.1 Dysgonomonas sp.
GAACTACAAAAATTAGAAGAAGATGAGCCGGTTTCTATATAGAAATTTTGAATTACTTGAGCCGTATGATGCGAAAGTATCACGTACGGTTCTTAGAGGGGAAAGCTCCCGTAAGGGAGCCGACCTACTCGACAAGCAATACTACGATGCTTTAAAGTCTGTAAATAACTTAGTTAAAGATGCTCGTAAAGTACAGAAAACTATTTTGATGGTAGGGGATATATCCGATATCTATGTACATAATTTCCAAAAGATGATGTCTGATCCTAACTATACAGTAGAAGAACTACACGCCATCGCCAATGGTTACGCCAAACTCTTGGAGCAGAGCAATGATGTACTGAATGAACTCAAAGGTGTAGTCAATATTAGTACATTGTCCCTGAGCGATAAAGAACGGATAGATATTGTTGATAAATCTTATGAGTCTATGCTCAACTATCGCAATCTGGTTCAATACTATACCAATAAAAACATTGGTATATCTTATCTCAGAGCTAAGAAGAAAGGAGAAACAGCACGGGTAACCGCATTATATGGTAATCCGAACGAAAGGTATTGGTAAGAACAATGTGTCAATTAGCAAATGTGACAATGTGCGAATGAATGCAGTTATCAACAAGTAATGTATTAGCATATTGGTACATTCTCAAATTTAAAAATTAATTATTATGGATTTTGATAAATTTCATGAAACCTTACGCTTGCTATATGACCAGATGATGCCCCTGTGTAGCAACATGATTGGGATAGCCAAAGGCATTGCAGGATTGGGAGCATTATTCTATGTGGCTTATAGGGTGTGGCAATCACTCTCCAGAGCCGAACCGATAGATGTCTATCCTTTGCTCCGACCTTTTGCCATTGGTCTGTGTATTATGTTTTTCCCCTCTGTCGTACTTGGAACTATCAATAGTATCATGAGCCCTGTTGTACAGGGTACACACGGAATGTTGCAATCTGAAACATTTGATATGCAGAAATATGCCGACCAAAAAGACAAGTTAGAATATGAAGCGATGAGCCGAAACCCCGAGACAGCTTATTTGGTGGACAATGCTGTTTTTGAGGCACAAATGGACGAGTTGGGCATAACCGATGCTGCACAGGTTGGAGGAATGTACATAGAACGAGGCTTGTATAATGCCAAGAAAGCCATTCGAGAAGCATTTCGGGATATACTGGAGCTTGTCTTTCAGTCGGCAGCACTGGTTATTGATGTTATCCGCACCTTCTTTTTGATTGTTCTCTCCATCCTTGGACCATTGGCTTTTGCTATATCAGTATGGGATGGATTTCAATCAACACTCACCCAATGGATAACACGATATATATCAGTCTATTTGTGGCTACCTGTATCAGATTTGTTCAGTTCTATTCTTGCACGGCTACAATCATTGATGTTGCAAGCAGATATTGAGCGAATGGAGGCGGATCCAAACTTCTCTTTGGATAATTCTGATGCGATTTATATAATATTTATGATTATTGGAATCATCGGATATTTTACAATTCCTACTGTTTCAGGATGGATTATCCAAGCAGGAGGTATGGGTAATATGGGTAAGAACATCAACAACACCGCTACCAAAGCAGGAACTATTGCTGGAGGGGCTGCAGGTGCAGCAGCAGGGAATGTTGCAGGGAAACTAATGGGACGCTAAGCTTTCAATATGCAAATTAATTAACGTGTCTATGTGCCAATAAATAAGTTGCCGGCATTGTCACATAGGCATATTGTCACATTAATAAATTAGAAAAATGGAATTTAAAAGTTTAAAAAATATTGAATCGAGTTTTAAGCAAATACGCATCTTCGGAATTGCTTTTCTCTGTCTTTGTACAGCAATTGTGGGATATTCCGTATGGAGTGCGTATGACTTTGCCGAAGCACAACGGCAGAAGATATATGTATTGGATGGTGGTAAATCATTGATGCTTGCCTTATCGCAGGATCTCTCACAAAACAGACCTGTGGAAGCCAAGGAACATATAAAACGGTTTCACGAACTGTTCTTTACTTTATCTCCTGATAAAAGTGCTATCGAAAGCAATATAGGAAGGGCTATGTTTCTGGCGGATCGAAGTGCATTCAACTACTATAAGGATTTATCAGAGAAGGGTTACTATAATCGAATCATTTCGGGTAACATTAATCAAAGTATTCAGATTGATAGTGTAATATGCAATTTTGATGTGTACCCTTATGATGTGGCAACCTACGCCAGACAAATGATAATCAGGGAAAGTAATATTACCGAACGCAGTCTTATTACTCATTCTAAACTCTTAAACTCTGTACGCTCCGATAATAATCCACACGGATTTACTATCGAAGCTTTTGAAATTAAGGAGAATAAAGACATTCGAGTACTTGATCGCTAATCTACCAGATTATGAAAGAACGAATCAAAGAAATAACTTATTGGTTGGAGGACAAGCTCAAAGAACTGTGTGGAGAGATTACTCCCGACAAACGACTGGTGGTCATTCTGATAATGCTTTTATTTTTCACTATTGGCAATCTCTATTTTACATTTTCCGCCTTTTACAATTGGGGTAAAGAGAGTGAGCGGAAAGAGCAGGTGAAAATAAAAAATATAAAGCAATTGGAATTAGACTCAGGGCGAATCAAGGAACTGATCGACTCCAATTTGTCTATTCCGATGATTACCCCTGACAATATTAATCAACAAAAACAAGAAGATTATGGACGATCAAACAAAGGATAAGATGAAACAGAATCTTAAGAAGTACGCTGTTTTCCTGCTGATGGCGATTGTTTGTACTGGTTCGATGTGGCTGATATTTGCTCCATCCAAGGCAGATAAAGCAGAAGAACAGATCGGAATGGGCTACAATACTGATATACCCGATCCAAAGAAAGATGAGATTATAGGGGATAAAAAAGATGCCTATGAGCAGGAGCAAATGAAAGAGGAACAAAAGCAGCGGATGCAATCCTTGCAGGGTTATGCCAATATGTTGGAAAACAGTAGTAACAATACCCAACATGAAAATCTTTCTTTGATAAATGAACCTGAGTCAATTTTGACTACTAAACGAGACAAAAAAGCAGCTATCAATAATTCTGTTTCTGCCTATCAGGATATCAATAAAACACTGGGAAATTTCTACGAAAAACCAAAAGATGATCCTGAGAAAAAAGAATTAAAACAACGCTTGGAGGAACTGGAAGCTAAGATAGGCGAAAAGGATAACAAGAAAAGTGCAATGGATGATCAATTAGCCTTGATGGAAAAATCCTACGAGATGGCAGCCAAGTATATGCCGCAAAGCCAAAATCAAGAGGGTCTATTTCAAAATCAAGCTTCTGAAAATAAGAGCCTAAGCAAAAGAATTGTAAAAGGGTCTGCTAACTCCAATAATGGTAAAACTGAAGTTAGTCCCATCAAGCAAGTCAGGGAACAAACAGTATCGGCATTAGCTCAGCCTGTGAGTAATGAAGACTTATTTGTACAATACGACCAACCTCGGAATTTGGGTTTCAATACTATGGATGCCAAAGAGGGTGTAACTGAAAAGAATACCATCTCTGCGATTATAGATAATGACCAAACGGTTATTGACGGACAAAGTGTTCGACTCCGATTGACTGAAAGCCTGATAGCAGGTAGTTTGCTTTTCCCCGAAAACACCATTATCACAGGTATGGCAAAGATACAAGGCGAACGATTGGATATTGTAATTTCTAATATGGAGTATCAAGGGACAATCATTCCTGTAGAAATCAGCGTTTTTGACACAGATGGGCAGAAAGGAATCTATATCCCCGGCTCTTTGGAAATGAATGCTATAAAAGAAGTTGCTGCTAATATGGGACAGAGTGTAGGAAGTAGCTTCACCATGACACAAAGTGCAGGAGCACAGTTGGCTTCTGATCTGAGTAAAGGAGCCATACAAGGTATATCGGCTTATATGCAGAAGAAAATCAAGCAGGTAAAGGTTACACTCAAAACAGGCTATCGGGTTATGCTGATGCCTAAGCAGTGAAGAGTCATCAGTGAACAATCAATAATTTAAAATAACAAAAAATGAAAAGATATATTTTATTAATCGTATGGATGATAAGTACAATGAGTATTTATGCACAGACAGATACTATCTCTGTAATTAAGGATACCGAAACGGAAAAAGCCCGATTATCCCAAAATTATCAAAACGAATTACAACAAGTCCTTAAACCATCGGCAGGTGATTATTACGAAGGATTGACTAAGAAAATTACTTTCGATCGAATGATCCCCCCTTATGGTTTGGAAGTAACTTTTGACAAAACAGTACATATTATCTTTCCTGCGGCTATCAGGTATGTAGACTTGGGCTCGAATAATATTGTAGCAGGAAAAGCCGGAAACTCTGAAAATGTGATCCGTATCAAAGCAGCTATTCGAAATTTTGAGTCGGAAACCAATATGGCTGTGATTACGGAAGAGGGTAGTTATTACACTTTTAATATTAAGTATGCTAATGAACCCGAGAAGCTCAATGTGGAAATGAAGGATTTTATGCACGATGGGATTGCTATTAATAAACCCAATAACAGCATGGAAATATACCTGAAAGAGTTAGGTAGTGAATCTCCTCGTTTGGTGCATTTGATCAATCGCTCTATTTATCAAGATAATAAACACGAAGTAAAGCATTTGGGATGCAAACGTTTTGGTATTCAGTATCTGCTCAAAGGTATTTATACACACAATGGGTTATTGTATTTGCATACCCAAATCAAGAATTCCTCCCATGTACCTTTCGATATTGATTTTATCCGATTCAAGATTGTGGACAAGAAAATGGTCAAGCAAACGACTATTCAAGAAACTGTCATCTATCCTCTCAGAGCCTATAATTTCATCAGTGTGGTTGAAGGTAATCAGACAGAAAGGACGGTATTTACCATTGATAAGATTACCATACCCGATGATAAGCAATTAGTTATTGAACTCTTCGAGAAAAATGGCGGTCGCAATCAGACGTTTATTGTTTCCAATGCTGATTTGTTGAGTGCCAAAGTGATTAACGAACTAAAAGTCAAATAGAGGTCGCAGACCTTTTATTAACATATAATACGATAAAACAATGTATAGAATAATTTTATTAATTACACTTTGTCTTGCCCTCATTGGGCAAGCAAAGGCTCAACGCTACTTCTCCGGACAGAAAGGCTTGCAAGTAACAGCTAGTGCTGTGGATGGTTTTTATTTGGAGAATGGAGATAAACAGGCATTTGCTATTGGATTGGCATTCTCTAATTACCGAAACTCTGGTAACCATTGGGTATTTGGTGCTGAATATCTGCAAAAGAAGTATGCTTATAAGGATATTCTGATTCCTACGGCTCAGTTTACGGCAGAGGGTGGCTACTTTTTGAATTATTTTGCCAGTCCACGAAAAACTTTCTTGTTTTCGATTGGCTTGTCGGCAATGGGTGGATATGAGACTGTAAATTGGGACAAAAACTTACTCTACGATGGTGCTACAATAGAAAGCAAGAATACTTTTCTATATGGTGGTGCATTGTCATTGGAGGTCGAAACATTTTTATCTGACAGGCTCGCTCTACTTATCAATATACGAGAACGGATATTATATGGTTCTTCTATAAATAAGTTCCATATGCAGATAGGGTTTGGAATCAAGTGTATAATCAATTAAACTCCAAAAAATAATATGAAAAAATTTGCATCTTATTTAACCTACGCGATACTGATTGCTTGTATCGCGTGTGCCTGTAGCGATAATCTTGATATTAAGCAAGGTTATGAATTCGAGGTTTCTCACTTGCCTGTGCCAAAAAAAGTAAAGAAAGGGGAAACGGTAGAGATACGTTGCCGGTTGGAAAGATCGGGAAGTTACGATAATGCGAAATACTCCCTGCGGTATTTTCAGCCTGACGGAGAAGGAGTCCTGAAAATGGATGATAAGGTTTTTCTACCGAATGATTTATATGACTTGGATAAAGAGACTTTTCGGTTGTATTATACTTCTGAATCAGAGGATCAGCAGGTAATAGATATTTATTTCTTCGACAATTTCGGTAATAGTTATACTTTGTCTCTCAGCTTCAATAATGATAATAATGAGGAAGAGAAACAGTAATAAAGCATTCGTTTTATTCATGGTATTTTAATTCCAGTAAAAGCCTTCGGTTCGATGAATCGGAGGCCTTTGCAAAATACAATCTCATTTTACCGATTTTCCTAGTTTACTATTTTGCTTATTACTAGCGTGTTTTTTGTGCAAAAAAAGCGAAAAGCTAATAAATTTTCTAAAAACTATGGCTTGGTAGTTTCTTTTTCACTCTAAAATCGACACCTTTAGGATGTTTGCCATATTAACCACAAAGTTTACTAATACAATTTTACTATGAATTGTTATAACCATCCAACCCAAACTGTCGTAGCACAATGTGTCGATTGTAGCAAAGGTTTATGCTATTCTTGTGCCCGAATATATTCCATTCCGATATGCAACTTTTGTAATGGAGTCAGAATAAAGAACGAAAGAAATAGGATAATAAAAGAATTTTCGATAACATTTATAATAGGTATTTCCCTTGCTTACTTGTTTGGGCAGTTAACCGTATACAATGATGGTTATTCCCATTCTTTGAAACATGATGTCTATTTTTACCTGATATATACTTATATTTTTGCTGGAACGGTTGCCGGATGGCAGACTCTAACGAAGATCACTCCCCGTACATTTTTAATCCTACCGATTATAGGTTGGCTAGTTTATTTTGCCATAAAACTATTCCTATCATTTTGGCTCGGATTGGTAATGCTGCCAATAAGGACAATCAAAAATATTATAAGATTGGTTCAACTACAGAAAACACCTACATGAAAAGTCGAAAATTGCTTTCGGTTCTATAATGGAATGGACATCTAGTAAGATTTTATTTCCTCAACGCTAAATATTATTCGTATATTTACGAACTGAAAAGAATATACGTATTATGTCAAAGAAAGAATTAACAAAAGAACAAGAACAAATAGCCCGCTTTGCCAAAGCGATGGGACATCCCG
Organism: Dysgonomonas sp.; assembly: GCA_031546965.1. GTDB lineage: Bacteria > Bacteroidota > Bacteroidia > Bacteroidales > Dysgonomonadaceae > Dysgonomonas_A. Next base: position 7,053 of record JAVBJR010000009.1, read on the forward strand.
TGCGTATAGCCATCCTTCAACTATTGGCAAGCCAGACTTGTTGCTATCATGGTGATATGTCTGAAATACTACCGATAGCAAAAAGCACCCTTTCGCAACATTTGAATGAACTGAAAGATGCCGAACTCATACAAGGAACAATTACACCTCCCACGGTAAAGTATTGTATCCATAGAGGCAATTGGAAAATAGCACAACGATTATTCTCTGCATTTTTCAAAGATATTCAGTTTGATTCGGATTGTGAAGTTTAAAAATTTGCCTTCAGGATTCGTAGTTCTGCGAATAACGAACCGTGAAATAATTATAAGAGATTATACCTATGATTAATAACAAGATGATTAAAGAACTAGAAAATAATATAAAATGAAAATACTTATACTTTGTACAGGCAATAGTTGCCGAAGCCAAATGGCTCATGGATTTCTTCAATCATTTGATTCTTCGCTTATTGTTTGCTCGGCAGGAACAAAAGCAAGCGGAAAACTCAATCTTAAAGCGGTTGAAGTAATGAGAGAAGCAGGAATAGATATTTCACATCATACTTCGGATAGTGTAGATAAATACCTGAATGATGAATGGGATTATGTAATTACCGTTTGTGGTGGAGCGAATGAAAGCTGCCCCACATTTACGGGCAAAGTAAAGCACCGCTTACATATCGGTTTTGACGATCCGTCGGATGCTGTCGGCACACCTGAGTTTATCCAATCGGAGTATGTGCGTGTGCGTGACGAAATTAAGAAAGGATTTTATGAGTTTTACCTTAAAGAGATAAAAGGAAATGAGTAAAAAGAAAATGAGCTTTTTAGACAAAAACTTGACTCTTTGGATTTTTCTGGCAATGGCTATCGGCGTTGGGTTAGGTTATTTTATTCCGTCATTAGCCGAAACGGTAAATTCCATGTCGAGCGGAACAACTAATGTACCTTTGGCTATCGGTCTTATCCTGATGATGTATCCGCCATTGGCTAAAGTGGATTATAAACTCTTACCGAAGGTTTTTACCAATGTAAAGATACTTGGCACTTCCTTATTCTTAAACTGGATTGTCAGCCCTGTATTGATGTTTATATTGGCAATTACATTTTTACAAGGCTATCCCGAATACATGGTAGGAGTTATTCTGATCGGTTTGGCTCGATGTATTGCAATGGTTTTAGTCTGGAACGATTTGGCAGAAGGTAATACGGAGTATGGAGCCGGTTTGGTTGCTTTGAACAGTATTTTTCAAGTATTCTTTTATAGCTTCTATGCATGGCTGTTTATAACCATACTGCCTCCATACTTCGGTTTTGAAGGTGCTATTGTGAATATATCTATCGGTACGATTGCCCAAACGGTAGCTATCTATCTGGGCATTCCTTTTCTGATAGGTATTCTAAGCCGCCTTATCTTAGTAAAAGTGAAAGGGGAGCAATGGTATAAGGAAAAGTTTATCCCAGCCATATCGCCTATCACTTTAATTGCTTTACTGCTGACCATTGTCTTAATGTTCAGCCTAAAAGGTGAACTGATTGTGCAAATCCCGATGGATGTGGTACGAATTGCTATCCCTTTGCTAATATACTTTGTGGTGATGTTCTTTATCAGCTTTTTTGTAAGTAAGGTAATGGGGGCAAGTTATGATAAGAATGCTTCTATTTCGTTTACTGCCACAGGTAATAATTTTGAACTGGCTATTGCGGTCGCTATCGGAGTTTTCGGTATATATAGCGGACAGGCATTTGCCGGGGTTGTGGGTCCGCTTGTCGAAGTACCGGTATTGATTACTTTGGTAAATGTAGCTTTTTGGTTGAGAAAGAAGTATTATAAAAATGAATTGTGAAATAATATAAGACGCTGAATCTATGAAAACAAATAAGGAAAAAAAAGAGATGGTTAAACAACAATACAGTGAGTTAGCCATGAATAGCGATTTGCTTAAATCGGGTTGTTGTTGCGCTACGAAGCCAAACACACCATCGAAAAAGGTATTTACCATAATGAGTGAAAATTATACTCAACTGAAAGGATACGAAGCTGATGCTGACTTAGGTGTAGGCTGTGGATTACCTACTGAATATGCAGGAATTAAAGAGGGAGATACGGTTATCGATTTAGGATCGGGAGCAGGTAACGATTGTTTTATTGCACGAGCCGAAACAGGCAAAAACGGAAGAGTGATAGGCATTGACTTTTCACCTCAAATGATAGAAAAAGCTCGCAAGAATGCAGCTAAACGCAATTACATCAATGTTGAATTTATAGAAGGCGATATTGAGGAGATGCCTGTACCTGACAATACAGCCGATGTAGTGGTAAGTAACTGTGTATTGAACTTGCTGCCTGAAAAAGATCAGATTTTTAAAGAGATTTATCGTGTTCTTAAAAAAGGCGGACATTTCTGTATCTCAGATGTTGTACTGAATGGTGTTTTTCCGAAAGAATTTACGGATAATGCGTCCATGTATGCAGGGTGTATAGCCAGTGCTATTCAAAAAGACGATTATTTGGGCGAAATAGAAAAGGCGAATTTCTCGGATATTAAAATTGAGAGGACAAAAACAGTTGTTATTCCTGATGACGTTTTACAGGAACATCTGGATGAAGCAACCATCGTCAAATATAAAGCCGGAAATGTGGGGATTTATTCTATTACAGTAACTGGATTGAAGGAGTAAATTATCATAAATAAACCACCTAAGCCGTCTCATACAGGCGGCTTTTGATTTTTTAGAGTGGAGTTTGTCAGACATTTTGTCTTTTGGGGGAATTATACGCCTGATAAATACCAACAATCACGATAGTTATTTCCAACCAAACTGAATATACCTTTTAGTTTGCTCTTTTGGGCAAACTGTTTAGCTTCTAAAATGGTTTCAAATTCGCCCAATTTTCGGAATCCAATAAATAGCTTATACATAATATTATAGGGGTTATTAGGTCAGCTAAGCACTTATTCTCTTTTGAATAAGAGGAATATGCTGTTCTACAAGATTTAGTATTTGGTTGTGGTATTTAGAGTTCTGATTACATATACCTCTACTTTGAAGCACCTTTAGTTTGGATAAGGATAACTCTATCGTTTCCACAGGATTTCCCTCAATACAAGCAGACAGGATTAATGAATCGGGTTTTAAATGGTAATCATTAGTAAATACACAATGGTGCATCATATCTCCCTCTCGCATAATTTCATAGACACTCTCTAGTACCTTTATTTGTATTTGTCCATCCGAAAATTGAATGCCGAAGAACTTGGATTTCATTTCTTGGAAGAAGGCTTCATTTTCCAGAGCTTTCTTTTTGGCTTCCTCTTTGTGTTGCTTCTCGTACCATTCTCTCTTTTTCTTGACATATTTATCGTGTTCGGCTTTTAAATCGGCAGGACATACATATTTTGCATTATGTAAGTCTTTTCCAAAGAAAGTCAATGAATTAATATAATCACACCACAAAGAGGTATCTTTTGGTTTATAACCGTTACGAATGCAGATACGGATCGAAGCCCAATATTTGTCAATGGTATGGACGGCACTCAAAGCAAAATATTGCAACAGCTTGATTTGTTCTGTTTTTAATAGGGTTTCCGCTTTGTTTTCTGTTAAGAGTAGGAGGAATAAATCAAAAGGGTTAAGATCATAGAGTTCTTTGTTATAACCACTTCGTTTGAGTTCGGGTATTATTTGTTGGCATGGGTAGACACAAGTAGGTGTGACATTATACAAAGTTTTTTCGGGTCGTATTTCAAGCGTGCTTCTAAAGTCCCATGTATTGACAAAATACCCCATTGGTCTTAACCGTGCAAGTGTGGCATACTTACCATTAGGAGCTATCCATCTTTGTACCACTTCCGAATGAAAATAGTTGGCTACTCTACCTACCTTCCCATCGAATTGTATATAGAAGAAACGTAAGACTTGGTAACCTTCGAAAGCTGTAATTACACAGAAGTATTCATATTGATTGAAAACACGCTGCCTTGTATCGGCTATCATCAGTTTTGTATTGCAATTTGGGCAAATGCAATGTTTTTGGGTGGTTGTATCCGTCCATTTGTGTCCGCATTCCAAACAGGATATAATACCTTTCTTGGTTCTTTGCCCTGTATGTTCAATACAGTTATTATATGCCCATCTTATCTGTGCTTCGGATAGCTTGGGCAGTTTTTTACTGGATGCCAGTATTTGCTTTTGGAATTTATTCTTCGGTTTCATATTAAAACAGGTTTAATTGGTTACTTGCAGGTGATTCTTTTGTATTGATTCTTTTTTTAGGTTGCTTGAAGTTGTTATAGCCTTCGTTGTGTAGCGGCTGTATGGCATCTTTGCGTGCTTCTTCTTTTTCTTCTGCGGTCAGTTCTACGGTGTGGTTCACAACTACACGGCTATGAATTGGTTTGCCAACCTCAATAGTATCTTCATCGTAATAATGTACTGCCATCGAGTAAATTTCGTCGTCAGCAAATCCATTGCATCCGCTGTTCTGTACAGTATTTAAGATATAGGTTATACAATCGTCTATATTCTTATCGGTTTTTGCGAATGCTTCGGCAAAGAGGAGATCGGTTTCAGCTCGTTGCTCCAAATAGGTCAATATGGTTCTTGTGAAATGATTTGATGCTTTCATGGTCTTTTGTTGTTTAGTTTTAATACTCCTTCTAATTCCGCTCTTTTAGTCTTGGAAAATATCCACCCTGCCTGCTTCTTTTGGCTATGTGCTAATCTTGGATTGAATTTTCCACCCATTGCCAAAAGCAGGTCTTTTATTGATTTTGTATCTCCAAATAGGGCAATTGCCTTTTCGGAATAGTCCACTATCTCAAAGTGAAAATTATCTGATTCTATGAATATTGTACCTGTTAATAATGAATCTAGTTTTGTCATGGCTCTAAGTTTTAAAAGATGAATACTACGATTAGTGAAATAATTGCGATAAGGAAAAGGATCGTAAGGATTGAAAAGAATATTTTGACAGATAGCTTAATGATTTTAAGTACACTACGGATAAGTATATACCCTCCAATGACTCCTGGCACTGAGATATTTGCTTCGTAGATTAACACAGCACACAGCACTAATATGGTTACTCTCCAACCAAATTTTATGATGATTTCAGAGGTGAGGGAGTTTTGTTTCGTTATTTTTTCTGTATTTCTCATAAGTCCGACTTTTTTTTTCTGCGTCATTCGTCAGATCGGTTGTTTTTTGTTTCATAGGCAACAAGAGGTAGGGTGCTTTTTGACAGAGATATTTTTTTGGGTAAATACGCTCGCCAAAGGAAAGAGGCAGATTTTCAAGAAAAATGCGAAGCGTAATATCTAGGACAAAAACACAATCATACCTTTGCCTGATGAACAAAATGACCAGCTGACCATATTAACGAAGAATATTTCAGGAGGACTTATATAGAGAAATGCGGGAGAAAATTCTAGGGTGGAGAATTGGGGGATTATGGTTACAGAGCATAAAAAATGGAAGAATCGATATTACAAATCAAGTGTACTCGGGTACTCTTGGCTATCTTAATCCGAGACTGTCTTTGGAGTGGGAGTAGGTCTATCTGGACTAATGCTTGGTAATAGCAAGTGTTAGTCCAGATAGACCGAACGGGAGCGAAAAAAGAGGGTCGCAGTATTATTTCACAATAACTGTAATGCAATTTCCGCACACGCTTCTGCATCAGCAAGAGCATTGTGATGGTTGCTGAGAATATAACCGCAATCTTCAGCAACGGTATGCAGTTGATGATTGGGCAGATGTTTTAGTTGGCGGCGTGACTCTTGTAAAGTGCAGTAAAATTGGTAATCGGGGTAATCCATTCGATAGGTTCGAAATATGGCTTTTAAACAGGCTTCGTCAAAATCTTTGTTGTGGGCGACTAAAGGTAAGCCTTCGATAAGAGGTTCAATTTGTTCCCATATTTTGGGAAAGACTGCTGCATTGGCAGTGTCTTCATCTGTCAATCCATGAATAGTGCTGTTCCAATAATTATAATAATTCGGCTCGGGTTGTATAAGGCTATAGAAACGATCTGTTATTTTGCCATTTCGCACAACGACAATACCCACACTGCATACACTGGATAGTTCTTCGTTAGCGGTCTCGAAATCTATGGCTGCAAAATCACGTATCATTTCTAAATTATTTATCGGATAAAATTAGAAAAATAAGCTCAATAACAGTATTGAGAAATAAGGAAAGTAAAATTATCGTTACTTTAAAATACAAAAACTTACCACAATCCGTGATAAGTTTTTGTACCTGATGAAGGTGATTCTCATTTTATCTCTATTCGTCACTTATCAATCTTTTGGGCTAATATATCCATGTCTTTACTAATCTTCTGATCTGTAATTTTTGCATAGATTTGGGTTGTCCGAATACTCGTATGCCCTAACATTTTTGAAACACTCTCTATTGGAACCCCATTGGACAGAGTTATTGAAGTAGCAAACGAATGTCTTGCTAAATGGAATGTCAGCTTTTTATTTATTCCACAGATTGTAGCAATTTCTTTGAGATATTCGTTCATCTTTTGATTGGAAACCACAGGTAAACATTTGCTATCTATTTGTTTTCCTCTATATTTTTTCAATATTTCTTTCGGAATAGCAAGTAGGCGGATGTTCGCATTTACATTGGTTTTACTCCGCTTGGTCATTACCCATAAATTCCCGTCGAATGCCTCTTGTACATTATCCTGAGTCAGTTTAGCAACATCGATGTAACTTAACCCGGTGTAGCAGCTAAAAATAAACACATCCCTTATCTGTTCCAGTCTTGCTGTAATAAATTCCTTATTGTAAATTGTGTCTATTTCTTCTTGGGTAAGAATTTCTCTGTCTACAGATTCAAAGTGTACTCTAAAACTCTGGTATGGATCTGCCATAGTTTCGCCCATATTCTTAGCAAAATACACTATTTTACGAAGTCGTTGCATGGTTTTCATCGAAGAGTTGTTTTTGCATTGACACTCTTTACGAAGATACAGGTAAAAATTTTCTAATAGAATAGGAGTCAGATCCCTTATAGGAATATCTGATACATTGTATTTCAACTTCAAAAAATCCCGTACCCTTTGTTTTATTAGTTGATAACGGATAAAGGTTATACGGGTGGTATTGATACCAACCCTGTTCTCATATTGCTCATTATGTAAATCAATATATTCAATTAATGACTTGGCTCCTTTTTCAAGTCCTAATACTTGGTTCCTTATTTTTTCAGGAATAGCATAACCATAATCCTCCATTTGTTTATCATGACATTTGCGGATAGCTACTCGTAGATTATCCAAGGTGATGTTTATATCCATAACTGTTGCACTGCGTCCGGTAGCTTTTCCTGCTTTGGAGTCCCAGATACCAGGATCAATATCTACTTTGCTTCCAAATTGGACAGACTCTCCATTTACAGTCACTTTAATCATAATGGGTACTGTTCCGTTACTTCTCGGCTGGTTTTTTCTTAAATAGAAAAGTGTTCTGAAAGTTGATTTCATAATCTTCAATTTTTAATTACAAATTTTTGTTTTTTTATTTTGAAGAATATTAGACAACTCTATGACAACATGCAGTAAGTGAGAGTTTTTATTCAAAAACAACTACTGTTTTTATTAAAACTAAAGTAGTAGCGATTTAGTAGTTGAATTTGGCTTTTTGAAGTCTTTTTTATGCCTCTGCAAAGTCTCTTGCGAGAGTATGAAACATAAAAAAAGTCTTCTAAAGCATTAGTTTAGAAGACTTTCTTTTGTCTTTGGCGTTGAACCGTCTTAAAGGTTCTGTTCAACTTGTGATCCCGAAGGGAATCGAACCCATATCATAGGAACCGGAATCCCACGTTTTATCCATTAAACTACGGGACCATTACACAATTCGTTTGCAAAAGTATAAAAATATTTAGAATTCATTAGAGTTTGCATCCAATAAAAGTATATACTGTTAATTACAGCATATTCGTTCAACTTATTTAGGACAATTAGTCTGAATTGCCTACTTTATATTTATCCTATTATTTATATCTTTGTCAAAGTCATTAAATATCGTACCACTATGGATGTTAAAATTGAAGAGTCTTGGAAAAAACAATTGAATAATGAATTTGAAAAGGATTATTTTATAAGACTCACCCATTTTATAAGAGACGAATATCAGACAAAACAGATATTTCCTCCTGCCAAATTAATTTTCAATGCCTTTGAACATACTCCTTTTGATAAGGTGAAAGTGGTAATTTTAGGACAAGATCCATATCATAACGATGGACAAGCGCACGGCTTATCGTTTTCGGTGAATGATGGTATACAGTTTCCTCCCTCTTTGATAAATATCTTCAAAGAAATAAATACCGATTTAGGGATTCCGATTCCAAAATCGGGAAATCTTACCCGATGGGCAGATCAGGGAGTTTTATTGCTCAACGCTACATTGACAGTACAAGCCCATCAAGCAGGGTCGCATCAAAACAAAGGATGGGAAAATTTTACAGATGAAGCAATTAAAAAACTGGCAGCAGAAAGAGAAAACATCGTATTTCTATTATGGGGATCTTATGCTCAAAAGAAAGCAGCCTTTATTGATGGGGATAAGCATCTTATACTGAAATCAGTACACCCCTCTCCCCTATCAGCGCACAGAGGTTTTTTCGGAAACAAGCAATTTAGTCAGATCAATGAATATTTGATATCTAAAGGATTAACACCTATTCAATGGTAATAAATAGTTACAAGTTACAAGTAAACGAGTAGAGACGCAATGCTTTGCGTCTGAATGAACAAGTTACAAGAGTAAGCTTCGATTTTAAACAATAAAAAACAAATAATATGTTCGGATTTTTCAAGAAAAAAAACAACGATACAGATAAACAACAACCATTCGTAACAAACACCTCGGCTTCGGAAAGTATAGAAGATCAATACAAAAGCCTGCTAAAAAAGCATAAAGAGAATGCTCCCGGACTGGCAACCACCGTTCAAAAATATATCAGTAAAGATGATTATACCGATAAAAATGAATGGTTAGATGCTTTAGCTATTTGTGATGTTTGCCTTCAAGAAAACAAAGTGGATAATAGTATCAAAGAACTTTATCGTCAGATATATACCCGAAATTGGAACAAATATGTTTCGATGGAGTATAACGACGTTGACTATAACTTTTGGTTTAATCTGAATAGAGATATCAACGATCGATTCATTAAAATAGGTCACACAAGAGGATATTGTGAGCAAGCCGATTTATACGGTTCGGCTCGCAGAGGATATCACAATTTAGTAAAAAAAATTGAATATCTAAAAGAAGGAGTAAAAGCCGAAGACCCTGCTTCATTAGGCGACTATGGGTACGGGCTATACTTAGGTCTACCCGAATATGGTGCAGAAAATAAAGAGGAAGGTAAACGACTGGTAGAACGTTCCATAGAATTGGGCTACGAGTCGGCACAAGTACTTCTGCTATACATTGACTTTTACGACAAAGACATTGATAACAGTGCACTTTTGCAACGCATAGAGCAACACATAGAAAAAACCACACCTGCATATCGTAAACCTTATCACCTATTGACTGATTATTATTTTAGAAAAGAGAATAATATAGAAAAAGCTGTTGAAGCTGCAAAAAAGGGAATTACCGTAGGAAGTCATTATTGCGAGTACTTGCTAGGCATGAATTATCTGAATGGTAAACTAGATAATGCTGACAAAAACGAAGGAATCAGACTTCTCGAAAGTGCATATAGTTACCATACTGTATATGCCGCTAACTTTTTGGGGCAATATTATAATTATGTCAATGACGAAAATACGTCTATCGAAAAAGCAATCGAATGGCACGAAAAAGCTGCATTGTATTGCTATGGCGAATCATCATTTGAACTGGCTTGTATTTATTTGTACAACGAAAAACTAAAAGACGTACAAAAAGGGTTGGCTTATCTCGATCAATCTATTGAGGACGGAAGCCCTAGAGGTTTAGCCGAAAAAGCCTACCTTATGCTAGAGACCGAAATATTGCCTAAAAATATAGAGGAAGCAAAACAACTTCTCGAAAAAGCAAACAAGATGGGTAACGAATATGCCCCCTATCGTTTAGGTCTTGGTTATCAAAATGCTGAATTTGTAGCCGAACCCGATTACAAAAAAGCCTTAGAATTTTTTGAAGTGGGAGCCGAAAGAAATCACCTGTATAGTATCGAACTATCGGGCAACTACTACCGTGTAGGTGTTGGAGGCGACGACGAAACAGCCGGAGAAAAAGCCGTGAAATACCTCACTCAAGCCATAGAAATGGGATCTAACTATGCCCGTGTAGAACTCGCTTTCTGCTACGAAGCCGGTTTTGGGGTAGAGCAAGACTATCAAAAAGCATTTGATCTTTATAAACAAGCTGCCGAAAATAACTATCCTTATGCCAATACCAAAATGGCAGTGTATTATGAGGATGGCGTATTAGGAGAAGAAAATACAGCAGAAGCATTCAAAAATTATCAGATTGCAGCAGAAGCCGGTCTTGCCGATGCCATGTATCACTTAGGACGATATTACAAATATGCAGTAGGAGTACCCGAAAATCCTGAAGAGGCACTTAAATTATTTAATAAAGCAGCGGAGGCAAACAGCGCAGCCGGGCTTACCGAACTGGCACTGAGCTACGAACAAGAATACGGTGGCTTAGAGTTCGATACAACCAAAGTGTTAGAATATATGACCAAAGCTGCCGAAATGGGATATACCTATGCTCAATATAAACTAGGCTCGTATTACTATTACGGATTGGTTGAAACCGACCTCAACAAAGCAATAGAATGGTATACCAAAGCTTACGACCAAGGGTATCCGTATGCAGCTCTTATGTTGGGCGAATACTATCTGTACAACATGGGAGGCGGAGAAACCGAGTACGACAAAGCATTCGGCTACTTTAAGTTTGCAGAAGAACAAAACGTAATTTCGGAAGGTCTAGGCATTTGCTATGAGTACGGGTTAGGAGTTGAAGAAAACGAAACCGAAGCTTTCAAATACTTCACTTTGGCTGCCAACGAAAACTATACGGCTGCAAAATATCGTTTGGGCTTATGCTATAAATACGGACGAGGTACCACCGAAAATCTCACAGATGCCTATCGCTGGTTATCTGATGCTGCACAAAACGGAAACTACAACGCTCAATACGAAACAGCCATGATGCTACTAAACGGCGAAGGAGCAAGCATGGATCAAGAGCAAGCAGTACAAATGCTAACCAAAATAGCAGAAGAAGATCACGATGCTGCTCAATTTGAATTGGGCAACTGTTACCTAGCCGGAAAAGGTGTAGCCGAAGACGAAGTACAAGCCATGTACTGGTATCAAAAAGCTGCCGATAACGGTAATGAACAAGCCCAAAAATTGACAGGAAAGAGAGAACGCCGAAAAAAATAAGGAGATGTCAGCTACGAGTTACAATAAATAAATAATGGAAGAAAACAACGAGAATAAATACCTCTTTCAGGTAAATCTGAAAGGGATGATAGAATTACTATCAGAACATATATACAGTGCTCCAAACGTATTTGTGAGAGAGCTCCTGCAAAACGGAATAGATGCAAATACAGCCCGAAAATCTATTGACGAAAATCACAAAGGAATCATCAATATTTATCTGAATAAGGTAAATAACGTACCTCAACTGATATTCGAAGACAACGGCATTGGTCTAACCGAAGAAGAAGTACATCAATTTCTATCGGTTATCGGGCAAAGTTCGAAACGGGGAGATTTCAACGAAAAAGACTTCATCGGAAAATTTGGTATCGGTATGTTATCGTGCCTTGTGGTAAGTCACGAGATTGTGGTAGAAACTCGCTCGTTACTTAAAGACGAATCGGTCTGCTGGCGGGGCAAAGCCGATGGAACATATACCGTAGAACCTATCGATAATATAGAACAAGCAGGCACACGGGTTATACTATCGCCCAAGAAAGAATGGCTTCCGCTGTTCGAGAAAGAAGAACTGAAAAAGAACATCCTTCAATTTGGAAATGCTTTGCCTATTACCATCAACTTCATTACCGAGGGGGAGACAGAAGTATTAGTTGATAAAAATCCTGTATGGCTCGACAAAGAAAGCTCCAAAGAAGATCTTTTGGAATACGGAAAAAAAGTTTTCAATATTAACTTCCTGGATGCTTTTTACCTACATTCCGAAAAAGGAGAGATCGATGGTGTTGCTTACATTATGCCCTACAAAGTTCAGTTTTCGGGATCGAAGCAACATAAGATATACCTCAAACGGATGTATTTGTGTGAGCAGGCTAACAACTTGCTGCCCGAATGGACTTCGTTCGTAAAATGTATTATCAATACAAACGATCTTCGTCCTACTGCCTCTCGCGAATCATTGATGGATGATGATATAATGAAGGATGCTAAGAAAGAGCTTAGTAACTGTTTTAAAGATTACCTTAAAGTATTGATGTTTAGCGATATTAAAAAGTTGAGTGAGATTATCAATATACATCATATCTTTATCAAAGCTCTCGCGGTTGAAGACCGCGAACTGTTGAAAATGTTTATTGACTACATTCCCTTCGAAACGAATAAAGGACACATGACATTTCTGTCTATTAAGACATACAATGACGTTATTTATTACACACCTTCGTTAGACGATTTTCGCCAAATCCGCCGTATTGCCGGTTCACAAGGCAAAACAGTGATTAATGCAGCTTATTCATTTGAAGTGGATTTGATTCAGAAAATAAAGATTTCGTTTCCGGAAGTTCGTCTCGAAAAAATTACTCCGCAAGATATACTCGATACCCTTTCGGATGTAGTTATATCGGATGACGAGCGATACCAGCAATTCGAAAAACAGGCAAACGAATTACTCAAAAATCAATATTGTAAAGCTCAACTAAAGCAGTTCGATCCTATTGATACTCCGGCTATATACGTGGCAAACGATGAGGCTATGAGCAATAAGAACATTCAGAATCTATCTAATTCGGGAAATCCGTTTGCTGCCACATTGCATAATTTTATCAAGAAAGAAGACAATATGCCTACCTTGTGCTTCAATAAAGACAACGAGATTGTACAAAATCTGATTGCCATTGAAGACGAAACGCTTTTCAGCTCAGTTATACATATTATGTACGTACAAGCCTTGATGCTGGGGGGATATCCTGTAAATAAAAAAGAAATGACCGTGTTCAACGATGCTCTCTACCAATTATTGGTAATGGGTATGAGTAACTTTATCGGAAAACTTGATTTGTAAAATTGAAATAAAGGCAACGATATAAAAACACATATATTACCCTGTTTATATCCAACCACTTATCGGATACAAACAGGGTATATAAATATGAAACATACTCATCTTTTACCTCTTCTAGTAACTCTTTTTTTTCTTGTCGTCCCCTTTAGTAGAAGGTTGAGCCGCTATAACTTTTGGTTTCACTTGTTTCGGTTTCTTGGTCTCTTTTTTGATTCGCTTTTCTCCCATAATATGAAATAATTAGTAATGACGTAAATGTAACTCATTAGCCTCCATAAAATGGTATGATAAGTGTATTATTACAGAGCCTAAAGTTAAATATCACAAAATGGAAACCAACCTCACCCCAACTCTCTCCAAAGGAGAGGGAGCACAGAGAGGGAGTTATAAATGCCTCATATCTAGCTCCCTCTCCTTTGGAGAGGGCTGGGGTGAGGTGTAACAAACAAAGGGCGAAAAAAATTTCACCCCCTTACTAAATTTATAAAGTTTCAAACCTTAGATACCCAGGTCTTTACATATTTGTACAATCTTAGCTTCTGTTGCAGCATCTACCTTATCAAAATCGGCACGAGAGGGTAATTTGTCAACCGCTTCGATGTAGAATTTGATTTTAGGTTCAGTTCCCGAAGGACGAATAGATACTTTAGTTTTATCTTCAGTAAAGTATTGAAGAACATTAGAAGTAGTAGGCATATCTAACTTAGAGATTTTTCCGGTGGTAAGATCTTTAGCTTCAAGAACTTCAAAATCTTTTACCAAAATAACTTTAGAGCCGGCAATAGATTTCAATGGATTCTTGCGGAAATTGTCCATCATCGATTGGATTTCTTGTGCTCCCGACATTCCTTTCTTAACTACCGAAATACCTTTTTCTTTAGAGAAACCATACTCCACATAAATATCCAAAAGCATTTCGTAGATAGTCCGGTTGTTGTCTTTGCACCAAGCAGCTATTTCTGCAAACAGAGCCGCCGCCGAAACAGAATCTTTATCGCGGATAAAATCTTCTGCCAAAAAGCCGTAGCTCTCTTCACCACCGCCAATATATTTACGTTTGCCTTCCAACTGACGCATCACAGATGCAATCCATTTGAAACCGGTAAAACACTCAAACATTTCAACACCATTTTTCTCTGAAATAACCTGTGTCAATTCGCTGGTAACAATAGTGCGCACCGTATATTCAGTTCCGGTAAGTTTACCCAGCTCTCTCCAACGAGTTACTAGATAATACACCAAAATAATCATGGTCTGATTTCCATTCAACAGAATAAAATTACCGTTTGTATCACGCACACCTGCACCAAAACGGTCGGCATCGGGGTCGGTTGCAAATACCAAATCGGCACCCGTTTCTATTGCCTTTTTTACAGCCATTGCCATTGCAGCAGGTTCCTCGGGATTAGGCGAAACTACCGTAGGAAAATTTCCGTCTACAACATCTTGTTCGGGTACATTAATTATGTTGGTAAATCCGTAAGCTTTCAATGCTTTAGGTACGATACTAACGCCCGTTCCATGTATAGGTGTATAAACGATACCGATGTTACCATGTCTCTTGATTGACTCGGGTGACAGCAAAATTGCTTTCAGTGATTCTACAAATTTATTATCCATATCCTCACCCAATACTTCAATCAGTGCAGGATTACCTGTAAATTTCACATCCGAAGCAGAAGTGATACTATTCACTTCATCAATAATATTTTTGTCATGCGGAGGTGTCACCTGCGCACCATCATCCCAATATGCTTTGTATCCGTTGTATTCTTTGGGGTTGTGAGATGCTGTAAGAATAACACCGCTTTGACAGCCCAAATTGCGTATAGCAAACGAAACTTCGGGTGTTGGTCTTAAATCTTCAAAGAGATAAACTTTAATTCCGTTTGCCGAGAAAATATCGGCAACAATTTGTCCAAACAGCTTACTGTTATTACGGCAATCGTATCCAATAACCACTTTTATTTGGTCGAGATGCGAAAACTGTTTCAATAAATAATTCGACAAACCTTGGGTTGCTGCACCCAGTGTATATTTATTAACACGGTTGCTGCCCACTCCCATTATTCCACGAAGCCCACCTGTACCAAATTCTAAATCTTTATAAAAAGATTCCATCAATTCCGTTTTATCGGTATTATCAAGCATGCGTTGCACCGCCGCCTTTGTTTCAGCATCATAGTCTCCTGTTAACCAACTATTTGCTTTAGATGTTACTTGTTTCAACAGTTCTTTGTTTTCCATTATTTTATGTATTTTATTATTTTATTTCTCCACTATTTCCGAATCCTTTAAATGAACAGGTTTCGATCTCTTCCTTAACTTCATATTGATAAATTCTACCAATAGAGAGAAGGCTATTGCAAAATAGATGTATCCTTTGGGTATCTCTCCAACTATCGACCCGAATATAGATATATGAGAAAGATGTGCCGCTTCTACCAACAACATTACACCTATCAAAATAAGGAACGATAGCCCGAGTATCTGTATCGTTGGATGTGTATTCACAAAACGGCTTACAGGACCCGAGAACATCAACATTACAAAAACAGAAACTACAACAGCAGTAACCATTATCGACATGGCACCTGCGTACCCAAATTCGTTGAAACTAACCAATCCGACCGCAGTAAGTACACTGTCGAACGAAAACACAATATCTAATGCTACGATTTGGATAATAACAGATGCAAAACTAGTTTTTCGAGCCTCTTTATCATGCTCTTCCAAACCCTCCAATTTGTGGTGTATTTCGGTCACACTTTTATAAAGGAGAAATAAGCCTCCAAAGAAAACAATCAAGCTTTGCCCCGAAATTGAGCCATGAAACCAAGACGCATCAATAGATATAATAGGCTGAGTCAATTTCATCAACCAAGAGATACAAAACAACAACATGATCCTGAAAAACATAGCACAAATCAAACCTATCGATCGGGCTTTGGGTTGTTGTTCCAAGGGTAATTTGGATGACATTATCGACAGAAAAACAATATTGTCGACACCTAACACTATTTCAAGAAAAGTTAGTGTCAGTAAAGCAATCCAAGCAGAAGGGAGTAAAAAAGTTTCTAATATTTCCATCGGTAAAGTAATTTCTAAATTCTTTACAAATATAATTTTATTCTAAATACAGATAGGCATTAAATCTCAATTTATGTGTATCAAGGAAATTAAATAAGGTCATTAAAGCCTTTTTTTTGCAAAAACAAGAGTATATTTGCAGGCAATTAACAGCTTTTTTTAATCTTTTTTATTCCGGATGAAGAAATACATACTCACAATTTTGATACTCCTGGCATCTGTCAGTACTTATTCACAACATCTGTTACGACACAAAACTACAAAATATATAGCAGCAGATTCACTAGATATTCAATATTATTCGAAGAAAAACGGATGGGGTGCTGCCGCTCAGGCGTTTTCTATCAACATGTCTATTTGGGGATTCGACCGTTATATATTGAATGCCGATTTTGCCCACATTAGTTTCAATTCGATTAAAGATAATTTCTCGAATGGATTTTATTGGGATAACGACCAAATACAAACCAATATGTTTATGCACCCTTATCATGGTAGTTTGTACTATAATTCGGCTCGCTCGCGAGGTTTTAATTATTGGGAATCGGGGCTGTTCGCTCTAGGAGGAAGTGCCATGTGGGAATTCTTTTTAGAAAACGAACCGCCGTCAGCCAACGACATTATTGCAACCCCCATTGGAGGTATGGCTTTAGGAGAGGTATTTTACAGAGCCTCAGATTTAGTTTTAGATGACAGAAAACAAGGTGGCGAACGGTTTAGACGAGAAGCTGCCGGCTTTCTTATATCTCCGGGAAGAGGTTTAACTCGAATTATAAATGGAGATGCTTGGAAAAAAAGATCTACCTCGGGACGCCAGTTCGGTATCCCCGAAATAAGTGTCGAAGTATCGGCAGGAGCCAGAATATTAGAGCTACAAGGCACAATACTCGATAAAGGGGTCGGCTTTACAACTTCTACCGGCATCGAATACGGAGATCGTTATCAAGAAGAAAACGCCAAACCATTCGATTATTTTACAATACATGCAATTCTGAATATACAGAAATCGCAACCTATACTCGGACAAGTGAATGTAGTTGGACGCCTTTGGAGTAGTCAATTGGTAGATTCGTCAAAAGATTACTTGGGGATAGGTATTTATCAGCATTTCGACTATTACGACTCCGATACTATCTCTCACAAAACAAATAGAATACCCTATAAACTGGCATCTCCTGCAACTGTTGGAGTAGGTCTTGTACATAAAAGCAAACGTTTCGAAGATTGGAACTTCAATTCGTATGCCCATATCAATGCTATTATATTGGGTGCCAGCCTAAGCGACCATTACAAGGTGTCTAACAGAAATTATAATTTGGGCAGCGGATTTGGATGGAAAGCAGGGATAAATATTTCATACAAAGACAAAATAGGCGTGTCGTGGGATTACAATGGGTACAGGCTCTTTACATGGAAAGGGTATCCCGAAGGTACAGATTTTGAGACGGTTGACAATAACCACTTGGATGCTCAAGGAGACGTGTCTAATACATCATTCAACTTATCAACTCTTCGTGTTGATATCAAGCTCAAAAATAAGCTGTATTTAACCGGAACAACAACCGGTTACAGAAGATCTACCCACTACAAACATTATAATGATGTTTATTCGGTTACTGCCGAAGGACAAGTAATGTTGACCTACAAATTCTAACTGCAATTCTATTAAAAATACAAAGGACAGACTTAGATAAGCCTGTCCTTTACTATATATGATCTAAATCTTAGATTAATGGCAACCGCATCCCGATCCGCATGAACCCTCAGATTCGTCTGAGCTTCCACAACCACAGCCCGAACCACATCCTTCTTCCGAATCATCACTGCCACATCCGCAACCCGATCCACATCCACATCCGCCTCCTTGTGGAGCAAATAATGCTGCAATTTCTTCTGCAGTAGCCTCTCTTATTGATAATACATTACCTGTAAAGTGTAATGTTTCGCCGGCTAAAGGATGATTAAAGTCCATTTGAATAGTTTCGTCCCCAACAGATACAACAGAACCGTTGAGTCTGTTGCCGTTAGAATCCATCATCGGAATAGTATTTCCTTCAAACACAACGGTTTCGTCCATTTTACCATCCACTTCAAATATATTTTTAGGCAAATCGACTAAATGATCGTCGTCATATTCTCCGTATGCCTGATCGGGTGTAAGTACAAAGTCGAAAGAGTCGCCTTGTACCAAACCGTCTACATTTTTTTCAAAAGCTTCAAGCATAGAATTTGTTCCGAAAATAAACTCAAGAGGGTGCTCAGGAGTTGCTTTTTCCATTAACTCTATTTCATCGCCTTCACCAACATTCAAGTCATAAGATAGCGAAACAAATTTATTAGGTGAAATTTTCATTTTTGATTATTTTATATTACTTAATATTCAATAGCTCGCTTTTTTAGCTCAAGCTATTTTTGTCTTCTCTGAATACATAACAAGAATCATGCCCTTTTGTTGTATGGGTCTTGTTTTATTTATTATTTATAGCAGCTTTTAAATTATTTAGAGCTTTTTCGAGTATAGATCTTGGCGACCCTACATTCAAACGCATATAGCCTTCTCCTTCCTTACCAAACATTACACCATCGTTCAATGCCAGTTTAGCCTCTTTTATAAACAACGATACCAAATCTTTTTGCGATAAGTTTAACTCCTTGCAATCGAGCCATACCAAAAAAGAGGCTTCGGGAATCATCACCTTTATTTGAGGTATATTTGCCTTCATAAACTCTTCTACAAAAAGAATATTACCCCAAATATATTCCTTTGCTTCGGTAAGCCATTCCTCCCCTTTTTCGTAAGCAGCTTGAGCAGCTATATAGGCAAAAATATGCCCTTCTTCTAATTCGCTACTACGTAGATAATTATGAAACTTAGTCCGTATCTTGTCATTGGGTATAATAGAATATGAGCTAACAATACCTGCAATATTAAAGGTCTTACTCGGAGCCATAAAAGTAATACTATTTTGTGCCGCTTTGTCCGAAACGGATGCAAACGGTATATGTTTATTGTCTCCAAAAGCCAAATCGGAATGTATTTCATCTGATATGACAAGAATGCCATTGTCATAACATACCTCTGCCAAATCGACCAATTCTTGCCTAGTCCATACTCTGCCTCCGGGATTATGAGGATTACAAAGTATCAGTATTTTTGTAGACGAATCGATACACTTCTTCAAATCTGCCAAATCCATCTTATATTGCCCGGCTTCTAGAACCAAAGGGTTAGTTATCACCTTACGCTGATGTAAAGTTGGAATAATGCGGAACGGATGGTACACCGGCGGCTGAATAATTATATGATCTTCTTGGGTCGAAAAGCAATCTAGCACAAAAGCTATTCCTTTTACAATACCTGGTATAAAGCTGATCCATTGTTGGTCGATAGTCCAGCCATGACTTCTTTTCACCCAATTGATAATCGAACTATAATATTCTCGAGAAGGGCATGTATAACCGAATAAACCATGTTTTGCACGTTCTATAATAGCCTCTGTAATTGCCGGAGGTGACAAAAAATCCATGTCTGCCACCCATAAAGGTATCAAATCGTCACTGCCGAATCGTTCTTTTACTGCATCTGTTTTTAGAGCATTAGTTCCTTTGCGATCTACGATTTGATCAAAATTATACTTCGCCATTTTTATAATTATTTCAATTAAAGTGATGCTGTTTTTATAAATGTAATTATTGCCGACAAAGGTAATAAAATAAAGAGGGAAAAATTCTTAAGTAATCAAAAGAAATTAATGACATATTTACCAGGGATACCGCGCGATTGAATCGCGTGGTAGCAGAGTTTTTTGTATTCTAATATTACTTTTTGGGGAGTGCTTGTATAAAAATAGAAAGCCCGCGAAATCACTTCGCAGACTCTCCTTCTTAACACAAACTTTACAAAACTACACAATAGAGTTGATTGTGGTCTGAAAACTAGGCGAACGCCTAATTTTAGAAACCAACTCAATGTTTCTTATATATCTTTTTGTATTGACAACTGCACTCTTCAAGCAAAAAAACTCTTTAAGTGATATGAATGTCATCAACACATTATAATCTTTTTTTTAAAGTCTAATAAGAGACACCTCTCTTAATTGACTAACTAATAAAATAAATTGCAGATTTTAATTTCTCTAAATCTTGACACAAATTTAATACTGTTTTTTCTTATTTATCTCAAAAAAATCTCTTTTTTTAATTTTTTAACTCAATTTTAAGAAATTCTGCCGTTATTCCTACATTTTTTCTCACTAAATCCTCCGGA
The DNA here is from genome assembly GCA_031546965.1 of Dysgonomonas sp. Classification (GTDB taxonomy): domain Bacteria; phylum Bacteroidota; class Bacteroidia; order Bacteroidales; family Dysgonomonadaceae; genus Dysgonomonas_A. Next base: position 27,653 of record JAVBJR010000009.1, read on the forward strand.
GTACCCTGCATCATCAAAATTCCACCACCCGATCCGCCCTCGGGACCCATGTCAATAATATAGTCAGCACACTTAATTATATCCAAATTATGTTCGATTACAATTACAGTATTGCCTCTTTCTACCAATTGATTGAGTACATTCAACAAAACCCTTATATCTTCGAAGTGAAGTCCGGTAGTTGGCTCATCCAAAATATAAATGGTGTTACCGGTATCGGTTCGTGCCAATTCGGTTGCCAGTTTCACCCGTTGCGATTCTCCGCCCGAAAGCGTTGTCGATGGTTGTCCCAATTTAATATAACCCAATCCTACATCTTGAATCACTTTGATTTTATGTAAGATACTGGGTGTATTTTCAAAGAACTCAACTGCTGCATTAATCGTCATATCCAACACATCGGCTATAGACTTCCCTTTGAATCTTACTTCGAGGGTTTCCCTATTGTAACGTTTACCGTGGCAGTCTTCACATGGAACAAACACGTCGGGTAAAAAGTTCATTTCGATGGTCTTATACCCATTTCCACCGCAGGTTTCGCAACGCCCGCCTTTGATATTAAAAGAGAACCTGCCGGGTTTGTATCCCCTGATTTTTGCTTCGGGAAGGCTCACAAATAAATTTCTGATATCCGAAAATATTCCTGTATATGTTGCCGGATTAGAGCGGGGTGTGCGTCCGATAGGCGATTGGTCTACACTGATTACTTTATCCACAAACTCCATCCCCTTAAAAGATTTGTATGGAAGCGGATCAGCAAGCGATCTAAAAAAATGCTGGCTAAGTATTGGAAGTAAAGTTCCGTTCAGTAAACTAGATTTCCCACTACCAGAAACTCCTGTAACACAAGTAAGTGTACCCAAAGGAATTTTTATATCCACCGATTTCAGGTTATTGCCTGTTGCACCCTTCAGCTCTATAAAGTTTCCGTTCCCCTTTCTTCTTTTGGGAGGAATTTCTATCATTTTCCGTCCATTCAGATAGTCCGAAGTCATAGTATCGGATTTTAGCATTTCGGCAGGAGTTCCGGCAAATACAACCTCGCCCCCTCTACGACCTGCAAATGGACCCATATCTATCACATAATCGGCTTCGAGCATCATGTCTTTATCATGCTCTACAACTACGACTGAATTGCCCGAATCTCTTAACTTTTTCAAGGATTTAATCAATCTCACATTATCTCGCTGATGGAGACCAATACTTGGCTCATCCAAAATATAAAGTACATTCACCAATTGAGAACCAATTTGAGTAGCCAGCCTAATACGTTGGCTCTCCCCTCCCGATAAAGACGCAGAGGCTCTGTTCAACGATAAATAGGTCAGTCCAACATCTAAAAGGAAAGTCAAACGTGACAGAATTTCTTTTTTTACTTCGGCTGCAATATGCTTTTGCTTATCAGAGATATGGTCGTCTAGGTTTTGCATCCAATCATAAAGTTCTCGGATATCCATAACTGACAATTCTGCAATGTTTTTCTCATTTATTTTATAATGCAGTGCCTCTGTGTTCAGACGTTGCCCTTTGCAATCGGGACAGGTTGTAGTTGTAATAAACTGATTTGCCCATTTTTGAGCTGTTGCCGATGCTTCGCTCTCTTGTTGCATATTGATATACTTTGCAACACCCTCGAATATAACAGTATAGGTTGATCCGCCTAGCATCTCGTTTTTTATTTCGAGTTTTTCGTCGGTTCCGAACATGATGTCATCCAAAGCTTCTTGGGGTATATCCTTAATCGGAGTTTTTATCGTTACTCCGTATTTTTCGCAAATAGCTTCGATTTGCCAAAAAAACAACGAGTTTTTATATTTACCCAAAGGTGCTATACCTCCGGCATGAATACTTTGATCGGATTTAGGTACAATCTTTTCCATATCAATCTGACTGACAGCACCTAAACCTTTACATTTGGGACATGCTCCAAATGGCGAATTGAACGAAAAATTGTGTGGTGCAGGTTCGCCATACGACAAGCCCGAACTGGGACACATCAACCGGCTACTGTAGTGGCGCACATCGCCAGACTCTGCATCTTGAATCATTATCAGTCCGTCGCCTTGCTTCATGGCTATCCGCACACTGTTTTTCAACTGCTCGGCAAACTTATTAGACACAGCCATCTTGTCGATCAGGATTTCGATACTGTGATTCTTATAACGATCGACACGCATTCCGGGAAGAATCTCACGAATCTCTCCGTCGATACGTACACTCAAATATCCTTTCTTTCTGATCTGCTCAAAAAGCTCTTTGTAATGTCCCTTACGGTTTCTTACGATAGGAGCCAGTATATAGATTTTTTTGCCCAAATAACGGGTCAAAATAAGTTCTAATATCTGTTCTTCGGTATACTTCACCATCTTTTCGCCGGTGAGGTACGAGTAGGCATCGCCTGCCCTTGCGTACAATAGCCGCAAGAAGTCATATATCTCGGTAGTAGTACCTACGGTAGAACGTGGGTTGCGATTGGTAGTCTTTTGTTCGATAGAAATTACGGGACTTAATCCTGTAATCTTATCAACATCAGGACGTTCCATACCTCCCAAAAAATTTCGGGCATATGCCGAGAATGTTTCGATGTATCGTCTCTGCCCTTCTGCAAATATGGTATCGAAGGCTAAGGACGACTTGCCGCTTCCACTCAATCCTGTAATGACAACCAGCGAATTACGGGGAATATCAACATCTATATTTTTTAGATTGTGTACACGTGCTCCGTATACAGATATCATTTCAGTTTCTTCAACTTTCTGATCCATTATTTATCTTGTCTGCTCAAGTTAGCAAGCTATGTTTTAGTTGTTTATTTGTTCACTGAGGGTGTCCGAAAAATATATTTCGCGTCGTCATTGCGAGCAATAGCGAAGCAATCTATCTTATTATTGGAAGATTGCTTCGTCGTTCTTCCTCGCAATGACGACCCTTGTAGGTTTTCGGGACAGCTTCTTCTTGTAACTGAGACGCAAAGCATTGCGTCTCTACGGGTTTACTTGTCAACTCCTTTACTATTCTGCAATCCATTTGTCATTATACACTTTCACTTTTTCGCCTTTTTTGTAGTAGAGCGATTCGTTATCGGGAATAAGAATGGTATATCTATTGGGTCTTTTGGCTGTAATAGTCAATTGACGATCTCTTAACCACGAGTTGAAATCTTTTAGTTGGGCATAGGTTATTCCGTTATTTTTGGCAAAAGAAGCCAAGTCGGGTATACTTTCCGAAATTTCAACCGTTTTAAAATTAATTGGTTTGTATAACTGATTTGCTGATATTACAAAGCCGTATTTATAAGGATCGTCAAAAATACACTTAATAGCCAACATCCTGAAATAGTAGCGCGAGGTTTCTTCCACCAACCATAAGTCTACACTGTTTGATGCCTGTTGCTTGTCCAACTCATCACTGATTCGTCCCATACCTGCATTGTAAGACATGGCTACACTCGACCAGCTTCCATACTTGCGGTAGGCACTATTTAAATATTTACAAGCAGCTTCTGTCGATTTTTCGATAGAGAATCTTTCGTCAACCTCCGAGGTAACCTCTAGTCCGAATTGCGTAGCAGTAGCCGGCATCAATTGCCATAAACCCGAGGCTTTTGCAGATGATATGGCTCTTGGATCGAGCGAACTTTCTATAACAGCCAAATACCTAAAATCTTCGGGTATACCATTTGCCTTCAAGATAGGGTCTATGATAGGGAATATACGGTTTGCTCGTTTTATAAGTAATAATGTAGTTGCATGCAGATAGGCAAAACTGTTTATCTCTCGGTCGAAACGCTCGCGAAGATCGTATCTGTCTAATGTCAGTTTTTCGCTGGCAAGAGTTACTTCATCAGGAATTTCAACAGATGTTGTCATTGACAACACTTTAGGGTTTTTACTTGCCTCAAGGCTAGCTTCGGAGGTAGAGAGCAAAAATACTCCTAACGAGCATACAGAAACAACGGATGCAACCAATATTATGTACTTCTTCATCATAAATTCAATTCTATTTAATTCGTTTTAGTATTTACAGGCTGATTCAACAATTCCTGCAACTTTTCGGGTGTTATATTCGGGTATATATGTCCTCTGCTCATAAACGATATCTTACCTCTCTCTTCGGATACGGTAATAACCTGTGCATCGGTTTCTTGACTGATTCCTAGTCCGGCTCTGTGCCTCAATCCAAACTGTTTGGGCAGATTCGGATTTTGCGATATGGGCAATATGCAGCCCGCAGCAGTTACTTTTCCTTTCGAGATAATCATTGCCCCATCGTGAAGCGGGCTATTTTTGAAAAATATATTTTCGATGAGACGTGTGCTTACATCTGCATTTATAATCTCTCCCGTTTGCTCATAGAGTCCCAATGACATCTCGTGTTCTATAACAATCAGAGCTCCGGTATACGATCGCGACATATTCATACATGCCAAAACAATGGGGGTTATAAAGGCATTACTTGCGGTTTCTCTATTTTTTCCGCCAAAAAACTTAACTACAGATCTGAATACATTGTTGGCTCCCAATGTCATCAAGAAACGCCGTATCTCGTCCTGAAAGAGAATAATAATAACAAACAAACCTATATTAACAAACTTATTGAGGATAGACCCCATAAGCCTCATTTGAAATACATGTGAAATAAGAATCCACAGGATGATAAATGCTATAATTCCCTTAAAAATAGTGGTAGTTCCGCTTTTTTTGACAAGATAATACAACTGGTACATTACAATTGCAACCAGCAGGATATCAATAATGTCTTTTATTCCGAAATTTTCCAAAACTAAGTAACGTTATTATTAAGTTTACCAATCTCGTATACTTGTTAACTCGTCAACCTCTTAACTTTTTAACGATTTTAACAGCTTCGCAAGCTTCCTTTACATCATGAACACGCAATATATTAGCACCGTTCATCAATGCGTATGTATGGAGAACCGATGTACCGTTGAGAGCCTCCGATGAAGAAACCTCCAAAAATTTGGTAATCATCGATTTTCGAGATATGCCTACGAGCAAAGGTAATTCAAAATTTTCAAAGAAACTTATATGCTTCATCAATTCGTAATTTTGAGACGTGTCTTTTGAGAATCCAAATCCGGGATCTAGAATAATATCATTGACACCCAATTGATGTAAATGAGCTACTTTTTCGGAGAAATAATAAGCAATATCGGGAACCAAATCGTTATAATTATTTAACTGCTGCATCGTTTGAGGAGTCCCTCTCATGTGCATCAAAATATAAGGCACATGCAAATCGGCAACTGTTTGAAACATATCAGAATCGAGACTTCCACCCGAAATATCGTTCACAATGGCAACCCCATAATCGCGTACACATACTTTGGCAACCTCTGAATGAAAGGTATCTATTGACAATATAACATTAGGAAATTCTCGATTGATAGCCGACAAAGCCGGCGACAAACGTTCGATCTCCTCTTCTGCTGAAAGAAACTGAGACGATGGACGGGTCGATTGAGCTCCTATATCTACAATAGTTCCTCCTTGAAGAACAATTTCCTCTACCCTCTTTACTATATCAGCTTCATTTTGTTTGCGGCTTCCTCCATAAAAAGAGTCGGGTGTAATATTAAGTATGCCCATCACCATCGGGGTGGACAGATCTAAAAACTTTCCTTTTATATTTATTGTCTTTACCATAAGTACTTATTACCGTATTTTAGTAGGGGTGGGGTTCTACTCCACCCTCAATTAAATATTGTTGTTTTGCGAGCAGGGCAAAGCCCTGCCCCTACAGCGAAATTATACTTTCTTCTAAAACGGTAAGATTTTCGATACCATTATTGTATACCAAATAGGTGTTTTCTATCCCTACTGCTCCCACATTGGGTATAACAAATTTGGGTTCGAGTGCAAAAACGGTGTTACTCTCAAATATTTCTTGCGAACGGGGAGTAAGTACAGGAGGTTCGTTTATCTCGAGCCCAACGCCGTGACCTACAAATTTAGCTTGCAACTTTGTTCCCATGAAATAGGCTTCCAAACCATTCTTTTTTACTAAATCCATCGATGTATTGTACAAGTCGGCACAAGCAGTACCCTGTTTTGTGTTTTGCTTGATTACTTCATGTATTTCTCTTGAAACTTCGTGTGCTTTATAAGCCAGATCAGATAATTTGCCAACAGAAAAAACACGGGTCATATCGGTCATCCAAGGACTGTAATTGCCTGCCATATCTACCATGATGGCATTGCCCGATTTTATTTTTTCGCCGCATGCCCCCAGTGGTAAGATAGCGTTTCCACCTTTTCCACCTAAAGCAAAATCGAAGGGAGACGGACTCTCGGCATTTTCACCTACCAGCAAACTACCCATGTATATATCCATGTTAGCTCCGTAACTTCTGAATATACCTATTGAACCATGCTGACGCATAAGATGTTCGATCTCAAATTGAAGTTCAAGATCGGTCATTCCCGTTTTATATAAATTGGGTATTTGTTTATATACCTCTACATGTTTTTTACCGCATGCTTTGACTTGTGCTATTTCGAAGTCCGATTTTACGGAACGTAACTGGCGCATCAATACCGAAGCATTGGCGGTTTCGGTTATTTGTAAAGAAGATATTAAGCGACTGCATTCGGTAAAAGACAATGTATCGACCTCCAATAAGACTTTCTTAGGCAAAGGAAGACCTTGTTTTTGCAGTTCTTCTACTATCTGCTCGGGCTTGCGGATAAGTATTGCATTATCTAAAACTGCCTCGGTGCTCCTTTTTAAGAAATGAAATGCTTCTCCCTCAACAGGCAGATAGAAATATCCATTGTAGATTGATCCTGCAACATAAAATACATTGACCCCTGTTGTCAGGATACAAGCATCTATTCCATTTTTTTGCATTTCAGCTTGAAGTCGTTTCCGACGTGTCTGCAAATCATTAAGTAAAGATGTATTGAAATCCATAATGTTTAAAAATTGGAGCCCCACCCAACCTCCCCAAAGGGGAGGATTTTAAGCTCCTCCCCTTTGGGGAGGCCGGGTGGGGCTTATGTATAACTCGTTTTCGGTAATATATTTATATACACTTTCGGGTAAGAAAGCACGCATGTCTTTTCCCTTCATCAACCCATCTCTAATAAAGGTTGACGAGATTTCTATAATAGGAGAATTGAGTGCTTCAACAGTCTCTTTCAGCTTTTTAGAGATAGATATACGATAGCCCAATCGAGGGTATACATATATTCTGTATTGTTCTAATATCCCTTCAAAATCTCTCCATCGGTCGAACGATTCCCAATTGTCAGCCCCAATAATCAGGGTAAAAGTATGTTCGGGGTAAGTTTTGGTCAAAGCCTCCAATGTATGCACTGTATACGATGGTTTAGGTAGCGAAAACTCAAAATCTGATGCTTTCAATTTAGGGTATTTAGTCAAAGCCTGTTTTGTCATTTCAAGACGAAAATTCTCATCCAGTAAAATCCGGTCTTCTTTCAAAGGATTGTGAGGTGTTACCAAAAACCAAACTTCATCAATATCCGTGTATTCGGTGATGAAGTTTGCTAACACCATATGCCCGATGTGTATCGGGTTAAATGATCCGGAGAAAATTCCTATTTTCATTCATTCAAGAATTTAGAAACAACAGCCAGCACCTCCGCCTGTGCTACCTCGAGGTTTTCGTTGCGAATAACTGCATCAAATCGGGGAGCAAATGTCATTTCGTATTCAGCCTTTGCAACCCTATCATTGATCACTTGGGTAGAATCTGTTCCTCTTTTTTCGAGCCTGTCTCTCAATGCTTCAATAGATGGCGGTTTAATAAATACTGATAGTGCTTTATCTCCGTAATGCTCTTTTATATGGCACCCGCCTACTACGTCTACATCGAAAACTACATTGCCTCCGTTATCAGTAATACGGTTTATTTCAGATTTTAATGTACCATAATACTTGTCGGTATACACCTCTTCGTATTCCAGGAACTCATTATTTTTTATTTTTTCCCTAAATTCTTCGGGAGACAGAAAATAATATTCCACCCCGTTTTGCTCTGTTCCTCTCGGAGAACGGCTTGTTGCAGATATAGAAAAGCAAAGATTTAAATCCTGCTGCAATAAATAATTTACTATTGTCGACTTTCCGGCTCCCGAAGGTGCCGAAAAAATAAGAAGCTTACCCATTGGTTAGTTACGAGTTACGAATTACAAGTTACAAGTTACAAGTAGAGACGTTATGCTTACGCCTGCATTATACACGATTTTCTCGTAACTTGTAACTGCCCGCAGGGCGCGTAGTAACTTGTAACTATATTAAACTTTACAGCACGTTAAGTACTTGTTCTTTAATTTGTTCGAGTTCATCTTTCATCTGCACTACAATTTGTTGCATTTGCACATGATTTGCTTTAGAACCGGTCGTGTTTATCTCACGTCCCATTTCTTGAGTTATGAAACCCAGTTTCTTTCCTTGACCCGAAGTATCGTTCAGAGTCTCCAAGAAATATTTGAGGTGGTTTTTCAAACGGACTTTTTCTTCATTTATATCTAATTTTTCGATATAATAAATCATTTCTTGCTCGAAACGGTTTTTATCATAGTCAAAGTTTTCTATTTTTTCTAAAGCTTCGATGATACGAGCCTTTACTTTGTCGACACGCTCTGCTTCAAAAGGCTCAATGTCTGACATTAAATTACCTATGTTAGTTACCTTTTGAATAAACAAGTCTTCCAGCATTTTACCTTCTTGTATTCTGAATTCTACCAATTGGTCTAATGCCTGATTGATGGTTTCAGCTACCACTTTCCATTCTTCTTCATCAGCATCCTGTGCTTCGTACTTCAATACATCGGGCAGTCTTAATAATGTTTGAAACCAATCGGAAGGAACGTCTATTCCTAGCTTCTCTGAAGAATTTTTTATCTGATTGTAATACGATTCGAGTACATTTTGATTTATTTGCGATGTAGTTTCTTTACTTGTATTTTCGACATAAATAGCAAAATCAACCTTACCTCTTTCGAGACGACGGGCTATCAAACTACGCACATTTAACTCCTGTTCTTTGTATACGCTTGGAATACGCACTGATAGATCCAGTTGTTTACTGTTCAAAGATTTAACTTCAACAGTAATTTTTTTATTCGACAATTCGGCTGTTGCTTTGCCAAATCCTGTCATCGATTGTATCATATATCTTTTTTTTTTACAAAAGTACATTAATTTAGAATGACGGTATCATTTTTTGACCTGAATATTTGTTACTCACACTATTTTTGAAAGCTGAATACCCCCATAAACAGCCAATAATCCTACCATGATGCTTAAAATAAGATATGTAATGAGAATGAAATAATCTCCCTTTTGCAAGAGTTGCATATTTTCGAGAGAAAATGCCGAAAAGGTAGTATACCCACCACAAAAACCCGTAATCAAAAGTAATTTTAAATCATTATTTATCAAACAATTACGCATAAACAAACCCATAAAAAGACCAATAAGAAGACATCCTAGCATATTAATCATAAATGTACCTGCGGGGAACAAACCTACATAATATTTACTAGCCAATATAGATGTTAGATAACGGAATATACTACCTATCCCACCGCCTAAACCTACTATTATAAGTTGTTTTATCATTTTTATAGCTGCAAGAAGTAAATAATTTAGAAAAAACTATTTTTATAAAAGCAAAAATACGATAAAACTATTACAAAAAATAGTTTAGTCATGTAAAGTAGTCGTGCGATTTTTATTTGTATTCAGTTAATATTTTATAAAATCTATATTCAACTCTCCATTTATCATAAATGAAGTATTTTCATAGTTATGGTTTATTTTGAAGTTTTTAAACTGAAGAATCATTACTCTATTGGCGACATCTATTCTTTTGACGAATATTGACCCTGACTCATATTCGCTATCTCCTGCATCGCCCGTTCCTGTGCTAAATATCTTCCAATAAACTATTTTTTGTGGTATTTGCAATGTATCCCCAACTTTGAGGCTATAAAGATCTAATGTTGTTTTATTAAAATAAATTTCTATTTGGCTGGCGAATAATACATCTCCTCCCAATTTATAAAATGTAGTCTGTAAGTAGTACCTCTCATTTTCAGCAACTTCAAAAAAGCTATTTAAAATTTCCTGCTTTGTGTTATTCACCCTGAATACTAGTGGGATATTTTCATCTTTTCCCTTATCTCTATTACGAAATAAAAATTTAATGATCAACGCTGTTAAAAACGCTGCTACCAATGCACTTGTTTGATAATAGTTTTTCATGGCAAACTTAAGACCTCAGACCTTTTTATTGCTTTGGTTAGAAAACAGGCAAAGCTTGTTATAAATCAAAAGCATATCGCTGAATACTTCCTTTTATTTTATACTTTATACAATAACACTGATTACACAATGAACACTGTCATTTTATTCTTGTTACAATACAAATATATAAATTAGATTGGTTCACTGACAAATATGTCACCTAAAAAAATGCAATAAAATGACATTTTTGTAAGTAAATGGGAAAACAAAGACGTAATTCAGAATTACTTAATAAAATTGCCAAAAGAATAAAGCAATTAAGAGAAGATAAAGGCATCTCGCAAGATACCTTTTACATTGATACTGACATACATATAGCAAGAATTGAATTGGCAAAAGTAAATATAACAGTAAGTACTTTAGAGGATATATGTAGCTACTTCTCTATTTCGTTGTCTGACTTTTTCAAAGGTATTGAATAACAATACCATAAATAACAACAGATAGAATAGTCGTAATTTTGTTGCAGGATATGCAACTCTTGCATACTTTTGCAAAAAAGTAAAAAAAATGAAATCGAAATATGCTTCTCTTCTAAGATTTGAAACTATTATCATTATACTTATCCTTGTTGCTTTTTCGTTAACATGGATCAGTAGGGGAAAACTCGTTGTATCGGGGTGGGATTTACCTTCTCTTTATAAAAAGTCGACGGATATCTCGAATGCGATTATGTTCTTTGCTAAAAAAGACTCTCCTCGCTTGGCTTATGTTTTTTACATTGTGCCGATATTGGGTTTATTGTCTGCGTGGTTTCTATATAATATGAAATATAGAACAGCCAATCTTATATTATTACTGGCTTCTTTTTTAGGCATATTTGTCTCCATATACATGTATAACTACTTTATCAACTCTAAAATTTTTAAACTTATAAATGCAGGAGCAGGTATACACCTGTTGTTGATTGTGAGTATTATCGGGATTATTTGGTCGTTTATATATGCTTTTAAGAAGAAGAAAATTCTTAACCAAACCATTCCTCAAGAGACAAATAATTTTGTTTTATAATGATCCGGTCGTATAGTTTCTGCATTTGATGATAGAAACATACGAGAATTAGTAAGAGGTATCTATCGTATTGTTTACAAAGTATTAAATGAATATAGAATAGATGTATTAACGATTCATCATTCAACTCAATTACTTACCTATTTACCCAATATTTAAGTAACAGTTTAAATCTTAGAAAAAAAACAAATGTAGTGGTGAAGAATATTTCACCCTCTCTTTTGTTTGACCATGTCCAAAAACTAAAATTAGAACACAGAATACCCTTAGTTTGCAGTCAAAAAGAAAAATTATCATTCAACTGAATAAAAATGAATCTACCTAAAATTAGTATCATCATTCCAGTATACAATGCAGGATGTTATTTTGAAAAATGTTTAGATTCTCTAATTAATCAGACATTAAAAGAAATTGAAATCATTCTTGTTATTGATTGCCCAACCGATGGAAGTGATAAAATTGCAAGCTCTTATGCCTCCAAAGACAATCGAATTAAGTTAATTTATAATAATGAGAATCTTCATACAGGTTTGAGCCGAAATAAAGGGATGGAGATAGCTCGTGGAAAATACATAGGTTTTCATGATCATGACGACTACAGCGAGCACAATATGTACGAATTGCTATATCAAAAAGCAGAACAAGAGAATTTAGATGTCGTTAGGTGTAATTTTTCATGTACTTATACGAACAAAACGGAGGCTGAAAACATGATTGAAAAATATAATTACCCAAGTGCCTCCCCCAATATATCGAACCGAGAGTGGATTTACGAAAATGTGAGTAATGGTAATATTTCGTGCGTTATATGGAATCATATATATAACACCGATTTTTTAAGACATCACAATATATTATTCTTAGATTCAAGATCAATATGTTCAGAAGATAGTCTCTTCTTCCTGGAAGTTTATCATACAAATAGGACTAAATTAGGCATCGTACCCGAGTATTTATATTATCACGTCTTTCATTCAACCAATACCGGCAAAATTTATGATTATAGATCTATAAAAAATAGAGTCTCATTTTTTGAGGGATTATATTCATTTCTAAGAAAAAATAATATCATAGAGTACAAATGCCAGTCTTTCTTAGCCCAACATGCTATTAAATCATTGTATACAGGATCTCGGCAAGCCTTACTCTTATTTCCTTTAAAAAAAGCTATTTCCGAAATACGATGCATCAAGCAAAGTAGTTTGATAATAAAGTGTATCAACTTTCTATACAAAAAAGAAAACTTATCTATTTTATTTCATTTAAAGCCCACTATCATTATATTTTCTTTGTTCTTGAAGTTTTCTCCAAAAAGATAATTTTAAAGAGAAACTCGTGAATGAAATCACGAGTTAAAATGCACCTCTTTTTTGTAAGGAATAAGAGGGGTGGCTCTTATATCGAATTTTAGTTATCTGACTAGAACCCAAGAAAGGTGCAACTTACGTCACACCTTTTTCTATAATTGAATTGTATTAATTCTTATTTGCCTTCGCCCGAAAGTTTATCTCTCAAAGCAGCAAGTCCTTCGATGTCACCTAAAGTAGTTTTTTCGGCAGAAGTAGATGTCATTTGAGGAGCATCGTCTTTCTTAGCTGATTTTCTAGGAGCTCTTTTTTCAGAAGCTTCTTTATTATCAGCACTACCACCTTTTTCGTCTTCGTATACTTTGCTATGAGATACAATAATTCTCTTAGAATCTTTGTTGAATTCAATTACTTTAAATTCTAATTTGTCTTCAACTTGAGATTGAGAACCATCTTCTTTCACTAAGTGTTTTGGAGTTGCAAAACCTTCAACACCATAAGGAAGAGAGATTACTGCACCTTTGTCAACTAGTTCAACAACTGTACCTTCGTGTACCGATCCTACTGTAAAGATAGTTTCGAATACATCCCAAGGATTTTCTTCCAATTGTTTGTGACCTAGGCTCAAACGACGGTTTTCTTTGTCTATTTCAAGTACTTGTACTTGAATATCAGCACCTATTTGAGTTATTTCGCTTGGGTGTTTGATTTTTTTAGTCCAAGAAAGGTCAGAGATGTGGATTAATCCGTCAACGCCTTCTTCTATTTCAGCAAATACACCGAAGTTAGTAAAGTTACGTACTTTAGCAGTATGTTGGCTTCCAACCGGATATTTAGCTTCGATATTTTCCCATGGATCTGGTTTCAATTGTTTGATACCTAGAGACATTTTGCGTTCGTCACGATCAAGAGTAAGCACTACAGCTTCTACTTCGTCACCCACTTTCATAAAGTCTTGAGCGCTACGTAGGTGTTGAGTCCAACTCATTTCCGATACGTGGATAAGACCTTCTACTCCTGTTGCGATTTCGATAAATGCACCATAGTCAGCCATAACAACAACTCTACCTTTCACCTTGTCACCAACTTTCAATTCAGCGCTAAGAGCATCCCATGGATGAGGAGTTAATTGTTTAAGACCAAGGGCGATACGTTTTTTGTCATCATCGAAGTCAAGGATAACCACGTTGATTTTTTCATCCAATTTAACCACTTCTTCAGGATGTTGTACACGTCCCCAAGAAAGGTCAGTAATGTGGATAAGACCGTCTACGCCGCCAAGATCGATAAATACACCATAAGAAGTGATGTTTTTAACAGTACCTTCTAGCACTTGTCCTTTTTCCAGTTTCGAGATGATGTCTTTCTTTTGTTGTTCCAATTCAGCTTCGATAAGAGCTTTGTGAGATACAACAACGTTTTTGAATTCGTGGTTGATTTTAACCACTTTGAATTCCATAGTTTTATCAACAAATACATCATAGTCGCGGATTGGTTTCACATCGATTTGAGATCCGGGAAGGAACGCTTCGATACCAAATACGTCTACAATCATACCGCCCTTAGTACGGCATTTGATATAACCTTTAATGATTTCGTCTTTTTCAAGAGCTTCGTTAACACGTTCCCAAGAGCGAGAAGCGCGTGCTTTTTTGTGAGAAAGGATAAGCTGTCCTTTTTTGTCTTCTTGGCTTTCGATGTATACTTCTACTTCATCACCAATTTTTAAATCCGGATTGTAACGGAATTCGTTCATCGAAACGATACCATCCGATTTGTAACCAATATTCACAACCACTTCGCGTTTGTTCATAGAGCTTACTTTACCCATAACCACTTCTTTATCATTGATTCTGCTCAACGATTGGTCATAAGTTTTTTCTAAATCTTCTTTGCTTCTATCAGAGAAAACTTCTCCGATCTCATAAGCGTTCCAATCAAAATCTTCAATTGGATTTACATTTTTAATATTATGCGACATTTGTTACTTTTCGATCCTTTAGGATCATTTAATTAATGAATTAGACATTATGTTGTTCAAAAAACGGTGCAAAGGTATTGTTTTTCAAGGAATAAATCAAATTATAGGTGATTATTTTTTAATATAACGTACAACAAGTTTCCTCTACTGTTAACTTACGTCCTTCTATCTGAATGGTTATATGTTTAATACCTGTATGTTCAGCTAAAGTTTCTAAAGCTTGTTCTAATATAAGATCTCTGTCGCAATCAGTTTTTACTCTAAGATGTACGGTTAGTGAAAGAAACTCTTGCGTTATCATCCATATATGCAGGTCGTGCACTTCTTCTACATTGGGTATAGCTTGTAGAATTTCAACAACCTCATGTGTATGTATATGAGAGGGTTTACTCTCCATAAGGATGTTAACGGAATCTTTTAAAATATGCCATCCGCTGTAAAGTACAATGATCGATACAATCATACTGGCAATGGGGTCAGCAATATTCCATCCGAAAAAAAGTATAAGTAATGCGGCAATAATAGCACCAACGGAGCCTAATAAATCGCCTATAACGTGTACAAATGCACTTCGTACGTTTAGGTTTTCTTTGGTTCCGCCTCTCGATAATATCCAAGCTACAATAATATTGATAAGAAAACCTATTACGGCAATTATCATCATTCCTTTGCCAATTACTTGGGGAGGCGACGACAGGCGCACTATGGCTTCGTATAAAATATAAGCTGATAAAGCCACTAAGGCAATACCGTTGAGCAAAGCAGCCAATATCTCGAATCGTTTATATCCGTATGTTTTTTCGATAGTGGCAGCTTTTTGCCCGAATATGATTGCGGCTAAACTGAGCCCTAAAGCAACCGAATCGCTTAACATATGACCTGCATCGGATAGCAGAGCCAAGCTATTGGTAAGAATGCCCCCAATGAATTCTACAAGCATATATCCTGCGATCAGCAGGAAGCTAAAAGTGAGAGCTCTCTTATTGGAGTTGTGACTATGTGAATGAGAATGTCCACCATGAGCATGATTATGTGACATATCTGATGAGTTTTAAGTAAATGAATGAAATACAAAGAAAGCAAGGATTGTTTTGATATCAAAACAATCCTTGCTTTTATTTTTGTAACTCGTAACTAATTACTTGCAACTATTTAATCGTTCATCGAGATTAGAAACTCTTCGTTATTGATTGTCTTTTTCAATCTCTTATCAAGGAATTGCATGGCTTCTACCGAATTCATATCCGATAAGAAGTTACGTAGTACCCACATACGGTTAAGTGTATCAGGATCAAGCAACAAGTCGTCGCGACGAGTACTTGATGAGATAATATCAACAGCAGGAAATACACGTTTGTTAGACAACTTACGATCCAATTGAAGCTCCATATTACCTGTACCTTTAAATTCTTCGAAGATCACATCATCCATCTTAGAACCTGTTTCGGTAAGGGCGGTAGCAATAATGGTTAATGAACCACCATTCTCTATATTACGAGCTGCTCCAAAGAAACGTTTGGGTTTGTGTAGAGCATTAGCATCAACCCCTCCGGTAAGTACTTTACCCGATGCGGGTTGCACTGTATTATAAGCACGTGCCAAACGAGTAATAGAATCCAATAAGATTACTACATCATGACCACATTCGACCATACGTTTAGCTTTGTTCAGTACTATTTCTGCAATTTTAACATGACGGTCTGCCGGCTCATCAAAGGTAGATGCTATAACTTCGGCATTTACACTTCTTTCCATGTCGGTAACCTCCTCGGGACGCTCATCTATCAGCAATACAATCATGTACACTTCGGGATGATTGCGAGCAATAGCATTGGCTATATCTTTAAGTAATGTTGTTTTACCGGTTTTAGGCTGAGCAACAATCAGTCCGCGTTGTCCTTTACCTATAGGTGAGAATAAATCTACAACACGACACGAAAAATTATCATTTCTGCCTGATGTTAATTTGAATTTTTCATCAGGAAAAAGTGGTTTTAGGTGATCAAATGGTACGCGGTCTCTCACTTCGTCGGGACTACGACCATTTATTTTGTCGACCTTTACCAAAGGAAAAAATTTCTCACCTTCTTTTGGAGGGCGTATAGGACCCTCTACAATATCTCCGGTTTTCAACCCGAACAAACGGATTTGCGATTGAGATATATAGATATCATCCGGAGAAGACATATAATTATAATCCGAAGAACGTAAAAATCCGTAGCCCTCTTGCATTATCTCTAATACGCCTGTGGCTGAAAGGATTCCTTCAAATTCAAAAGATTTTTCTTGAATCTGATTATTATTTTGTTTTTGGTTATTGGCATTTCCGTTTCCAGTTCCATTTCCGTTACTTACGACAACAGGAGCAGGAGCAGGAATAGAAACCGGTGCCGTAACTGGTGGTGGAGTACTGATAGTAACAGGAACCATTTTGGGCGATTCTGCAACAATAGGAGCTACATCGGTATCCACTTCGAGAGGAGACAGGGGAGCCATTGCCGGAACTGCTTCACTAGATTCTGCACGTGGTTTGCTCGACTTAAATACCAATTGGGTTGGTTTTTGTGGGAGCGTTTTAGTATTGATAGCGTCGCCTGTATTGGAATTTGTTGTTTCCGTATTTTTACGGTGTACTATTCTTTCTTTGGGTTTAGCAACTACTTCTTCGGCTAGTACAGCATTTACTGTAGGTTGTTGATCAATTGAAGTTTCTTTAGCTTCTTTGATCTCTTCGACTTTTTCGACCTTAGTTTCAACAATAGCAGTTTTTGGAGTGGCAACAGCTTTACTTGGCTTTGTTTTTGCAGTATTTTCAGTACTTTTTTTGTCTGATTTGCTTTCAGCCTTATAGCTATCCGAATTCTTATTTTTTGCCTCAATAATAGCTTGTTCGTCTAGTATCTTGTAGATCAATTCATCTTTTTTGTAGGCGTCCGGGCGTTTGATACCCAGCTCTTTTGCTAAGGTTCGGAGTTCGGTTGTGAGCTTTTCATTTAGCTCAAGAATGTTGTATATACGCATGTATATCTATTATTGTTTATTATTTAATATTCTGATTTAGACAGCATAAGAAGGTCATTGCTGATTCAATTTTGATGCAAAATAAATAAGGATAAAATCGAGTTATAACAAGAAATCTGTAGTTTTTTCTTATCGTGCTACAAAATTATATATATTTTTTAGAAAAGCAATCTTTTTAGGGCTTAAATAAATATTTTGTTGTTTATTTTTGATTTTATAGTCCTGTTATTGAGATAGGATCTAATATTATTTATTTGTTGATAAAGAGGGTATATTAGTTGTTACTGATTTAGGGAGATTTACTCTCGAACCAAAGTAATCTTTAAAACCTCTGTTGTTTTATTAGTTATTTTAAATCGGTCGTCGATGCGTTCGTCCACTATCCATGCAATATCGTCGCCGGAGCATAATAACCAAGTATTACTTTTGTCAACCAGGCTAAATTTGTGGTCGGTAAAATAATCGCTCACTTTTTTATGCCCTTTCATACCCAAAGGGATAAATTTATCGCCATGCTTCCATTTGCGGATAATGAGTGGATAAATAAGTCTGCCCTTATCCAGATAAATAGTATCGGGATCTTGTTCCAATTGAAAGGATGAAGTTTTTCGAAACGATTCAAGTGTTATTTTAAATGGTGAGGACATCTCTGTTTCGTGTTCAAGCAGAGTATATACAACACTAGGTTGATTATTAATGCGTTCGAGTATAAATGTTTCTCTGTCTTTGATAAGTTGGTATTCTTCTGCAAAAAATATTTTACCCGATTGGCTTTTTATCGAATCGAATATATTATCTACCGTAGAAGTATTAAATCCATATGGAAATAATATTTCAAAAAGAATGGTTTTAGCCTCTTTTTGCTTCAACAAAATGTTGATATCTATTTTTCTATCTACAAACACTTTACGTTTGGATTTTTCAATATAAGCATTGAAAATATTCTCGGTATGATACAAGTTTTCGGACGTTTTTTGAATTGCCTGTACTACCGACGGATTGATTGTTTTAAGAAGGGGAATTACATTCAATCGTATTTTGTTACGGATGTAAATATCTTCTTTATTGGTACTGTCTTCAACAAAATCGATGTCCCGCGCTTGCAGGTATTTCAAAATATCCTCCCGAAATATGCAGAGTAAGGGACGAATTACTCTCCCGTTAATAGGATTTATACCGCTTAACCCTCTTACACCTGTACCTCTAATGAGGTTTATCAAGACAGTTTCTACCGAATCGTCTTGATGGTGAGCTACGGCAATTTTTTCAGCCTTATACTCTTTTCTGATTTTTTCGAACCACGCATAACGCAGTTCTCGTGCTGCCATTTCGAGCGAAATAGATTCTTCTTCGATGTATTTTTTAGTATCAAAATTAGCCGAGACGTACTTAAAGTTGTATTGGGATGCTACCTTCTCTACAAAATATTCGTCACGGTACGACTCTTGTCCTCTCAAGTGAAAATTGCAGTGTGCTACAATACAATTGTACCCCAAATGGTGAAGTATATCTAACAGAGCCATCGAATCGGCACCGCCACTAATGCCAACAATAACTGTGGCTTTGTCGGTAAGCAGCATATGGTCGCGGATGTATTTTTTTACTTTAGAGATGGTCTGCATTGGAATAGCCGATTACAAGTTACAAGAAAAGAAACTTCGTGCCATAGTGCCTTTACGTTTGGGTCTATTTCTTAATTGGGAATCTTTTCACACAAAATTAGCACTTTTTTTTCATTGGCTAAGGTGGTTGCAAAGATATAATCTGTACCACCCTCTTTAAGTTTGGTTTGTTTTCGTATCTCTGCCACCGAAAAAGGATAGTTACGCGTCGCGATATTGGCTTTTTCGATATCTTTAAGATACGTTTTCAGTTCTTTTTTATTGGGTGTGATAACTTCTTTTATTCGAAACTGGCGACCGGGAAAATTTTCTACCAATACATCAGAGGTATACAAATGGCTGTTGGGATGTAATTTTTTGAGATTGTACCTTGATGCTACACTTCGGTATGCACCTGCTTTAAGTATCGAACTATTTGGTTCGTACAAATATTTATCGGGCATATCGGTGTGTGAAATTAAAGCAGTACTTTCTTCTACTTTATTGAAAATGAAAGATTCACAATCTTTATTCGTTAATAAATTGATGCAGATGAGTTTTACATCTTCTTTATTTTCAAGAGAATTTTCCTTTATAAATAACAACTCTTTGCACTCGTTGTTTACACTGATAATATGTACTTCGGTAATATGGGTAAGCGAAACCAAAGCATGTGTAATATCCAGCATCGGCGACAACTTAATAATCACCCGTTTACCTTTGTCATTCAACAGGCTATCAATTTCTATCAAGTTAGGAGTACAATCTTCTATCAAAACCGTTTTCTTTCCGATGTCATTTCTTCGGGCAGGGTCTATGTATATAGTATCGGCAATATCTGCGAATGAGTTAAGAAACGAAAACGCATCGTCTTGTATCACCTTAGCATGTCTTAAATCTAATATGTTAAAATTACATAGAGCCAACTCTGTTAATTCGCTTTGTGCCTCCACATAATAGGCTTGCTTATGATTTTTTGCCATGAACGAAAAATCGACTCCTAATCCGCCTGTGAGGTCTACCAAAATTTCGCCTTTACACAAAGAGGCTTTATAGAGAGCTGTACTTTCGGACGAACACTGTTCCATCGAAAGATGCTTCGGATAAATAATGTTTTCGGATCGATACCAAGCAGGTATTTTGTATTTGGCTATCTGTCGTCCTGCAATTTGTTGGATGGCAGCAGGCATATCTATGTCAGGATACAACTTAGTTTTTAAAGCAAGTTGCCGTATGTCGTCGGCTGTGTGCTGTATTATAAATTGCCTGGTATCTTTATCTATATGAATCATTACTTCATTTTGACAATTTGATTGATATGCTGAACCGTGTCTTTATTGTTTGTGGTATCAACCGTAGCCGGATTACTTTTCTTTTTAGGTCTTGTAAACAGCTCTTTTAAAGCATCAAAATCTTTTTTGTACATAATACCTACACCTTGAGTTTGCACCCCATTGTTATTACCGCCGGCTCCCACATAATAATATTTTTCGTTGTAGTGGTTGTATGCTTTCAAGCGCCATGTACCTATACGATTGAGAAGCACTTCGATATCGACATCGCCAATAAAGGCACTTTGCTGTGTTATCGGATTGTCGCGATAACCAAAATTTCCATTAAATAAAACTCTGTCATTAAGCAATCGGCTCGATAAAATAAGTTCGACTTCGGTACTCGAAAATCCTGCATCGCTGGTGCGTATGTTGGTACCTACTTGCCAGCGGTCGTCTAATTGACTTAGTATATTGCTCAATTGAGATGATAATGTTGCAGATGCAACTGCCGCAAAATCATTCGTTTTCTGCTCTGTTAAAGCATAATTGGGTGTGTAAAATTTAGATAGTAATAGCAGATAGACAATCTGCCTGTTAACCATATCTTCGGTATTGATTAAGCTCTTTATTTGCCGTTGAATCTCGGGATCTGCTGATGGCACTGCAATATCCAGGTTTACTTTGGGTTGACGCAATGCCCCTGTAAGATTCAATATACAGTTTACCGGAACGCTGGCTTGCCCCGAGTTTTCCGCTATTTTTTGATCTAAATCATTCAAGTTGGCAATTACCCGATATATAGCTGTAATATCGATATTTGCTTCAAAAGGATCGCCTCTAAATTGGACATAGCTAGCGTCTTGGATCGAAAATTTACGTTCAAATATTTTTTGGAAGGTAAAGTTATATGAGCCTTTGTTAATCATGTAAGTACCATATAACATTGGGTCTTTATTGGTTCCCCATACAAATTGCAAAGCCCCCCTACCCGAACCTTTTATACGGTCGCCTCCCACAGGATCCATAAGTAATTCGACGTTTGCATCGGGTGTTGCATCAATATAAAAGTTCATATTGATTTCCATGCCCGAATTTGTTTTTATCCTGCTGAACTTAGGTTTTTCACTCGGATTTTTGATAGAGTCCGTAGCTTCCTCTTTAGTTTTATACCTTATGAAAGAATATTCGGAGGCTGTTTCTTCCATAAAATTCATATAAATATTGGTATTACTGTTAGTCCGCATATTTACCTCTATATCTACCACTTTTTCATCTCCTTTTATAACCCCCGATCCAGACCCGAATACGGTTCCGTAAAACATAGGGTTAAGTTTTTGAGTGGCATTGTAAAGCATAAAATTATTACCCGTCAAGTTTACATAGTACAAGAAGTTCGCAAAATGATCGTGTACCACCTTTCCACTAATCAGAGCAGTATTTCCTTTGGTATCATGAAAAGCTATATCGTTAAAGTAAATGAGATCTTTTTTCATGTAAATGGTATCTGTAAACGAATAATTGGTATTCAAAAAGTTGATACCCAATCCACCATTTTCTATATATGCTTTGCCCTCTACGGTTACATTAGAGAAGTTGCCTACTAGATGCACATGACCGCTTCCCTTGCCTTTGACACTGTTGAAGAGCGATGCAACATATTTATTTAAGAAAGCGACATCTATCTCCTTTGCATCGAAGTTTATAGACAACTCTTGTGTAACCGGATTAATGAAGCCATCGATATTTGTCAGTTTACTTTCAGGGTTGGTGATTGTACCTTTTAGATTCACCTTTTTGGTTTCGGTATCCAAATCACTGTATAGGTTAAGATTTCCGAGTGTTGTATTATTAAATGCAAAATTAGCCACATTGAGGTTTATATTCGCATAAGGCTGTCCGTCGATAGACGACAATTCGAGATCGCCACTAGCCGCTCCTCCAAATTGCAAGGCACTAATGGCTAATGTATTGAATATATACCCCAAATCGATATTCTTTAATTGAACATGTAGCTTATCGTTAGGGTCTTTTGCGGAAAAAGTGCCGTCGATACTCAATTGCTGATCTTTATTTTGGCTGCTTACCGCAAAATCGTTTACATCAACTTTACTGCCTGCAATGCGGATGTGCGAGTTCTTTATTTTCCATAAAGTATTGTTCAAAACCAGCTCTCCTGCATCGAATTGAATATCTGTCTGTAATGTCTTTTTATCAGGTTTAGAGAAAGCGATCGAATTGGCAAATTCGCCTTTCAGCTTGCCTTCTTCCTTATTCAAGAATAAAGTGTGAATTTTAATAACATCGTTTTGTACATTGATGTCTGTTGTTAAGTTATTTAGCGTACCTTTTTTAGTGACAAAGGTTCCCGATATGGTCGATTTGATTTCGTCGCTGTTATTTTCTACTGATAAGTAGCCCGACTGAACCATTGCTCCCGACGCTTTCATTGATGGCAGATATGCTTCAATCTTGAACCGCTCGGTCTGATTATTGTAAAAACCGATCACTTTGGTTGTGCTGTAGATGGTTACAGGTAACTTTAATATATCGCTGGCATTTTCAGTATTATTGATAGTGAAATCAAAAGTCAAGTTATTTTCTTTGATCGGTGTTTTCTTTTTTTCATTAAAACCAATTAATGAAGGAAGATAAGCACTTAACGATCTTTTTACACTTTCGGCAATGGTTGTAAAAGAGTACGCACCTAGCACCTCGCCATTGATAATATCCGATTGAATACTCAATTTGCGGGTGTTGCCCAATCCCGATGCTTGTATTATAAAATTATTGAGAGCCAAAGTTTTATCAGGTTGTCTGAAACTAACCGAATCGGTTTTAATATAACCTTGTATGTCATCAATATTTTTTCCCGAAAAATTGGCATCAATACCAATGTTTAAATAAGAGTCCTTGTATTTTTCACTGAGGTTTAATTTATCTAAACGGACATTTTTTAGCCGTCCATCAAAATTGAGTTTGGGATCTTTATCCGACAGGTCAAATAGCCCGTGAATGTTCAGAATACCATTCGGATCGTCTAATGATAAACCTCCATTGAAACGTAAACCGTCGTAAGTACCCCCCAGTTTTATATCGTGATAAGTATATTTTTTGAAAGTGAATTTTTGTACAACCCCATCTACCGATCCATTTAATTTTCCATATGTGGGTTGATTGACATTAATATCCATATTCAGAGAAATATCTTCCAAATCGGTATTACTTAATAACTTGCCTAATTGAAAGTCTTGGGTTTGTATATTCCCTTTAAAGAACGATTTTATATTGTCGGTCGGGTTAAAGCCAAAATTAAGATTGGCGACAACAGATCCCAGTTCGGTTCCCAAATATCCGTCTGCTTTCAATTGTTTCAGATACCCTGATACATTACCATGAAAAGAGATTGTATTTATATTATTCAAGATGGGAGGTAAGTCTTTTTTTGTCCCCGATAAATTATCTAGTAAGCCGCTGATACCGTCTTTAGTTACCGTTAAATTATCGATGCTTCCCTGTGCATATAACTTCTCCTTATCTCTCACATCATTTACATATCCCTTTGCTGTGATGTGCATTTTATCACCATAGTCAAGTGCCAAATTAGAAACCCTTATGCTATCGATAGTACCGTTAATTTCGGTACGGAACAGTATTCGTTCTTCAAAATGCTTTAGAGCCGGCACAAATGCAGCAATGTCTTTAAGAGCAATATAGGAGGATGAAGTTTCAATCACAAAAACCGCTTTGTCGATCAATTTTTTAGTAGAGTCGGTCGATGAATAATCAAGTTCACACTTCTCTAATTCGAGTATCGATTTAGGTAATTCAAGTTTAAACCCTTTTACAAAGAGATGCTTGTCTTGAGTAATTAGCCTAACTATAAGATTATCAATCTTGAATCCGCTTTTTTCTTCGAGAGACAATTTTTTCACCTGAATATTTAGAGAATCGGTTTCGAGCGACCTAAGCGATACCAATGCGTTGAGATCAGTAACACTGATGTGGTTAGCATCAAATCTGTCATTTAAAAACGGGCGGTCTTTAATGTCAAACTTAAAGCGACCATCGGCTATATTCAGTGAGTTTATCCGTACCTCAAATTTGCTTTTCTTTTTGTTATCCTTAGGCTTAAAGGCATCAATTATAAACTGAATGTTTAAAGGTGCACTTGCACTGTCTTTGGATAGATTGATTTCAAAATCAGAGAGTTTAGATACCGTTATAACCAATTTGTTGTTGAAAAGGGGCAGTATTTTTATATCAGCATATACCTTTTTTGCTATTAGTATGGTGCTGTCTTTCTGATCTTTTAGATATACATCATTGAGTTGAACGGTATTGAATGGGCGGATATACAACGATCCGATGTTGAGGTCGGTTTGTAGTTTGTTTTTTAGTTCCAGTACAATTCGCTCTTTTATATAATTCTGTACGTACGACATATTGAGTAAGCCGTACAAAAGCAATATTAATCCTATAATTATTCCTAATATGCTGAGAAATATATATTTAAAATGTTTTATAGAGTAACAGTCTTAGAATGCACAAAAGTATAAAAAGCAAGTCGTATTTCTCTTTATTTTTTGATAATTAATTCTAAACAAAAGTAGGTATTTT
Source organism: Dysgonomonas sp. (assembly GCA_031546965.1). Classification (GTDB taxonomy): domain Bacteria; phylum Bacteroidota; class Bacteroidia; order Bacteroidales; family Dysgonomonadaceae; genus Dysgonomonas_A. Next base: position 52,761 of record JAVBJR010000009.1, read on the forward strand.
ACTTGATATAAAATAGAATTAGCTGTTCTATCGCCCTCTTGCAAACAGGACAAAAATCTTTGTAGGTATTTGTTTTCATTCGGCAATCAACACAAGGACGGTATATGCCTTTGGCTGAATAGCCTGCACCTTCGTATACACCTATTTTGTATTTGGCACTGTCGTTCAGACTAGTAGGAATGGGAGTTTTGGACAATAACATATCTTTCCATTTAGAATCGAAGTTCACCAAAGTGGAAATATTTGGTTCCCAAGGTTCGATGCCATGTTCGTAAGTATTGTCTAAAGCATCACTTTCGTAGAAATATTCGTCTGCCAGCCCAGCAAAGCTGTGCCCAAATTCGTGTACTACCACTTGTTTGAAATTTTTATGTCCTGTAGTAGTCAACGTATACGAATTGAATATGCCTCCGCCTCCGTAAACATCAGTATTTGCAAGTATTATAATATGTTCGTATGGTATTCCTGCTAAAGCATCGTGTATATCTTTTACATGACCGGTAGTGAGATAACGGTCGGAGTAAAACGTATCAAAATTAGAATTGAATGCTGTATTTTTCCAAATGCCATTGCGAGGCACACTTAGTCCGCTTTCTTTAGAGGGAGTTTCCACAATATAGAAATTGAAGTAGTCTTTATATTTATTAAACGGTTCGTACGAAAGTATTTGGTTTATACTTTCCTCCGCATATTTTTTAAAAATGCCCATTTCATCGATAGTATAGCCTTCGGCAAGTATGGCTACATTTATGGTTTTGGTGTTTTCTGCACCTTTGTGTACAATAGTGTAGGGGGTTACATCTTTATAGCCCTTTTTATGAATCAAAATATCAGTGGGGTCTACAATGTGACTCATTTTTGTATTGTATTCTCCGTATCTGTTTCTTAGAGAAACTTCGACCCTTACTTTTTCTTTAGGGAAAGGGAATAGAAAAACATTCTCAAAACTTTTTGTAATAGTTTTGGCTTCGTCTGTGCTTATCCATTCTTGAAATAATGTAGAAAACGTGTTTTTATAGATGCACTCCCCCGATTTGAGGTCGTACATGGCTATTTGACCATTTCCTTCGAGATGGCTTTTCGATAAATTGTGTTTTCTGCCTGCCCATTGAGGAAGTTCATTTAATTGGTCTACTGCTATGGCTTGATTTTGGGCATTTCCGGTGAATGTATAATCGACTCGTAATGTTTTGTTTACGAAGTAAGTATCAAATTCTTGACTGTTGGAAACGAACGAAAGTACAAAGAATAGAAGTAATAATAGGTTACGCATGGTCATTTTAATTTAAAAAAGGACTCAATTATGAGTCCTTCTTATATCTAAAAACTGATTGATAATTAATTATTTATCAAAGAGAAAAGTTCTTCTGCTGCTTCACGGGGACCATCTTTACTTCGTCCGTCGATAGCTAATGATGTGTGGATTTCTCCAATTTGTACACCATTGTCTTTCATGTCTTTGAAATATTGACGTACTAGCACTTCGGTTTCTGTGCGTTCTTGCACAGGACCAAATGGGTTTGCAAAATACGATTTTACAAGACCTTTTTCGGTAGTAGTACCTTTTGCTTTACGCGCTCCGTCTTCGAAAATGCCGATAGCTTTCGCCAAATCATCATAGAATACAATCTTCTTGTCGGCATCTTCGTAGTTATTAGCATATAGCATAATATCTACTTTATAGCCTTTAGAAATTACTTCGTATGTTGAGATTGGTATAGTTACACGAGCATTTATTTTGTCGGGATTAGTATAAATACCTCTGTCTAACTGTTCGTAAGCATACGCAGGGTCAAGATCATCGATACGGACAAATGCTCCGATTTCGGTACCATATCCTTTGATTGAACCGTCAGCCTCTTTATTCAAGAATCCCATGTCATCAAAAATAACACGCATGTGGCGGATATAGCTTTCATTGAGAGTACGGAATGCTTCTAAACTTTCAGATTTTCCGGCACCGCTATCACCCATGATGATTATGTTAGATTCGTTTCCGTTCTTCAATACAATGTTTACCATTGCACCATGAATAGGTAATCTGTTGAATTCTATTTGTTTTACATTGTGAAGCGTTAGCAACATCTTCTTCATGTAGCCAAAATAGTCGATATCATCGCAATAATTTGCATATCCGATCAAGATATCATTTTTCTTGTCTTTATGATAGAATGTACGTTTCTCTTCGTGTCCATCGGGATATCCGAAAACATAAATAATATCAGGTTTTTTGCCGATATATTCGCTTTCTTTTGCCAGTTCGAACAGGTTAGACAAACCAATACCATGAGCCATGAAATCTTTGTGAAAATATACAAATGTAAGCATAATACCTACTTTTGCAGGGAACACAAACCAATCGTCTTCGTTAAGAACGATGTTCTCAAGGGGGTTTTGGTGATGTTCCTGGAAAATACCGTCACGTGTATTGCGTTTGGTGTAAGTAATAAAAGGAGGACGTATTACAACCGTGCTAATAAAAGGTATAGGAGTAAGTCCTCTGTATTCGATAGGGCAGTTCCAATTAACATCATTAAGAGTTAATGAAGCTGTTGCTCCTACTGTCTTTTGGCAATGTACTCTTTGTTCGAATCCGTTTACGGTTTCGGTAATTCTACGGGCTGTAGTAAGTACAAGGTCGTTGAATAGGTCGTTAGCAGAGATGAAACGAACGTTTTGTAGCCCGTCGCCTAAGCTAGTGTTACGAACGATAGAATATCTTTCGAGTTTTTTCCAAAATTGAGTCAATAGTTCGATAAGTTCGATAAACAAATCTTTATCAGCAAAGAATGCTGAATATTTATTATCTACTTCTATAACCTCTTCAATTTTGAAAACAGTTAATAATTTGAATGATTCGATAAGCGATTCGATCAAGTCTTCATCCGTTTTGAAACTTTTGATGTATTGGTCGTATATGATTGGATCGTCTTTTTTTATTTTTTGAATAAATGCTTCTACAACTCGTTTAAAACCATAGCTACTCAATAATTTTTGTTTGGTATCACAGTATTTCAAGGTGAAATTTATCATCGCTTTACCACGCGATAGGGTGAATTCATGTAGCATATCTTTTCTTACTTTTTGATTATTAATATTTGTAATTGATATCTTTTTGTATTAGCATCGTTAGCAAAGTTAATAAAAAATTAAGACTAATTGAAGTAAATAGAGTATTTATCTTTTCTTAATTTTGTTAAAAAAACTTTTCATTATTATTTTTTATGGGATATCAATGTAAACTATTAGTACTCATTATCTGTTTATTTGGTACATATTCTTAGATATGTAGGCAATTAAATTATGACCTCAAAAAATGAAAGCAGCATGGTAGCCGGTTATCGAGACGCGATGTACAATGATGACAAAATATGACTTTGAGCCAAATAGTTTCGATTATTAGCATAAATATAAAGCAGCGTTCCTCCCTTTATTGCATCAATTATAGGTGTACTCAATGCTTGAGGTAGAGCCGGACATCCGTGACTTCTGCCCAATCGCCCCGATTTTATCACCGAAGGATTAGAATAGGCAGCTCCGTGAATAACAATAGCCCGTTCTTTGGCATGATCATTAATGCCTTTTTCGATACCATTGAGTATAAGCGAATAGCCATTTTTGCCCTGATAGGTATTTTCGGTTAAGTAAAAACCCAATGAACTTTTTAGAGAGTTGTTTTCGTTAGAAAACGAAGTCGCATAATTTTCGCCACTATTTCTACCATGCGATACTAATGAAGAATACAAGAGCTTCTTTCCCTCTATATCTAGCACATATAGACGTTCTTGTGTCGATGGCTTGGTGAAATCGATAAGGGTAAGGATATTTTTGTTTTTGTCTTCAATTTTATTGTAACCGGTAAATGCCTGTTCAAAAGCTGCATAATTAACGATGTTTTGTAAACGCATATCGTTGTAGAGTTTTTCACATTCGGAGGTTGTAGAAGCAGGCGATACTGATGCGTTATTCTTAGTTTCCGAATAACTTAGAGGAATAAAAAAAAATAAAATGTATAATATAACTTTTTGCATATTTAAGTTAATGTAATTATTTGATGATACTTTATTAAAGGTCACAAAGTTACATGATTTATATGAGAATAAAAGTTAACTTTCTTCAATCAAAAATAAAAACGATAGTTTGCTCTGTTGTCGCCCAATCGTAAATAAATTTGGCATGAGATGTAGCATTTCGTACACACATGTGCGAACGTGGCGTTGTTCCAAGCGATGGACTGAATTCTATTATTTTGGTATCCGGTGCATTTACGGGAATTCCGTGCATATAGCCCCCATTCGAAAAACGGCTGGCATAAGGTGCAAAGCCTCCCGTTTCTTGTGAACCGTCTACCAAATATATCATTTTGGATTTTTTTTCCTGAATCACAAAAATACCTTTGGGTGTTTCTTGCATATGCGGCGGTTTGTGCAGTCCTGAGGTTATTGGATTCATGCTTCTGACAAGCCATTTAGAATCTACCTTCTCCAAGGTAGCTATATTTTGGTTGGTGAGATCTACAAAAATAGCTTTCTTGAAAATGACCGTATCATTTATCGTTTTGATATATTTTTGAGGAACAAGCCATTCGCCCAACATATCGATGGTTGCAATTTTAGCCAAGCCGACAGAATCTTTTTTTATCAACTTTACCAAAGAACCATCTCTTCCATATACTTCGGCAGTAGTGGAGTCTGCGGGGAAAAACAAGGGGACAGATTGGTATCGCTCAACCCCCAATGTATCCGAAACTCGTTTATATGAATCTCTTGTATATACTTTAACGAGAGGAGCTTCGCCATTTTTATTTTTGTAGTTTTGCAAAATAGCCCACGAAGCCGGTACCGACTCTATCGAATCGAGTAATGCCAACCGTTTGCGTATTTTATCCCATTGAAATATCCTGACAGTATCTTTGTACGGGTAACTATCCTCTAAAGTATGTTCGTTGTAAAGAAAGGCTTTTTCTATTTCTATTTTTGTAGGATCAAAGCTTATTGCTTTCGTCTCTTCAACCGTTAAGGAGTCGTTAGTTTGAACCGGAGAAATTTCCTGAGTTTTTGGATTACAAGAACCTAAGGTCACAAAACTGATAAAAAAGAGTAGGGTTACGATTTTCATTACAACTATCAAGATTTGTTAGCTAATTGTTATGCCAGTTTTAGCTGTTTCATATACAAACAAAGTAAAGAATGTTATTGTTCCCCCAAGAGTAGGATTAGAACACAGAAAATACAGATATTTTACTCAATCTGTACATTCTGTGTATTCTAAATTTTTGTTTCACTTAGGCTTACATTTCCAAATCAATATCAAATTGTTCGTGCCAAGGTAAACCATGTATATTTAATTGTTCCATAAATGGATCGGGATTAAATTCTTCTACATTGTACACTCCCGGTTTGCGCCAAATGCCTTTAAAAAACATCATAGCACCTATCATTGCCGGCACACCTGTAGTATAACTTACTCCCTGCATACCTGTTTCTTTGAAAGCGGCTTCGTGCGAACAGTTGTTATATACATAATAGGTACGCTCTTTACCATCTTTGAGACCTTTAATGCGGCAACCGATAGAAGTTTCGCCTGTATAATTTTCGCCCAATTCTCCTGGATCGGGTAATACAGCTTTCAGGAATTGGATTGGCACAATCTCCACACCATTATATATAATAGGGTCGATTCGAGCCATTCCTATATTTTGAATCACACGCAAGTGGGTCAGATATTCTTGTCCGAAAGTCATCCAAAAGCGAGCACGTTTCAAAGTCGGGAAGTTTTTCACCAGCGACTCCAATTCTTCGTGATAAATCACATACGATTCTTTTGGTCCGATATTCGGATAATTCAACGGTTTGTGAATTTCGTGCGGTTCGGTTTCAACCCATTGTCCATTCTCCCAATATTTACCTTTTTGAGTTACTTCACGTATGTTGATTTCGGGATTAAAATTGGTGGCAAATGCTTTTCCATGATCTCCGGCATTACAATCCACAATATCAAGCACATGCAGTTCGTCAAAGTGATGCTTTGCAGCATAAGCTGTATACACGCTTGTTACTCCGGGATCAAATCCACAACCCAAAATAGCGGTTAAGCCTGCTTTCTCGAACCTATCTTTATAAGCCCACTGCCAACTGTATTCGTATTTGGCTTCGTCTTTGGGCTCATAATTAGCCGTGTCTAAATAATTAACACCACACGCCAAACAAGCATCCATGATAGTCAGATCCTGATATGGTAAAGCCACATTGATAACTAATTCGGGTTTAAACGAATTGAACAATTTGATGAGATCTTCCACATTATCAGCATCTACCCTAGCTGTTTGAATTCTGCCTCCGCCAATGGCTTGGGCAATAGCATCGCATTTCGATTTGGTACGGCTAGCAAGCATTACTTCTGTAAATACGTCCGGATTTTGAGCAACCTTGTGGGCTACAACAGTGCCAACACCACCCGCTCCTATAATTAAAACTTTACCCATTTTATAATTGTATTAAAAACTTTTTGTTAATTAATATTTAAAATATAGTAAGTACACTTATTTTTTCTACAAAAATAAAACTTAAAAATGAAATATTGGTTACATTTGCTTCAACAATCGAAGTAAACAGGTCATAATAATACAATATTTTGCAACTTTATTGGAACCTGAGAAACATTAGTAGATGGTAAATTGTTATTACGTTTTACTGTGAACGTTGCGTCTTTGGCAGTAAGTTCCTTGTGTAGTAAACGTTAAAGAAGAGAAAAATAAAATATATATAATTATGTCACAATTAGTAGGTCGTGTATCTCAGGTAATAGGTCCGGTGGTGGATGTCTATTTTGAACAAAAAGAAGGTTCTGCCCCCAATTTACCCCACATACATGAAGCATTACATGTACAAAGACCAAACGGTAAAGTTTTAATTATAGAGGTACAACAACATATTGGAGAAAATACCATTCGTGGTGTGGCAATGGATAGTACCGACGGATTAAGAAGAAATCTTGACGTTATCGCAACCGGAAAACCCATTACCGTTCCGATAGGTAATCAGGTAAAAGGTCGCTTACTAAATGTGGTAGGAGATGCCATAGACGGCATGGAGGTTCTTGACAATTCAGCAGGACTGCCCATACACAGAGAACCCCCTAAATTTGAAGATCTTATAACCTCTCGTGACGTATTATTTACAGGGATAAAAGTTATCGATTTGCTTGCTCCTTATGCCAAAGGGGGTAAAGTAGGACTTTTTGGTGGAGCCGGTGTAGGTAAGACCGTTTTGATTATGGAGCTTATCAATAACATCGCCAAGAAGCACAACGGATACTCGGTATTTGCCGGAGTGGGCGAACGCACCCGTGAAGGTAACGACTTGCTGCGTGAGATGATCGAATCGAATGTGGTTCGTTACGGTGACGAATTTAAGAAAAGTATGGAAGAGGGTCATTGGGATTTATCGAAAGTAGATCCTAAAGAACTCGAAAAATCACAAATATCACTTGTCTTCGGACAGATGAACGAGCCTCCCGGCGCACGTTCGTCCGTAGCATTATCGGGACTTACGGTTGCCGAATCGTTCCGTGATGCCGACCACGAAGATGGCGCACCTAAAGATATATTATTCTTTATCGACAATATATTCCGTTTTACACAAGCAGGTTCCGAGGTATCGGCACTTTTGGGTCGTATGCCCTCGGCGGTGGGTTACCAACCTACCCTATCTACCGAGATGGGTGCTATGCAAGAGCGTATTACTTCTACTAAAAATGGTTCTATTACTTCGGTACAGGCAGTTTATGTGCCTGCGGATGACTTAACCGACCCTGCTCCCGCAACCACATTCTCTCACTTGGATGCTACAACAGTATTGAGCCGTAAGATCACCGAATTGGGTATTTATCCTGCGGTTGATCCTCTGGACTCTACCTCACGAAGCTTAGACCCCAACGTGGTTGGACAAGAGCATTATGATGTAGCTCAACGTGTAAAACAAATATTACAACGAAACAAAGAGCTTCAAGATATTATCTCCATATTAGGTATGGAGGAGCTTTCGGACGAAGACCGCTTGACTGTAAACAGAGCTAGACGTATACAACGTTTCTTGTCTCAACCTTTCAATGTGGCAACACAATTTACAGGAGTTGCAGGGGTAATTGTTGATATTAAAGACACTGTTAAAGGCTTCCAAATGATTTTGGATGGTGAGGTTGATGATCTGCCCGAACAAGCTTTCTTAAATGTTGGAACTATTGAAGATGCCATCGAGAAAGGCAAAAAACTGATGGCTCAAGCAGCCAAGTAGTTACGAGGAGTAAACAGGTAGAGACGCAATGCTTTGCGTCTCAGCGAAGTAGCTATAGTAGCTATAAGTAAATAAAAACAGGCAATGAAAGAATTAGAATTAAAAATAATTTCACCCGAAAAAACACTGTTTCAAGGTACAGTTTTATCCGTAAAACTACCGGGAACTGATGGTGAATTTGGTATACTGCACGATCATGCTCCCCTTATAGCCTCGTTGGGTAAAGGCGAAATTTCGTACGAAATAGAAGCAGGATCGGCAGAGACAATCACCATCGAAAGCGGATTTGTTGAAGTAAAAAAAAATGTAATTACCGTTTGTGTAGAGTAGTCGAATGAATATATTCAAAACAAAACTAATTATATTTATAATTGCTTTCGGTCTTATTATTAGTGGCTGTATAGGGATAGGATTAACGCATTTTTTACCGACATTTGATTGGAATTGGTTTTTAGGAATTGTCCTTTTTTATTTGGTTATAGAATCGTTAGTGGTTTCATTGGTCGAAAAATGCAGTCAAAAGAAAGATAAAAAACAATTGGTGAATATATATATGTTGACTAAGGTTATAAAAATTATTTCTTCGCTGATCTTGATTACGGTATATGCACTTACAGTGAAAGAAAATATCAAAGCTTTTGTAGCTGTCTTTATATTATTTTATTTATTATATCTTATCGCCGAAACAGTTGTATTTACAAAGATTGAAAAGCGTATCAAAGAAAAAAATAGTAGCAATGAATAGCCGATTAAAATACATATTTGTACTGGTATGCTTATTGGTGATGGGAAGCATGTCGTCCTGCACTTCTAATAAAGAAGAGGATGTAAATGTAAAAGAGTTGATACTCGAACACCTTGCTGATTCGTACGAATGGCACATTACAACATGGGGAGAACATCCCATTACTGTTCCATTATTGGTAATTGTAAAGGGTGAAAACAGCGGATGGAATGTATTCAGCTCATCGAAATTCGAACATGGACATTCGGCATATAACGAATTTTATATTGCTCCCGAGGGTAATTACAAAGGTAAAATTGTAGAGAAAAATGCTTCGGGTGAAGAAATCAGACCGCTGGATTTTTCGATCACAAAAAATGCTTTTGCATTGATGATAGGCAGTGTTTTATCACTAGTACTTATTATGTCTGTTGCCCGATGGTACAAGAAAAACTCTACTCCCGATAATCCGAAAGTACCGACAGGTTTCATCGGATTTATGGAATTGTTCATTATGAACATCAATGATGAAATTATTAAGCCATGTGTAGGTAAAAACTATAAGAAATTTGCACCTTATTTATTAACAGTGTTCTTCTTCATATTCGTAAACAATGCGATGGGATTGATTCCGATCTTTCCTTTCGGGGCAAATGTTACCGGAAATATTGCCGTAACCCTTGTATTAGGCTTGTTTACGTTAGTGATTGTGAATGTATTCGGCACAAAAGAATATTGGAAAGAAATATTTTCGCCCGAAGTACCCGGATGGCTCAAACCCATTATGATACCTATTGAAATAGTAGGCGTATTTACCAAACCGTTTGCATTGATGATTCGTCTTTTTGCAAATATCTTGGCAGGTCACTCTATTGTATTAGGCTTGGTATGCTTAATTTTTGTCACCGTAAAACTGGGTATAACAATTAATGCTTCGATGACTGCCGTATCGGTTGTATTGACCGTATTTATCAGCTTTGTCGAAATATTGGTTGCGTACATTCAAGCATATGTATTTACGATGTTATCTGCCGTATTTATTGGTTTGGCACAAGTAGAGCCACACCATGCGAAAAAGCATTGATTAAGGAATCAAATAAATAGAAAACAAATTTAAATAACTAAAAAATAAAAATTATGTTACTATCAACTATTCTACAGGCAGCAGCTGAAGCTGGTGCAGGACTTACAGGTTTCGGTGCAGCTATTGGTGCAGGTCTAGCAGCTATTGGTGCAGGTCTAGGTATCGGCAAAATTGGTGCTTCTGCTATGGAAGGTATCGCTCGTCAGCCCGAAGCAAGTGGAGATATCCGTATGTCTATGATTATTGCGGCAGCCCTAATCGAAGGTGTGGCTCTATTTGCTGTAGTAGTTTGTGGATTTATTTTATAAATAGAGCCTCCCCAACCCTCCAAAGGAGGGAGTTGTTATTCCTCCCCTATTTAGGCGGTCGTTGGAAAGAGGAACTACAAAGCATTTACAACAATTAAATTAAAAAATTATGCTTTTACAACCTGAAGCCGGTCTTTTATTTTGGATGTTTCTCTCTTTTGGGATCGTTTTTGCCGTATTGGCAAAATTCGGCTTTCCCATTATTACAAAGATGGTCGAAGATCGGAATGCGTACATCGAGAAATCTTTAGATGCAGCCAAAGAAGCCAATAAACAATTGGCACATATAAAAGAGCAAAGCGAAGCTATATTGGCTTCTGCCCGTGAAGAGCAGGTGAAAATCTTAAAAGATGCTGAAAGCACCAGAACCCGTGTAATCAACGAATCGAAAGAGTTGGCTCGTGCCGAGGGGTTGAAAGAACTGGAGGAACTTAGAAAGCAAATGAAACTAGAGAAAGAAGATGCAATAAAAGACATACGTCGGCAAGTTGCCCTTCTATCGGTAGATATTGCCGAAAAAATAATCCGCAACAACTTGAACAGCAATGCCGAGCAAATGGCTATGATAGACCGTTTGATGGACGAAAGTATGGTATCTAAATCTTAATATAATATGAATTCAGGAATGGTATCTATGCGTTATGCACGAGCTTTGTTTAGCTATGCGTTAGAGAATAAGGCAGAAGATGTGGTCTTTTCAGAAATGAAGGCTCTGTCGGACAACCTTATCGGTAGACCTCAACTTCGGGCAACACTAGATAATCCTGTACTGAGTACAAGGGAAAAATCGGAACTTATAAAACTTGCTGTCGGTAAAACTGTAAGCAACGCATTAGACCGATTTATCCAATTGGTATTGCATCAGAGAAGAGAAAACCATCTGCAAACGATCAGTTTAGTATACTTAGATTTATACAGGAAATATAAGAATATTAGTGTCGGACGATTAGTAACGGCATGTCCTGTCGATAGTATTACTATAAATAAAATGAAACAACTGGTTCAAGAGAAACAAAAAGGAACAATTGAATTTGTGACCGAAGTGGATCCTAAACTGGGTGGTGGTTTTATCTTGTATTTTGATACTTATAGACTTGATGCCAGTGTGGCTTCTCAATTGAACAAAATAAAGAGTCAATTGATGAGTAAGAATAAAAAAATAGCATAACAGTTACAAGTTACTTCGCCCTACGGGCAGTTACGAGTTACAACGTAGAGACGTAATACTTACGTCTCCAGCAAAGTAAACGAGTGAATGCTTCCAAAATGAGGCGATAAATATTTACAAGGAATAAATATGTCTGAAAATATAAAAGCTAGTGAGGTTTCTGATGTGTTGAAGATGCAATTGGATGGGATTGATAATCGTATCCGGTTAGACGAGGTTGGCGTTGTCCTTTCGGTAGGAGACGGAGTAGCCCGCATCTATGGTCTCAATAACGCAGAAGCCAATGAATTATTGGAGTTCGATAACGGGGTGAAAGCTGTTGTGATGAATCTCGAAGAAGATAATGTAGGGGCAGTATTACTCGGATCGAGCAGCCAGATCAAAGAAGGCTTCAACGTTAAGAGAACAGGTCTTATTGCTTCCATCAAAGTCGGCGACGGATTACTGGGTCGTGTTATCACGCCACTGGGTGATCCTATCGACGGTAAAGGAGATATAACAGGCGAATTACTGGAAATGCCTTTGGAACGTAAAGCTCCGGGAGTAATTTACCGTCAGCCTGTAACTCAACCTTTACAAACGGGTCTTAAGGCTATTGATGCCATGATTCCGATCGGTAGAGGACAACGTGAGTTGATTATCGGTGACCGCCAAACAGGAAAGACTGCCATTGCAATTGATGCTATCATCAGTCAAAAGGCGAATTTCGATGCAGGCGATCCCGTATATTGTATCTATGTTGCTATCGGGCAAAAAGCTTCTTCGGTTGCCAACATTGTTGAAACATTGAAAGAAAAAGGTGCATTACAATATACAATCATCGTTGCGGCAACGGCTGCCGAACCTGCTGCATTGCAATATTTCGGGGCATTTTCGGGTGCTGCCATTGGTGAGTATTTTAGAGATACAGGTCGTCATGCCTTAGTGGTTTATGATGATTTATCGAAACAAGCTGTGGCTTATCGTGAGGTATCGTTACTTTTGAAAAGACCTCCGGGTCGTGAAGCATATCCGGGTGATATTTTCTATCTGCACTCTCGTTTATTGGAGCGTGCTGCTAAAATTATCAACCAACAGGAAGTTGCCGAGCAAATGAACGATTTACCCGAATGCTTAAGAGGCAGAGTTAAAGGTGGTGGTTCGCTAACAGCTCTTCCGATCATCGAAACTCAAGCGGGTGATGTATCTGCATATATCCCGACTAACGTAATTTCGATTACCGATGGTCAGATATTTTTAGATATCGATTTGTTCAACTCGGGTTACCGTCCTGCAATCGACGTAGGTATTTCGGTTTCTCGTGTGGGGGGTAGTGCTCAAACCAAGGCGATGAAAAAGGTAGCAGGAACTTTGAAAATAGACCAGGCTCAGTACCGCGAATTGGAAGCTTTTACAAAGTTTGGTGGAGACATGGATCCTATCACTGCTCATACTATTGACAAGGGGCAGAAAAATGCAGCCTTGCTGGTACAACCTCAATATTCGCCAACACCTGTCGAAAAACAGATTGCGATATTATATTGCGGAACAAACGGTTTATTAAATAATGTACCTGTAGATGAGGTTCACGAATTTGAATCCGATTTTCTAAAAATATTGGAAATGCAGTATCAGGACACCGTATTGGATGTTCTCAAAAAAGGAGTCATAAATGATAGTGTAACAGCTATTATCCAAAAGGTTGCCGAAGAAATTTCGGGCAAATACAAATAACAGTTAACAGTGAAACCAGTCAACAGTTATCAGTTTTGTAACTTGTAACTCGTAACTCGTAACTAAATTATGGCATCATTAAAGGAAGTAAAAGATAGGATATTATCGGTAAAAAGTACGAAGAAAATAACTTCGGCTATGAAGATGATTGCAACCGCTAAGCTTAGAAAGTCTCAGCAGGCAATAAATTCTTTTCTACCTTATTCTACCAAGTTGAATGAGATTCTGACCAATCTTTTGGCTTCTGACAGCAGCATCGATTCTGTTTACGCACAAGAAAGAGAGATCAAAAAAGTGGCTATTGTAGCTTTTTCGTCCAACTCTAGTTTGTGTGGAGGTTTTAATGCAAATGTCTATAAGGAACTCACGTCAGTATTATCGAAAGTGGTACCGGTTGTAGGTAAAGAGAATATCGTTATTTATCCTTTTGGGAAAAAGGTTGCCGATTTTGCAAGAAAGTCTGATTTGGCTATCGAACATAATATTGCATTTCAGCAATTAGCCGACAAACCTGCTTTTCCTGCGATCTTACAGATATCGAAAGAGTTGGTAGACAAATACTTGTCAAGAGAAATAGATCAGATAATATTGGTGTATACACACTTCAAATCGATGGGTGTACAAAAAATCACAAATAATGTATATTTGCCTTTTGATTTGAAAGGTGTTATCGAAAAGATTCAAGAAGATTCACCAATTTCGAATATCAGTCAAAGTATCGATTATATTTTGGAACCCGAAAAGAAAGAATTATTGTCTCACTTGATACCCAAAGTATTAGCATCTAATTTATTTGCAGCTTTGTTAGACTCTAATGCTTCGGAAAATGCAGCACGCAGTCTAGCTATGCAGATTGCAACGGATAATGCCGAGGAATTGGTAGCCGATCTGACTATCGAGTATAACAAAAACCGTCAGGCAGCGATAACAAATCAATTGTTAGACATAATTGGCGGAGCATCAGCTTTAAACAAGTAAAACGAATCTCGAAATAAAGAAAAAGAAAGACCACTTGAAAATTCCAAATGGTCTTTCTTTTTTCTTATAACTAATCTTATTATATCTATAATATTGATTATCTTCGGGACAGAAAAATTAATAATCGAATTGTTCCCTAAACACCCCGATTAGCTATTATGAGAAATATTTTCATTTATCTTATTCTCTTTAGTACTTGTTTGACATCTTGTGCTAAAAAAATAGAGTCGCCAACAGACCTGCAATGCGAACATATGGATAATCCTTTGGGGATAGATGCTGCTTCGCCTCGATTGACTTGGAAGATTGCGCAAACAGAAAAAACCCAAAGCGTTTATCAAATTATGGTAAGTACCGACTCTGTTGGTCTATCTAAGGATAATGCCCCAGTTTGGAATTCGGGAAAGGTAAAGGCTGATAGTTGCCTCATCTCCTATAAAGGTACACCATTAAAACCTTTTACGAAGTATTATTGGAAAGTTACGATTTGGAACGGGAAAGGTGCTCAATCGAAACCTTCCGATATTGCATCTTTCGAGACAGGACTGATATCTGCCGCTAACTGGAAGGGAAAATGGGTGTCGGATGGTAAAGATGTCAGCTATAAACCAACTTTCTACTTTAGAAAAGACTTTAATATAGATAAAACGAAGAAGGTTAAGTCTGCCCGTGCCTATATAACCGCAGCAGGCTTATACGAATTGTCGGTAAACGGATTAAAGGCAGGAGACCGCATGCTCGACCCAATGTACACCCGTTTTGATAAACGAAACCTGTATTCGACACTCGACATCACATCATTGTTGCAAGAGGGAGATAACACATTCGGGGTAATACTCGGAAACGGATGGTACAATCTTCAATCGACAGCAGTGTGGGATTTCGATAAAGCACATTGGCGTGGAAGACCTCGCTTCTTAATAAACATCAGGGTTAACTACGAAGATGGCAGTAGCGAAACAATTGTTTCGGACGAAACTTGGAAGATTCACGAAAGTCCTATCATCTTCAATAGTATATATACCGCAGAGCATTACGATGCACGCCAAAAAATAGACGGTTGGGATATGCCCGGTTTGAATATGACAGATTGGGTGTCGGCTGTTGTTGCCAATGCTCCATCGAACCTTATTACAAGCCAACAAATGTGTCCTATACGGGTAATTGAGAAGCTTGAACCTGTGAAAGTAGACAAAATGAACGATACTTGCTATGTATTCAGTTTTGCTAAGAATATAGCAGGAATTACCGAAATACGTGTCCAAGGAGACAGGGATACCGAAATACGTATAAAACACGGCGAACGTTTATATCCCGATGGCAGGGTAGATATGTCGAACATCGATGTACATTATCGACCTACTGATAACAGTGATCCTTTTCAGACGGATATTTTCACCCTTAGAGGTGATGGTACTAAAGAGACGTTTTCTCCCAAGTTTAATTATAAAGGCTTTCAGTATGTAGAGATAACCTCTTCTAAACCCATAAATTTAAACAAAGAAAGTTTAACAGCATTACAGTTGCATAGCAATGTTCCGCAAATAGGCAGTATTAATTCGTCGAATCCCACGCTTAATAAAATTTGGGAGGCAACCAACAACTCATACTTGTCGAATCTGTTTGGATATCCTACTGACTGTCCTCAACGGGAGAAGAATGGATGGACAGGCGATTCTCATATTGCCATCGAAACCGGCTTATATGGTTATGATGCCCTTACAGTTTACGAAAAATGGATGAACGATTTCAAAGACGAACAAAAACCAAATGGTGTTCTGCCAAGTATAGTACCCACTCACGGCTGGGGATATGACTGGGGTAATGGACCCGATTGGACTAGTGCAGTAGCCATTATTCCGTGGGAAGTATATTTATTCTATGGAGACAGTCGTTTGCTACGTAGCATGTATGGCAATATAAAACGCTATGTCGATCATATAACGTCTATCAGCCATCAAGGAACAACCGACTGGGGTTTAGGCGATTGGGTTCCCGTAAAAACGGTAAGTAACAAAGAGTTGACATCATCTTTATACTATTATAAGGATGCGATGATATTAGCCAATGCTGCCAAAATATTGGGTAAAAAACGCGATTTCAGACACTACACACGTCTTGCCGAAAAAATACGCAATGCTATCAATCAAAAATTTTTGAATACAGAAACAGGCATATATTGTTCCGGCTCACAAACCGAACTTGCTGCTCCACTCTTTTGGGGAGTTGTTCCCGAGGAGCTGAAAGCTAAAGTTGCAGCCAACCTAAATAAAAAAGTGGAGGAAGATAATTTCCATATCGATACAGGTATTTTAGGAGCAAAAGCCTTGCTTCATGCCCTTTCGGAAAATGGCTATGCAGATGCAGCATATACCATTGCTACACAGGAGACTTACCCATCGTGGGGTTGGTGGATTAAGAATGGAGCGACTACCTTATATGAAAATTGGAACATTGATGCAGAGAATGATATCTCGATGAACCATATTATGTTTGGAGATATAAATGCTTGGATGTACCGCGCTTTGGGAGGATTGTTTCCCGACGAAAGCGAAGCCGGATTTAAACACATACAACTGCGTCCTAACTTTGTAAAAGGGCTCGATAAGTTCGAAGCCAAGCATACTTCTCCTTATGGTGAAATAGTATCGTCTTGGACACGCACCAATAAGCAGATCATGTACCATGTTGTTATTCCTGCCAATAGTTCGGCAACTCTTTATCTATCAGATAATATTGAAGGAGAAAAGACAATGCAGCTATCAGCCGGCACTTACGACCTCGAATTGAGAGAGAAGAAGTAATAACGAACTTCATATAACTAAAAAGCAGAGACTCATACGAATCTCTGCTTTTTATGTGTATGTAATAATTAATCTAATTAACCATTGATTTTCGCCATCTTAACGATAAGCTCAAGAACTTTGTTTGAATAACCCCACTCGTTATCGTACCAAGATACTATTTTCACGAAAGTGTCAGTCAAAGCAATACCTGCTTTAGCATCAAAGATTGATGTACGAGCATCTCCGATAAAGTCAGAAGAAACAACTTCTTCTTCGGTATATCCAAGGATACCTTTCAAAGGACCTTCAGAAGCCGCTTTCATTACAGCACAAATTTCTGCATATTTAGCTGGTTTAGCCAAATTAACAGTTAAGTCAACCACAGAAACGTCCAAAGTAGGAACACGCATCGACATACCTGTTAGTTTTCCGTTCAACTCAGGAATAACTTTGCCTACAGCTTTAGCTGCACCTGTAGAAGAAGGAATAATGTTACCTGCAGCAGCACGTCCACCTCTCCAGTCTTTAGCAGAAGGTCCGTCAACTGTTTTTTGAGTTGCTGTTGTAGCATGCACAGTTGTCATCAAACCATCAGCAATACCAAAGTTATCGTTCAATACTTTGGCAATAGGAGCCAAACAGTTTGTAGTACAAGATGCGTTAGAAACAATTTGAGTTCCTTTTACATATTTGTCATCATTTACACCGCAAACGAACATAGGGGTATCGTCTTTTGATGGAGCCGACATTACTACATATTTTGCACCTGCAGTGATGTGAGCTGTAGCAGTAGCTTTGTCTAAGAATAGACCGGTAGATTCTACTACGTACTCTGCTCCTACTGCATCCCATTTCAAGTCAGCAGGATTTCTCTCTGCAGTTACACGGATAGCGTTACCATTAACAACCAATTTACCGTCTTTAACTTCAACAGTTCCGTTAAATTTTCCGTGTATTGTATCATAACGTAGCATATAAGCCATGTATTCTACATCGATAAGGTCGTTGATACCAACTACTTGAATATCGTTTCTACCTTGAGCTGCACGGAAAACAAGACGACCAATACGTCCGAAACCATTAATACCTACTTTAATCATTTTATTAAAATTTTTATGGGTTAAAAAAATTATCAGTCCGAATTTAACTTAATTAGTGCACCTTATGTATTTCTACATTACCAAAATGACATCTTTAAATATTGCATTTTGAGGTTTACAAAAATACGTAAAAAATATATTTTTCACTAATTATTCGTTGTCAAATTTGCACATTCAACACCCCTCTTTAGTATAATTCAGTATTGGTTTTTAGTCATAAACAGTTCTGATAAGTGCGTATTACAAAATGGAGTGAAAAAGAACTTTTAATCTTACATTTCGGCTACTTATACTCATTGATCAACTTGAATAATGAATCTTTTATTTGTGGTTGCCTGTTTAGCATATGGTTTTGGGATAGATAAAAAGGCTGATCTTTTTTCTCGCCCTAAGGATACCTCCCCAACCCCTGCCAAAGGAGGGGAGTATTCAATACGCTTAATTTTGTCTACCCTAAAGAGAGTAGCTACAAAGCTCCCCTCCTTTGGAGGGGTTGAGGGAGGCTAAAGTAAAAAAACACAGGTGAAGCCCATGCCTCAACTGTGTTCTTTTTATATCGTTATAAATCACTTGCCCGATTACCAAGCAAACAAAGGATAATCTTTCATTATTTGGTTTACCTTATCGTGTACCGCCTTAATCACTTTTTCGTCTTCGTGATTTGCCAATACGGTATCAATCATTTCAACAATATCGCCCATCAAACCATCTTTAACACCACGGGTGGTGATAGCAGGAGTACCAAAACGCAACCCCGATGTGAGGAACGGACTGCGGCTGTCGAACGGAACCATATTTTTGTTGGTAGTAATATCTGCCGCTACAAGAGCTTTTTCGGCTACCTTGCCGGTCAATTCAGGAAACTTACTTCTTAAATCGACAAGTATCAGGTGATTATCTGTACCTTCCGATACAATCTTGTATCCTTTATCGGCAAAAGCTTGAGCCATTACAGCAGCATTCTTCTGAACTTGTGCTTGATATACTTTGTAAGATGGGTCTAATGCCTCAGCAAAAGAAACTGCTTTCGCAGCGATTACATGCTCAAGTGGACCGCCTTGTATTCCGGGAAATACAGCAGAATCCAACAAAGCCGACATCATACGGGTTTCTCCTTTTGGCGTTTTTTTGCCCCAAGGATTTTCGAAATCTTTACCTAATAATATAGCTCCACCACGAGGACCTCGTAAGGTTTTATGTGTTGTAGTAGTTACAATATGTGCATGTTGAAGAGGGTTGTTCAAAAGACCGGCAGCAATTAATCCTGCAGGGTGAGCCATATCTACCAAGAAAATAGCCCCAATAGAATCGGCAATCTGACGGATACGTGCATAATCCCAATCACGAGAGTATGCCGAAGCTCCTGCAATAATCAATTTTGGTCTCTCAGCCTTAGCTACAGACTCCATTTGATCGTAATCGATCTCTTCGTTATCTTGTCTTACATTATATTCGAGTGCATGGAACATCAATCCCGAAAAATTAACGGGTGAACCGTGCGAAAGGTGACCTCCATGAGAAAGATTCAACCCTAAAAATTTATCACCTGCTTGTAGACAAGCCAAAAATACTGCTGCATTTGCTTGAGCACCCGAGTGAGGTTGTACATTTGCCCATTCGGCACCAAAAATTTGTTTCAGACGATCTATTGCCAATTGCTCACTTAGGTCAACTACTTCGCAACCACCATAATAACGTTTGCCTGGATATCCCTCGGCATATTTATTAGTTAGACACGATCCCATCGCATCCATTACTTGCTGGCTTACAAAATTTTCTGAAGCAATAAGCTCAATTCCCTTAAGTTGACGTTGGTGTTCTCTTTCAATAATATCAAAAATTGCAGTATCTCTTTTCATTATATAAGAAAGTTTTAAAGGTCGCTGACCCGTATTATTATTTTTCTGATTAAAGGTCGCTGACCTAATTTATTATTTGCATCCTTAAATGCAATACGCTTACAAATTTACTATATTATTTTTGAGTTACAAGTAAACAAGTAGAGACGTAATGCTTACGTCTCAATATAATCTCAATTATCAACTATCAACGAGCCTTATTCAATAAATAATAATCGAGAATAGTCATTGCCGCCATTGCCTCAACGATAGGTACAGCACGGGGAAGAACACACGCATCGTGGCGACCACGAGCCTTAAGATCGGTTTCGTTTCCTTCTTGATCTACTGTATGTTGCTGCATCAAAATAGTTGCAACAGGCTTAAAGGCTACTTTGAAATAAATATCCTGTCCGTTCGAAATTCCGCCTTGAATACCTCCCGAATGATTGGTACGGGTACTTATTTCACCAGATTTATCATAGAACTCATCGTTCACGTCCGACCCTCTGTGATTCACATCAAAGCCATCGCCATACTCAAAACCTTTCACGGCATTGATACTTAACATAGCATTACCCAAGGCTGCATGCAGTTTTCCGAATACTGGTTCACCCAATCCAACGGGAGTACCCTTTATCACACAGGTAATTACTCCGCCAATAGTATCGCCTTGCGATTTCACTTCGTTTATTAGAGTTATCATTTCCTCTGCTTTCCGAAGATCAGGGCATCTCACAGGGGTATCTTCTATTTTAGAAAGATCATATTCTGAATATAGTTTATCGAGTTTAACAGCTCCCACTTGAGAAGTATAGGCTGTGACGGAAACCTTCAACCGATTGAGTACCAATTTGGCTAAAGCTCCAGCTACACAACGGGAAATAGTTTCGCGAGCCGAAGAACGCCCCCCTCCCCTATGATCTCTTATTCCGTATTTTTGTTGATATGTATAATCGGCATGAGACGGGCGAAATAGGGTTTTCATATTGTCGTAATCCGACGAATGCTGATTGTCGTTCCATACCATAAAACCGATGGGAGTTCCGGTAGTTTTTCCCTCGAAAATACCGGACAAAAACTCTACTTTATCGGCTTCATTTCTAGGTGTAGTTATTTTAGATTGTCCGGGACGGCGGCGGTTCAGTTCGTTTTGGATAAAATCCATATCTACTACAATACCTGCCGGGCAACCGTCAATTACACCTCCGATACCCGCACCGTGAGATTCTCCGAAAGATGTTAACCTAAATATATTGCCAAAAGTATTCATATTATGTAATAGTAAGTATTTTTAAGTTGACCTATTCTTCAATCAATAAAGTCTATAATTTTAAGTAATGCAAATATAGATAAAAATGAAAGCAAATCACAACTTTCAGTATACATATTGATGCAAAAACCTCCCTAAAGTAATGGATATTACCATAACTTTAAAGAGGTACTATATTTTTAATGATATACGTTAAAATCCGAAAGTATACCCAATCGAATAAAACATTTGATTTCCGTAAGGACTCCAATCGTCTTGTACCAAATCGTAATAAACCATTAGAGAAACAGCTCCGTTACGTCCGGCAGGAATATTCACACCACCTCCAGCCAAAACTGCAGGAACCGTTTGCGAATCGATGGACTCTCCTCCCGCACTTCCCCACATCTGATAAATTTCGGGTTGCACTTGGAAAGAAATATAGCGAATAGGGCTAAACTTAGCATACACGTTCGCTCCCAAATAGTTTTGCGAGAAATCGGATCTATCTCCAATATTCAAATCATTTTTATAATAGAAGTAAGCTATTCCGCCTCCGGCTGTGAAATAACGATTGAACTCATAGCCAACCTGTGGAGATATATTCACAGACGAATAGTTACTACCAAATGCCAAACCAAATGTCCCGCCGAATACCATCCGACCTTGGCTCGAATGCCCTTCACTATAGCTGAGTGGTTGTTGCGATTGTGCCGGCTTCGACTGATATGTTTGCGGCTGTTGTTGTTTTACCGGTTGCTCTATTTTGTATAAAGTCTGCTGCGATTGGGTTTTTGCCGGATTGGGAACTGTATCGTAACGAAAAGCCGACGTATCTGTTTGTCCAAAACTGTTCGAGACTCCTAAAACGAAAGTTGCTAACGAAAGAATTAAAGTTTTCATATACTTGTATGGGTTTATGTGTTTATGCGTTTATAATTTGGCTTTATAACATTCAGAAAATAGAATATGTTCATATTTACTTCAGAAAAGCAATAAAAAATGTAAAGATAAGCTAAATTCGTATTTAGATGTATATTTTTGTATCTTTTTCGAGTATCACATAAGCAACTAAAAGGTCGAACTATTTAAGTCCGACCTTCCGTATTATATCAGAAGTAATCCTCTTATAGAGAGTTTACGTGAAGAGCAAGTTTCGATTTCAAGTTAGAAGCTTTATTCTTATGAATAACATTCTTTTTAGCTAACTTGTCTAACATAGACGATACAGATGGATACAATTTTGCAGCCTCTTCTTTATCGGTCATAGCACGAAGCTTCTTTACCGAATTACGAGTTGTTTTAGCTACATATCTGTTACGCAGACGTTTTACGTCTGTTTGTCTGATTCTTTTTATCGAAGATTTATGATTTGCCATTTGACTAATCTATTTCTTTATTTGGTAATTTTTTGTTTCTTTGAGTAGTCCATAGGGGAGTCGAACCCCTCTTTCCAGGATGAAAACCTGGCGTCCTAACCGATAGACGAATGGACCAATTTGCGAGTAACTCTTGACTTCTCAAGCGGCGTTATCTCTCGATTGCGGATGCAAAGGTAGTGGATATTTCTATTCCTGCAAACATTCTCAACACTTTTTTTCAAAAAAATTAAGTACGAAACTCTAAAAAATTAAGAATCAGCATGTTTGTAGCTCTCTTTATCGGCAACAGATAATCAACTAATTTTTCAAGGATTTTTTGAGTACTCCTACCTATCACACTCATATATTAACTAATTTAGTTTGATATCGAAGAATCCATAATAGCCCTCGTTTCGTGAATAAAGGCTTCTGTCCGTTTAGTTTTGAAGTAAAAGCTCTTTAATGTGAATGTGTCATCAAATAGAAATTTCTTCTTCATTTTCATCTTCACATCCGTACCCGAATAGATTAAATTCATACTGGTTCTTACAATGTAGAACTGAATAAAATCGTAGAACGTATATTGCTGCTTCACGAGTCCGAACAAGTATGTTCTGACAATCTGCCTTTGGTTTACATTTATCCACGTTTTTTTAGACGCATGAACCAACCAAGCTAGAGTAAAAGCGAAAGGAGCAATAACGCCTACGAACAAATGGTCGATAGAAAAAACCCCATCCTCCACAAATAAAGATATGGCATACAGCATTCCAAAAAAGCCCAAAACAGACATAATCCAGCACCCGTAGTTCTTTTCTTTCACATAGTATTTACCATCCCGGTACTGATAATAAACGAAGTTGCTTTCCATAACTATTTTCCTTTTTTATTCGAAGAATTATTGTTTGTGAATAATAGTTGCCGAAGCCTGAGCTTTGGGCATCACCAACACATCCTGTACATCCACATGATCGGGGGCTGATACAGCATAATAAATGGCATCGGCAATATCTTCGGCAGCAAGAGGTGTAAAACCATCATAAACCTTGTCTGCACGACTTTGATCTCCCTTGAAACGTACTACCGAAAACTCTGTTTCTACTGCACCGGGACAAACCAAGGTCACCTTGATGCCATAGTTCACCATATCTAAACGCATGCCCTGCGACAATGCTTTTACGGCATGTTTGGTAGCACAATATACAGCACCGTTCGTGTACACCTCTTTGGAGGAAATAGAACCTACATTAATAATGTGTCCCGATTTTCGTTCGACCATGTGGGGAGTTATTGCACGTGTTACATACAACAGCCCTTTGATGTTGGTATCAATCATTCGTTCCCAATCGTTTACAACACCCTCGTGAATAGGACTTAGTCCTACTGCCAATCCTGCATTGTTGACAAGTACATCTACGTTTTTCCATCTTTCGGGTAAGTTTCCTAGATACTTTTGTACCTCTGCATAATTGCAAACATCAAACTCAAGCAAAAGTACCTCAACTTTATACGCTTTTTGAATCGAACTTTGCAGTTCTTCGAGTTTTTCTTTACGGCGTCCGGTGATGATAATATCGAAACCTTCTTTGGCTAATCTTTCGGCGGTAGCTTTGCCAATTCCGGCTGTTGCTCCTGTAATTAAAGCTGTTTTTTTCATTCCTATATATTTTTAGCGACACTAAAGGTACCAATTATTCTACATTTAGAGGTATTAAATTGCGTAAAAAGATTTCCACTTTATAAGTCGCGTAAAACATGATTATCCATTTTATTATTATGAGAATCTGCTTTATAAAATACATAACCAATACTGGTAAACATCAATATATTAACAATTTCGGAGTAGCGATATAACACATCAAGAGCTCCATTGAAAGGAAAATCACGAAATGACGCAACAAGCCCCAAAAATACATAAGTGATTAAAAATAAGCGTACCGAAAGAAGTAAAAAAATACCTACAATCTGTAAACCACCTATAAAATCTTTCTTTTTCAAAGACACAAGCTTCACTCCCAAAACACAAAAGAATAAAGTTTGTAAGACCTAAATTATGCTAAGACAACTGTAGAGCATCACTTTATAAGGATGATTATCAAGGACAGATAACACACCCGTCAATCCGTCTTGTGTCTCATGTAAAGACTCCAAAACCCTATCAATTATACTAATTACCATACCGAAAAAGAGAGTTGCTACAATCAAGTAAATCCAAACTTTTACATTTTTCAATTCAAAATTGTCCAAGTATTTACCAAACATCAAAAACAACACAATACTCAGAACACCAAGAGGAATGTACAACCAATTAGCGATCAGATATACAACAGGAAAAGAAAAAAGAGTTGTGAGCAAATGATTGAAAAATAATACTTTGAGTACAACCAATATGACAGTAATATTTTTTGCTATTGTCAGGTTGGGCTTTATAATACGGGGTTGTTCTAAGTCATCCATAAAATTATCAATTAGGTGTTTCGGTTTACAAATTCAAATAAAAATCTTTTACTAAATCAGAAAAATCGTCCGTATATAAATGACGCTCTTTTTCTATAATCAAATCTGTTGTTTCAATTTCGTGCTTCAACAGCGAAAACTCGAGTAATACCCTTTTGGCTTGGAGGTGAGGCATAGGATAAACATTTGTTATGCGGGATACAAACAGACCTGCTCTTTCTGCCAACTCAATCAATACATCTTTTTCGCTATGCGGAAATATAAGCGACAAATAACCTTCTGAAGATAACAAACGGGCTGAAATATTCATAAATTCACTCATCTGTAAAGAAGCCGTATGCCTTGCCAATGTACGCTGCCCCGAAGGTGAATGCAATGACGAAGAAAAATAAGGGGGATTGGAAACAATCAGATCGTACTGCTTATTGCAAGCAGGTGCATAATTCTGTAACGAAGCATGTATACACTGTATATTCTTAAACTCTGCACGTTCTACGTTCTCCTTAGCCTGCACTATTGCCGACTGGTCTATGTCGATAGCATCAACAGTCAACAGATTATTCAATCGTTGAGATAACATCAATGCTATCAACCCTGTGCCTGTACCAATATCAAGAGATGTTTTTGCCTCTCCTATTTTTGTCCATGCACCAAGCAAGACTCCATCGGTACCCACTTTCATGGCGCATTTATCGTGATAAACCGTAAATTTCTTGAACCGGAAGTACGAATTAGACATCTCTGATAAAGTTATAGACAAATTGGCAACACTGTTATTTACTTAATTTTGACAAAATTATACTGGCACAATATTTGTTAAGTAAAATAAGAAAGCAAAGTTAGTGATTATTCTTAACTTTGTACACTTCAAGAAAATAACAAGAAGCATAATCGGATAAACGAAATAACATACAATGTTTGATAAAAAAGATAGAGATTTTTTTAGTATTGACGGGAACTCGGAGCCTGTAATTTCGATCGTTTCGGACGAATTGGGCAATGTCGATTTCGATATTGACGAAAAGTATCTGAAAGACGAAATTCCGCTTTTAGCACTTCGCAACACTATCATCTTTCCCGGAACCAGCCTACCTATTACCGTGGCACGACCCAAGTCTCTAAAGGCACTTAAAAGCCTGAAAAACAAAAAGGGAATAGTAGGAATGGTGTGTCAAAAAGATGCAGAGACAGAAGATCCCGAGCAAAACGACTTATATGACATTGGTGTCATCGGAGAAGTTGTCCGTGTCATAGATCTGCCCAACGATCCTAATCTAACTGTTATATTGCAGGGCAAAAAACGCTTTAGGATAGATCAGATTACCACAACCGAACCATTTTTAAAGGCAAAATATACTATAAAAGAAACAACTGCTGCCGAAAAAGACGACAAAGAGTATCAGGTTCTCTTGGAGTCTATACGGGATATGACTATACATATGTTGCGTATGTATGGCGATCCGCCCAAGGATTTGGTAACTAAGCTGAATGAAAATTCAAAATCGCCATTATTGGTAAATTATTGTTGCACCAATCTGCCTGTAACAGGGTCGGAGAAGCAAGAATTACTCAATATTGATGATGACAAAAACAGGGCTTATCGTCTATTGATGATACTCAACAGGGAAACTCAAATGCTGGAGATGAAAATGAATATCCAGATGAAAACCCGTGAGGAACTGAATCAACAACAAAAAGAATATTTTCTTCAGCAACAGATCAAAACTATTCAAGACGAGTTGGGTGGCAACCCTCAACAAGCAGATATTGATGATCTGAAAGAGAAAATAAAAACTAAAAAATGGAATGAAAAAGTAGCCGAAAGTGTAGACAAAGAGGTTAAGAAGCTCGAACGCCTACACCCACAATCGCCCGACTACTCTACACAATATACTTATCTGCAAACCCTGTTGGAATTGCCTTGGAACGAATACACCAAAGACAATTTCAATTTGAAACATGCTCAAAAGGTACTGGATAGAGATCATTTCGGACTCGAAAAAGTAAAAGAACGCATCATAGAGCATCTTGCCGTATTGAAATTGAAAGGCGACCTTAAGTCACCCATTATTTGTTTATACGGACCTCCCGGAGTAGGTAAAACCTCTTTAGGTAAATCGGTAGCCGAAGCCTTGAACCGTAAATACGTTAGGGTATCTTTCGGTGGATTACACGACGAATCGGAAATCCGTGGACACCGCCGTACTTATATAGGTGCTATGCCCGGACGCATTATTCAGAATATACAAAAGGCTGGAGCATCAAATCCTGTATTCGTTTTGGATGAAATAGATAAGATTGGGAACGACTTTAGAGGCGATCCTGCGTCGGCACTTTTAGAAGTGTTAGATCCCGAACAAAACTCGTCTTTCCATGATAATTACCTGAATATCGATTACGATTTGTCGAAAGTACTGTTCATTGCAACAGCCAACAATGTATCGGCAATATCGCAACCCCTACTCGATCGTATGGAGCTGATAGACATCAGCGGATATATTATGGAGGAAAAGGTAGAGATTGCACGCAAACATCTTATACCTAAGCAACTCGAAAATCACGGTCTAAAGAAAGAAGACATAGATATCCCTAAAAAGACCATCGAAAATATTATCGGAGACTACACCCGTGAATCGGGCGTGCGTTCTTTAGATAAAACGTTGGCTAAAATAATGCGTAAAGTAGCTCTAAAGGTTGCTTTAAAAGAAGATTACCCAAAAATTCTTGAAGTTGCTAACATCAAAGATTACTTAGGTGCAAATAGATTCTCGAGAGACGAATATCAAGGCAACGAGTATGCCGGAGTGGTTACAGGCTTGGCTTGGACTTCGGTAGGTGGTGAAATTCTATTCATCGAAACATCGCTAAGCAAAGGTAAAGGCAGCAAACTAACGCTTACCGGAAACTTGGGAGATGTAATGAAAGAATCGGCTATGCTGGCTCTCGAATACATACATTCTCACAATCAAAAATTGGGTATCGACGATAATGTACTCGATAACTGGAATGTACACGTACATGTTCCCGAAGGTGCTATTCCCAAAGACGGACCTTCTGCCGGTATTACGATGGTAACGTCTCTAGCTTCGGCATTTACGCAACGCAAGGTTAGACCCAATTTGGCTATGACAGGCGAAATTACCCTCCGAGGAAAAGTACTTCCCGTAGGTGGTATCCGTGAGAAAATATTAGCTGCCAAACGTGCCGGAATCAAAGAAATAATCTTGTGTAAAGAGAACAAAAAAGACATCGAGGAAATAAAGGAACTTTACTTGAAAGGATTGACTTTTCATTATGTTTCGGATATTTCGGAAGTTTTAGACATTGCTCTCCTTAAAGACAAGGTGAAAAATCCATTGAACTTCGAGGTAAAAGAAGTAGAGAAGAAAGGAAATTAAACTGTAGAGGCAGGACTCTGTCCTGCCCATCAGAAGAATAAAATAAACGGGTGGAGTAGAACCTCACCCCTATAAACAGGCAGATACCAAAAATATCTGCCTGTTTTCTTTTTTAGCAAGATTGGATAAGTATACCAATCCAAGATATCCTTATCTTTGTTATTGAATATAAACAACCAATAACCAAACATCATGGAACAAACTTTTTGCCAAAGCTGTGGCATGCCTATGTCAGCCGAATTTAACAGTACAAACAAAGACGGATCGGTAAACACAACCTATTGCAGCTATTGCTACAAAGATGGTGCATTTACCTCCGATGTCACAATGGACGAAATGATCCTCAAATGTGCCGAATTTGTAGAAGAATTCAACAGAGACTCCGAAATAAAATACACCAAAGAAGAAGCAATTGTGGGAATGAAGAAGCACTTCCCCACCCTTTTACGTTGGAGAAGCTAACATTGTAGGAGGATAACGGGTGTATAAATTAATAGCTGTGCGAGAAAAAATGCACTTTATCTTTGCATTGCAATGAGTAAAGTTAAACTTGAAAATCATCAACAGTCACCAAGCACACGATCATGCACAATTACAAATGTCATCCATAGCACAACTACTATTGCTAGCAAATTGATAATTGTAAATGTTGTATAATATTTTTTTCGAAAATCGGCAGACTTTTTTTTAGCATAAAACTTAGATGCAATGGGAATAAGAGCCACTAGTAATAACACAACAATGCCCGGATAAAAACCGGTGATGGTAACACCAATAACGCTGAGGGCTGCTATTGTAAAAGTGAATACCATTGATATAGAGGTTACAACTTTAAATGTTTTTGGTTCCATTTTGATAATTATTTGAATTACAAAGTAAATTAAAATTGGCAAATAGGGGCGAAAAAATTTTCGCCCCTACCAAAATCTAAACAGTTTCTTTATCAATAGAGTTTTCTATCCTGTTATCTTCTTTATACCAATCTACTTTGCGAGATATATACATCACTATTGCCAATGTTATAAATAGTCCTGCACTACCTAGTAGCAGAGCCATATCTTCTAATTGAAGAATTACAAATAAGAAAATATATAATACACACAGGAATATTCCCATAAAGAATGTTTGCTTCTTCGACTTAAGTATCGAGTACGAATAAGCAATAATAAGAGATACAATGCCCAAAGCCGATATCAAATACGACCACTCGAAACCAATATATTCTGCCAATGCCAAAAGTAAACTATAAAACAATACCAACGCAAAACTTACCAACAAATATTGCACTGGATGTATACGTCTCTTGTTCAATAACTCGACCATAAAAAAGACTAAAAAAGTCAACGCTATAAACATAATGGCATATTTAGCCGAACGCATCGTTTTTTGGTATTGGTCGACAGGGAGCAATAAGTCGACACCCAATTGAGAACTGTCAATACTAGAGTTTTGACCTATCCACATTTGAGCATAGTTTCTGTTATAATCAAAAATTTCCCATTGAGCATCAAATCCCGATTGATCTATTTTTCGGGTATTGGGTAAAAAATCTCCAATAAAAGTCACCGTTTTATATTCAGACTTCATATGTATACTGGTGTGCTTACCTATCGGAGCAAAATATAGCCCGTTTGTTCCATTTAAAGTCAAATCAAAATCGAAGTCATATGTTTCTTTGATATCAGCCGGATCGAGAGGCATTTTTACAGTTAAACCAGAACTTATTAAATCATTCTCCGCAACACTTGCTAAGATGTCTATCGATTTACCATTCATTTTGAAATCTATTTTATTTTTAATTCCCTGTAAAGCCGGAACCCCAACCAATAAAAAAGCTTCACTCCAATCAATTTGGTCTGTGCTCAAATTCAACTTTGCATAATCCGGAAAACTAAACTTTCCTTTCAACTGCATAGCCGATTGATAGCACAATACCTGATACACTCCTCTCGAACGTTCTTCGGGTTTTATATTCCCTTCTACATTATATTCATCGGGTAAAAAATAGGCATACTTCTTAGTAATAGGGATTCCTTCTGTTACACGGGTTTTATAAGGTAAAACAAGTATAGGTCCGACCAAACGCTGTTGCCCACCCCACTTGTCGCTAATCTCCTCCTGTACTAAAATTTTATTGCTTTCGCGTTCTTGTATCAGCGACCTTACCATGCCTATGGGGATAAGCATTAATAGCGTTAAAACTGCAATTACACTAATCTTTACAATTACTGAATGTTTCTGAAAAAATGACTTCGTTGTTTCCATTTTAATTTATTATTTAAAAGAACTTTGAAATTCAAAGCTTAAGATTAAAATTTTTTTTATGCTAAAGGATTAATTAATTTTTCGAGTGCATCAATATGTTCTTGAAACAGTTTCCGCCCTTCGTGGGTAACGCTGTATGAGGTATTTGGCTTCCGCCCTACAAATTGTTTCTTTACCACAATTACTTCTTCTTTTTCTAAAGCCTTGAGGTGACTTGCCAAATTGCCGTCTGTTACTTCGAGCAGTTCTTTGATAGTATTAAAATCGACACTGTCGTTCACCACCAATACCGACATAATACCCAAGCGTATCCTGCTATCGAATATCTTATTTAGACCTGATATTATATCTTTCATCATCCATTTGCTTTATCTGATTTTGCATCATACTTCATGTACATAACTATGCCATATACAATGTGTAAAACACCAAATCCAATTGCCCACAATAGAAGTCCGTTTCCGATAAATAGACCTGCCAAAAGACCTAATACTATTTCGCAAGCTCCCAATATTTTTATATCACGATAGGTTCTTGCCCCTGCAGTCACCAAAGCAATACCGTAAAATATAAGCATGGTAGATGCCGTCATTCCAAAGTAACCATGATATACCAATATCAAACTGAATAAGCCTCCTACAACAAGAGGAACTCCTGCATCTTTTATCAATTGAAAGGTTACCGGAGCCCAAAATTTAGCTCCTGTTTTCTTTGCTTTTTTCACCGAAAAATACACTCCGGACCTAAGTACATGACAAAAAAGCAAATATATCTATATCATCTTCATTTTCAGCATTTAACAATCTTTTAGCAATATAATCTAATCCGTATTTAAATATTGATTTGGCTTTTCTGCCATGTGTTTTTATTTTTATAGGCTT